>CAZSOI010000248.1:0-1574 GCA_964608115.1 uncultured Burkholderiaceae bacterium | reverse complement strand
CGCATTCGATCGCCATGTGGGACAACCGCTGCACCCAGCATTACGCGATCTGGGATTATTGGCCGAACGAGCGCCTGGGCTACCGCATGTTCACCAAGGGCACGCAGCGGCCGCTGGCGGGGTAAGCATTGCAGTTACGCATCGCATGAGCGCGACGATATGCGGGGTCACCGCGGAGGGGAAAACCCCGGATGTCGCTTCCACCTACGCGCTCCGCGCTTCGGTGGACTCCTACCCTCCGAAGGTCGCAACGCGAGCGAAGGAGGGTTGCTCATCCGGGCTACGCTTGCTAACCGCGTTCGGCTTCGCCGGTTGCGGCGTCCGGGAACAGGAACGGCAGGTTCATAAAGTGCGCCTGCGGCACGATGTGCCGGCCGCCATCCGGTAGCATCTCCGCCCTGAGGCTCTTCAGCTTGGTCCAATGCACGCCTTGTCTATAGTGATGCTCCTGGTGATATCCGTTATTGAACCAAAGAAGATTGTACAATGTGCCGTAACAGCTCACGGAGTTCGACAATTTGTTCTCGGGCTGCGCGCCGTAATGTTCGAAGAAGTTCTGCGCCAGAATCAGGGCCTGCGCGGCGTAGACGATAACCAGATACAGGATCAGGTAATGATAGTTCCGCCACGCCAGGACCCCTAAAAATACGGCGATGACGCCCATTTCGACGCGGATGCGCTGCTTGATGCGGTCGCTTTGTTCGGCGCCGTCGGTTTGCATCAGCTCGCGGATCGGCCCGAATAAGACATAACTGAAAAAAGACTCATGCTGCCCGTTCTTGCCGTGGCGATAGGTTGACGTCGGATCCTTCGTGGTGCCGGTCTTTGGGTTGATTTTGTCGTTGGTGTACTTGTGATGGGTGAGGTGCAACACTTTCGAGTCGGTGAAGGGCAACAGCACCGGTACGCTGCATATGAGCTCGTAGGCCCGGTTGAGGGCCGCGCTCTTGAAAAACGGGGTGTGGATGAAATTATGCATGATCACGTTGTATTGCGTGACGTTCAGCAGCACCTGCAGCAACGCCGCCAAGACCATTTCGAGAATTGAAGCGCGCTGGAAGCGCTCCAATTCGATAAAAATGCCGGGTATACAGACGGCGGTAATCAATATTTGCCAAGCGTCCAAGTAGCTGAAGGCAAATAGTACCAGCCCGCTGTTGCTCTTGATTGCGCCGCTCATGGCCGCCACCGTCTGCCGGATTTGCGCAAAAATAGTTTCGTCCACTCGCGCGAAGCATAACTAAACCATAAATTGTATTGTGGCGCAACCTTTCTGGGAGGGAACATACACGCTTATCGACAGGCTGCGCGGCGGCTAAAGTTCGTTTCCGGTGTCGGTTGAAAACAGGCGTAGGCCGGATGGAGCACAACATAATCCAGAAACGAAAATGAAAGCGCGGACTTCGCGTTGTTTCATCAGCGTTTCTTGTCGCTGGTCGTTTTGACAGCAAAAAGTCCCGCGGTGTCCCGCGGGGGCTTTTGATCTGAGTATTCGTGAAGAGGAATGAAGCGTTTCCATCCTTGACAGACCTGGCAGCGACCTACTCTAAGCCGTCATCCTGAGGCGCGAGCGA
>CAZSOI010000247.1:0-2402 GCA_964608115.1 uncultured Burkholderiaceae bacterium | reverse complement strand
GAAATGAGAGCTCTTTCATTGCCGCAATGTCGGCGCCTGCGGCAAACGCTTTTGCCGAACCCGTCACGACGATCGCGCCGATACCATCGTCGGCGTCAAAAGCCAGCAGTGCCGCACCGAGCTCATCCATCAGCGTGTCGTTTAGTGCGTTGAGCGCTTGCGGGCGATCGAGTGTGACAAGGCCAACGCGGCCGCGCGTCTCGACCCGGATGAACTGCGTAGCCATCGTCTCGACTCCTTGGTGCTCAGGCCGTCGCGGCCCTGCCGCCGGCGAGTTGCTCGGCGATCGTTGCGGGCAGCAGCGCGCGCGAGAAATGATGTCCCTGCGCATATTCGCAACCGAGCGATTGCAAATACCCACCCTGGGCAGCGTTTTCCACGCCCTCGGCAACCACCGCCAGCTTGAAATGGTGCGCCACCGTCATCATCGCCGTCACGATCGCGCAATTATCCGGGTTTTGCGGAATGCCGTCGATGAACGTGCGATCGATCTTGATGGCGCGGATGGGCATGCGGCGCAGATAGCTCAGCGTCGAGTAGCCGGTGCCAAAATCGTCGAGCACCAAACCCACACCGAGCGATGAGAGCTCATTGACGACGTCATTGTTGATCTCGCCATCCTTGACCAGCGTGCGCTCAGTGATCTCCAGCGTGATCATCCTCGGTTCGATGTGGTAGCGCCCGAGCGCAGCGCGCACAAGAATGGGCAGCACGTTGGATCCGAGCTCGCGCCCGGCGACGTTGATCGAAATCGGTATATCGAAGCCCGGTTGCACTTTGCGCCAGCGCAAAATCTGCGCACACACTTCCTGTATCACCCAACGGGTGATGCGCTCGGACAGGCCGCTTACCTCCGCCACATCGATAAAGCGATCGGGTGTAAGCACGCCGTGAACCGGATGGCGCCAGCGGATGAGCGCTTCTAAGCCCACCACACGCCCCGTGGCGATCTCGACCTGGGGCTGATATTCGATAAAAAACTGGGCCGACTCGCTTTGTACCGCCTTCATCAGCTCGATCCCCAGTCGCACCTCGCGTGCGGCACGCTCGTAGCGGATGGGGTTAAAAAAGCTCACTTGGTTGCGCCCGTCGCGTTTGGCCTGATACATGGCTGCGTCGGCATTTTTGAGCAAGGTTCCAATCTCACGGCCGTGCTCCGGGAACAACGCAACACCGATCGACGCGGACACCTGAGTGACGACATTGGGAACAAAATCGCTGCGGTGCAGCGCCTGTGCCACGCGCGTGGCAAGTTCGGCGATCTCCTGGCGGTGGGTGAACTCTTCTACCAGCACAATGAATTCGTCGCCGCCCAGGCGAGCAACGGTTCCCATCGTGCCGACGACCTCGCGCAGCACCTCTGCTGCGGACTTGATGAGCGAGTCGCCGACCAAGTGCCCAAGGGTGTCATTGACGTCCTTGAAGCGGTCCAGGTCAATTAGCAACACCGCCAGGCGCTTCTTGCGCCCGCTTGCCGACAGCAGTGCATCGCGCAGATTCTCCCGCAGCATGTTGCGATTGGGCAGGCCCGTGAGCGGGTCGTACCAGGCCAGTTGCTCGATGCGCCCTTCGGCTTCCACTCGCTGCGCGGCCTCCACCGCCAGGGCCACCATGAGCGATGCCGTCGCGATAAAACCGATTTCGTCATCCTCCCAGCGGCGCGATACCGAGTCGGCGACACAAATCACGCCGATCGCCTCGCCTTCGAGCAATACGGGAGCACTCAGGAAGGCGCGCACGTTGGCCCAGCGCGCATCGCGCTCCACTGCCTCGATCAGCGTGTCGGTCAGTGCCAGCGGCGTTCGCTCACGCAGCCGCTCGACCGACTCGACGACGCCGCTGCGAGGAAAATCCAGGCCGATCCATTCGCGCAAAAAACGCTGCTCACTGCGCGAATACACCGACTCGCACACCAGCGCCTCGGAGGAGCGATCAAAGCGCCAAAACCCCGCCATGCTCACACGCAAGGCGTCGGCGCTTGAGCGCAACACACCCGAGAGCGACTGCACAAAGTCGGCACGCGACTGGATGGCAAGATGCAGCAGCCGATCGCGCAGCTCCAGCTGGCGCGCCTGGCGCGCGTCGGGGCCGGCCTCGGCGATCAGCGTGGAGACGTCCGCCGCGGTAACGACCAAGCCACCGAGCTGCGGGTCATCTAGACAATTGCGAACGCTCACCCATACCGTATGCAAGGCGCCGTCAGCGCCGCGCGCGCGCGCAAGATAGTTGCGACGTCGGTCACCTTCCGTGGCATCGACGGCGGCTCGCAGTGCCCGAGTAAACCCAGGTCGATCGTCTTCGATGAGCAGCGCCGCCGCGGGCTTGCCGATCGTATCCTTCGGCGCACGCCCCAGTAGCGACTGGATCGCGGGCGACTGATAGGCGACCACGCCAACCGCATC
>CAZSOI010000246.1:0-2230 GCA_964608115.1 uncultured Burkholderiaceae bacterium | reverse complement strand
GTCAAATAAAATTTCGTCGCAAGCAGGCTTGCCGAGGATATAACCCGGTGAGGGGACAAGATTCATGGAAGGACGCTCGCTCCCGCCGTACTAGTGCCATGCAGCGGCCGACGATGCTATTGCGAAGCCGCATACGGGCCTGGCTGGGAAGGCGGCCCCTGCTGGTAGCCAGTCGCTGGTGGTGCAGACGGGGGAGGTCCCTGCTCGTAGCCCGGTGACGGCGGTGGTGGCGCGTAGGATTGTGGCGCAGGACCACCGGGGATCTGGTTCCCTTTCGCGTACATGCATTGCTGATAGGCAATGTCGTACCGTTTCTGGAGCTCATATTCGGGAGCAGCGCCCGCGTTTGCCCCCATGGCGGTACCGCCGAGGAGGCCCGTTGCACCACCGATGGCAGCGCCGATCGCCACACCCACCGCAGGTTGGTCCCGGATTTCGACTCCCGACTTTTCCAGGCCCGTACCGTGTCCTCCACAGCAAGGAGGGTAAGAAGAATTTCGTTTGTGAAGATGGCCTCGGGTTAGACTTGGATGTCAGCGCGAGCCTCTTTTCCAAAGCTCATCTGTACAGGAGCTCTGGCCGATAGACAGGTGCCTGCGCAGCTCAACCATCGTGGATGGCCTTCCAGGGAAACTACTTGCAGTATTCGTCCCTGAGATATTCTTCATTACTGTTATCGTAAATGTTTACCCACTTGGTGGGTTTATCGGTCCTCCCCATCCTTCCGTTCGGGTAGGTCACACGAAGCTCAAGGGTACGATAGCGTGCTTCGCCGCAGTCTATTTCATAGCGGGTCACAATCTCCCGTTGCGCCGCTTCAGGTGGGAACTCTCTCTTTATCCACACCTGGACGGTGTTCCTGGGAGAGTGAATGATCGCGCCTTCGTCGCAAAAATACTTAATATCATCGTCATCGGTCATGTACTTGGTCCAGTTTCTGTAATAGATACCGCCAGTCGAAAAAAGCTCAGCGGGAGGCAGGGTCCCGGGCTGCACAGAAGCGGTCTTGGCTTTGGTACTTTTCTGCTGAGAACCATCGGCAACGTTCGTGTCCCGAGGCCGGCCAAGGTTAACACCACACGACGCGAGAGGCAGGATGGAAAAAATAATGATTAGTCCGGAGAAGGCTCTTAAGAGCCCGGCTTTGGCAATCCTGATGGTGTGTGTTGTGGTCATCTGTCTCTTTGTGAACCCTTCGGACGGGGGGCAGGTGCGCCACCACCCCGGTTCAACACTCCTCTCTGGTTGCCCCATAGTATACACAGAGATGCGGCATGATGGATCCTCTTTCCTTAATCGAGCAAATCTTTCTTGCGAGTGGCATCCTTTATTATTATACAACGCGAGGTGCTCTTTTGGGCGATTCTCGGCGGATTATTTCTCGGCCGGGCAGTATGCGGGGCATACAATTGCAGAAAACACATAATAAGCATAAAAAAAGATGTTATCTCAAGAACACTTGATTCATATGCATAAATATGACATGCTTATGCATATCATTCAGTGAGGTGACAGCATGAGAACGACGCTCAACATTGAGGATAACCTTATCGATAAAGCGTCCAGAATGACTGGGATCAAAGAAAAGACTACCCTGGTTAAACTCGGACTTGAAGCACTCATTGCAAGAGAAAGCTCAAAGAGACTCGCGAAACTCGGAGGCACAGAAAAGCAGTTGAAACCGATACCGAGGAGAGGCAGTCTGTAGGATGGTTCTTGTCGATACATCTGTATGGGTCTCTCATTTTAGGCAGCTGCATCCCGGACTCGCGGGCCTTCTCGATGATGGAGAGGTTACAGGCCATCCCTTTATCATAGGCGAGCTCGCATGCGGAAATATTAAGAACAGAACTACCATACTAACTCTGCTGGAAGCCCTCCCGATGGCCACTGCTGTGGACCATCAGGAGGTAATGACTTTCTTAGAAAACCATGCCCTCATGGGAAAAGGTTTGGGTTATATAGACGTTCATCTGCTTGCTTCCTGCGTGTTGGCCGAACTGCCCATCTGGACACTGGACAAGAAACTAGGACAGGTTGCCGATAAGTTACATTGTAAGTACCAGGGAAAGACCAGATAACGATTAGCTGCACTTGGCGCGGAAGAGGCTCGCCTACATCCGGGCAGTGCTTTTGGTATCCATCTTTCAATCCTCCGCGCAGGTAAGCACCATGTTAATGGGACAGAGCAACCCTCGCTTTTGGGAACTACTTTTCTTTCTGTGGTGAT
>CAZSOI010000245.1:0-20835 GCA_964608115.1 uncultured Burkholderiaceae bacterium | reverse complement strand
CGTTTGCCGCGTTGACATCGGCGCCGTACGCAAGAAGAAGTTTTGCCATGTCTGGATGATCCCCCGATACCGAAAAAAATAATGGCGTCCGACCATCATCAATTCTGACGTTAACCTTGGCACCATGGGCAATCAGACATTCCGCCACATCCAAATTGTCAAATAGCGAAGCATGGAAAAGCGGCGTCGAACCGTTCCTCCCCTTAGCGTTGACATCCGCGCCGTGCGCGATGAGCAGTTCTGCCATTTTCTTGCTTCCCGCGTTATAGAGCGGGGTGATGCCGGTCGCACAGTTCGCATTGACATCAGCACCGTGCGCGAGGAGGACTTCGACTACATCCATGCGATCCCGGGCTACCGGAATAACCAGCGGCGAACACTCAGAGGACTTATGCTGCGCGCGGACATCCGCGCCGTGCGCGATGAGCAGTTCCGCAATGTCTTTGTTCCGCGCGGTAGCCAGCGGCGTATCGCCGAGTGTGTCGTAGGCGTTGACATTGGCGCCGTGGGCAATAAGGAGTTCCGCCATTTCTTTATTCGCCGCCGCTGCTAGGGGAAGAAAACCAGTGACCGATGCGGTGCATATCAAGGATTTAGTGACGCAGGGGATATTATTTACGTCGGCTCCATGCGCAATGAGCAGTTCCGCCACGTCTCTGTGGTCCGCCTCTACCGCAATGAATAATGGCGACCGTCCGTACTTGTCATGGGCATTGACGTCTGCACCCTCCTTCAACAAGGCTTCCATATGCGCTAAGTCGCCAGATTTAGCGGGAGCGTTCAACGAGGGCTCTCTCTGCCCACTTGGGGCTAGCAATACAGGCACAATGGGTGGAGCGCCGCAACCGACGAGGGCGACGGCGCTCACCAACAACGCTGCCTTGAAACCGAGCGACCTCATGTCTGCGTCCTCGCATATCTCCGGAAGCAGTCTTTGGCCAAGATACCCAAACCAGAGCCACCGCTCAAAAACTTGAAGAGCTGGCTTGGTGTCTCCGATAGCGGCCCGAGAAATCGGTCAGAGCGTGCGGGACCTCAGTGACGGTGATCAATCTTGCAAGAATGTTATGCCAACTGACATTTCCGCGCTGAACGCAAAGACCGCTTCCGAGCAATGACTTGGATGACAGGCCGTGGCCGAAGCCCGCATCATGGATGGTCAGCTGCCGCTGCCATCGTACGACTAAAATACGACAGACGCCAAGCGGTGGATTGCGCACAGCCTCATAATGAAATGCAGTCCGCCTGCTCGCTGCGATTTCGGTGCCAACGGTCTGCAGCTTGGCCATCGCTTTTTGCGATTTTCGGCTCGTAAACCATCGGAGAACTTCCATGCCCAGAACTACCCCCAGCGGACTGCAAATCGAGGACCTGGTACTGGGCGCCGGTGATTCGGCCGCCTTTGGCAGGGATGTTCTGGTCCATTACACCGGCTGGTTGCTCGGCGCCGAAGGCAAGCCCGGTTCCAAGTTTGATTCGAGCCACGACCGACAACAGCCATTCTCCTTTGCCTTGGGTCAGGGCAGCGTAATTGCTGGTTGGGAGGAAGGCGTCGTGGGCATGCGCGTCGGCGGCAAACGACGGCTGGTCATTCCGCCTGCCCTCGGCTATGGTGAGTTCGGCGCTGGAAGCGTGATCCCACCAAATGCCACCTTGCTCTTCGATGTCGAGCTTCTGGAAGTGTCGTAGTTTTCTGGCGCAGGCGACTTGAAATCCGCTCGATCCGCTAAAGCGGGCTAGGTCAAGCATGTTCGAGGCCTTACTACGGCCCACTTCGGCCATCGTGCTCGCCGGTAAGCGGTCATCGGAGGTTCTAATCGCGTGTGCTCTTTCGACTCCGAAGCCGTCAGAAACCGATGCGACGTTTCGGTGCCTTGGATGGCGATTGCATTAGCTTGCGGAGCATGGCGTAGAGTTCGGCGATCGCCTCGGCCGACATGTCGAGACGCTGCTCAGGCTTCTTGAGTTTCGCTGCAAGATCCTTGTGCGTTGCGAGCTGCAGTGCGCCGTGTTCGGTAAACGCATACGGCGGCCTCCGCAGGCCCATCTTGGCGCCAGCGTTGGACATCACGATTTGTGATCTCCATTGCGCAAACTCCTTTGCGGAAAGCTGGAACATGAAATCGGCATGAAATTGGCGGGAAAGCCCTCGAGATTTCGCTTGACCGCTTGAACGGGTGCCCGGGTCTCGACGCGCCGTAGAGCGCCGGCAAGTCCCGATCGAGCATCGCGCGCTGTCGGCGTATGACATGGACCCGGCCGGCAACGGCCTCGGCAGTAGTCAAGGGCGAGTGTTTCCCCAACATGGCCGCCTTGCGACCTAGCAATATATGCCGGCAGCGTTAGTCGTTCACTCAGTGGCTGATGAGAGTACATCCTCGGTCGCACTCATACCGCTACCGTCTGCGTCAGTTCGCTTCGGTGCAAATTCCAATGTAACGGACTTTGCCTGCCTGTGGCCGTCTAGCGACGGTAGCAACCTGCCCAAAACCGGACAAAATCCCCAAAGCAAACGCACCGGAGGTGAACTACCGATCCCTTGCCGCTATCGGCGTCTTCTGAAAGCAACCTTTGCAGACGCACCTTAGCGGTCAGATCCAACTAGACCGAGTTTTCGCACACCCGGGAGCGGGTTGGTCCGGATCCCTTCGAGAAGGCGCAAACGTCCTTGCAGTCGTGTCTTGAGTAATCGGCTAGTCCCAAAGCTCGCGGAGGCACTTACGACGGCAACGACGTAGGCGGGCACGATCCGGTCAGTCGTCTTCTGGTACGCCGTCAAAGAATTCGACAACCCCAGTCTCCAGGGAATATTCGGCGCCTACTACGAGGAGTCCGTCCTTCTCGATCATCTGTTCAATGAGTTGCGATCCATGCCGCAAATGGCCAGCAGAGGCGCGAATGTTTGCGCGCACTGCCTGTCGTACCAGCTCATCGCAGTCTTGTTGCAGGTCAGTTGCCAGCAAACTTTCGACGGAAGGGCGGATACGGTCGACGATCGAATGGAGATTTCGCGACTGCGATCGCGCAGGCCGCTTTAGCTGTTCGAGCGTTGCCAGGATTGCCCCACATCGGGAGTGCCCCAGGACTACGACAAGCCGTGTTGCATACTGCTCGGCCGCAAACTCAACACTGCCGACCTGCGAGGGCGCGACGATGTTTCCGGCAACACGGATCACGAACAGATCGCCTAGACCCTGATCGAAAACAATCTCCACCGGGACGCGAGAATCGGAGCACCCGAGAATAACTGCAAAGGGGGCTTGGCCGGCCGTCAATTGCATCCGGCGAGCTTGGCTTGCGAGCGCACCGCGGCTATGAATGTCCGCCACGAAGCGGCGATTGCCCGCTTGCAGGCGTTGGAGTGCTTTGCGCGCCGAAATCATTCGATCCGGTATCCCTTTTTTTGTTGGCCGCCAGCGGCAACCCCCTCGCGGTGCGGTGCGCCTCGCAGCCCACAAGAGCAAAACCGGCCCTGGGTCCGGAAGAAGTTGCTCGGCATTTTTAACAGAATTTCGTGCCAGCCAAAGGGGCCACTGTGCCAGCGCTGAGCATGCTCCTACGGCAATTGCCCGCGGGCTTCAGGTAAACGACCGTCATGCAGCAAGTTGGAAAGCGATCCCGATCGTTCTCATTGACCATGCAGCGCCAAATCGTATTTGGTTCCCAGCATTTCTGCAGTCTGTCGCATTGCCGTCTTAGCTCCTGCTCGCCGAGAGCGGTCGTATCCGGTCAAAGCCGAGCCACTATTGGTAGTCGCCGCAAAAAGGAAGCGGACATCGGAACGCTGCCAGTTCGCCCCCTTAATTAGCCGGCCGCGCGCTCATCGTTATCGCTACGATGGCGCGCTTGTTCAAGTCCGCGCCGCTGGCCTCGACCCAGTTCGCGCTGTGGGCCGCGGTTCTAGCCGACTTGGTGGTGCCGATCCAGGTCTTCGAGAGATACTGTTTGGGCCGCTATGGCTGGCAGTGAAGTCGCTCATTCGTCCGGCGACCGCGTGAAGCCCCGATGTCGTCGCTTTTGCCCGTACATTCTCTCGTCCGCAACCCGCAACGACTGTTCGATCGGGATATCGGAGCCGGGCGGCATTATTTCGATCCCGAGGCTTGCACTTAGGCGGAAGCGCGGCTCCTGCCCGCTTGCGTTAAACCGCGCGATGCGTTGTTCCAGACGCCGCACGATCGCGTCGCCCTCTCCCGTCATCGTGCCGAAGACGCAAAACTCGTCCCCTCCCATGCGGGCGATCAGGTCGTCCTCGCGGAAGGTCTTGCGCAGCAGGCACGCCAGCGCCTGGAGTAGCGTGTCGCCGGCCCCGTGGCCGAACTCGTCGTTGACGGTTTTTAAGCCGTCGACGTCCACGTACAGCACGAACTGGCGATCGCCGCTCCGGCGCGCCTGCGCCCGCTGACGCGAGGCGAGTGCAAAGAAGCCGCGCCTGTTGTACAGGCCCGTCAGATCATCGGTGAGCGAGAGTTGCTCGATCTTGCGGTTGGCCTCTTGGAGCTGGCGCGTGCGCTCATGGACCAACTCCTCCATTCCGGTGCAGAGGCGAACGTTCTCCAGAGCCACCGCGGTCGTGTTGGCCAGGGCTTGGAGCGTGCGGATCTGAACGTCAGTTGCCTGGTATTCCGTCGCCCAATAGTTGCCGATCGCCCCGATCGGCTCCTCGATGCGAATCGGCACCATCACTAGGCTCTTGACGAAGGTGGGCCGGTAGGCGTCGAAAGGGATGCGCGGGTCGGCGGCGATGTCCGGGACGACGGCGGGCTGTCGGTTCAGCATGACCCAGCCGCTGATACACGACTCCATGGGGAAACGCTTGCCTTTCCACAGTGGAGCGATCGCGTCCTCGTCCGCGTAGTAGCACATGCCCGAGTCGCGCAGCACGAACGTGGCTCCGTCAGCGCCCGTCAGCGCTCGCGCGGCGTGCTGCACGACTGCTTGAACGGTCGGCAGATCGCGCGCGAAGGAGAGCTGTTGTATGACGTCGATCAGGTCCAAGCTAAGATTCCGGACAGCGTGCGCATACGGGCGCGACGCTTCCATCCTACATTAAACGGTCGTCCGCCTGAACGAGGGGGCTGGCGCGGCGGATGGTAGCAACTCCAAGCGAGCAACTGCTTTGTCGTGATTTCCGGGGTCGCTGCGAAATTCTGGAGTTGACCCTGCAGCGCCAAGGCCTTGGTTGCTCGGAGCAATTCCGCAATCCGCCGTATCACTGCCATTGCGTCCCACTGCATTTTGCAGGCGTGCTGCAGTAAAGGCGACGCAAAGCAGGCCGTCACTTCGGCAAGAGCGGACAGCCTCTATTGCGACAAGTTTTCGCGGCAGCTAGAAACCGCAAAGCAACTCGTCAGTTACGTCCGCAGCGGCTGCGTCCTTGCAGCGGCTTGCATTCTGACCGCACCACAAAGGCGAGAAATCGCTTAGTCCTCGACTTTCGGCGGCTGCGCGCAATGGCGCGATAGCGGCTGCGGCAAGCGGAAACTCAGGAGCAAGCGTGCTGATCGGCCCCAGCTCCCGCATGAGCCGATTTACGACACCGCGGGCAGGTCGACCCGAGAACAGATTCGTTAGTGCCGTGTGGCGCGCATCGTCACTCTTTAGCACCGCTCGATGCACGACGCTCGTCGTGGCTTCGTGACAAAGCAGATAAGCGGTGCCAACTTGCACAGCAGCGGCGCCAAGGGCCATCGCGGCAGCAACACCTGCGGCATCGACGATACCGCCGGCGGCGATGACGGGCACGCGGACCGCTCGCACCACCTGCGGAAGGAGCGCAAAGGTTCCAAGTTGTGTGGTCAGATCTCCTGTAAGAAACATTCCACGATGTCCGCCTGCCTCGAGGCCCTGCGCGATGATCGCGTCAACGCCATGCGCCTCCAGCCAACGCGCCTCCTCGACCGTTGTCGCGGAGGAGAGTATTCGAGCGCCCGATGCCCTGACTCTGCCTAGTAGCTGTGAAGAAGGAAGACCGAAGTGAAAGCTAACCACGGGGGGTTTAAGGTCTTCCAAAACGTCGGCCATTTCGTGGCTAAAGGGCGAACGGGTGGGTCCGGTCGGGATCGCATCCACTCGGATTCCCAATTCGGCGTAGTAGGGCGCAAGTGCCGCTCGCCATGCCGCGTCTCGCTGGGCACTCGTTGCCGTTGGTGGAGTATGGCAAAAAAAATTCACGCTAAAGGGCCTGTCCGTGCCTGCACGAATTGCTGTCATTTCCCGTCGCATCGCATCCGCCGCCAGCATGGCGCACGGCAGTGACCCCAGTGCTCCCGAGTTAGAGACTGCTACCGCGAGCCTTCCGTCCTGCACACCCGCCATCGGCGCTTGGATGATCGGATGGCGGAGTTGAAGCAGATCTCGAAACAAATCCACGAGCCCTGAGCGATTCATGGCACTTAAATTTTCACGAGCCGGAATCATCCGCTTACGAGAGATTGGACGAGTTACTGTTTCTTGCCGTTTGCACCAATCGAGCGGAGTCGCCTTCGGACCACGTTCAGGACCGGTACGCGCCCTTCAGTAGACACCAACGCGCCAAGGACCCGCAATATCCCACGTAGCCGTCATCGCCGAATCCGCTCGAGAGCCGACTGCACCCGGAGGACTCGACCCGGACCCAACTTCGGCTGCACTTTAAAGCTGACTCGCGGGCGGCAAGTTATCGGACGTCGGGCGCAACATCGCGTCTTCGCCCCAGCCATTCCCAATCGGCCCATTTGCCAGCCACCGAATAACAACAGGCTCCCTTCTTCTTGAGAAAAGCGTCCACCCGTCGTTCTGCAAGGGGATATCCGTGGTCATCAGTCATCAGGGATGACGGGCAGGTGGTGCATTCGATCTCGAAGCGTTACCCAGCGTGAGAAGAGCTCGATTTCTCGCTAGATGATCGCATCCTTCCATCTGCTTCTTCGTACAGCGTTCCCAGGTGAGCTTTTTCTGCTTTCGCTGCGGAGTAATTCAGATGTGCGCCTTGCAGGTCGGTGAACTTCCCGCGACAGAAAGGCTGGCAACCCCCAAGCGCGCAACAATGGCTCCATAAGCGCTAATTGGGGCCGCATGAACCATGCCGATTCCCAAACTCGCCACTCTGCACCGCCCGGGTATGTGGATCCGATTTCGAGCACTTCTCTAATTGTTGACGGCACCCCGAAGAACAAATGGCACTGTAAGCAGATCTCTGCAGTTTGGAAATCAATCTCGTTCAGACCTTGGCAGTAAAGACCTTCTCTTGGGCTCATCGGCATTTTGTTCCGGCCCACATTTCAATGCATCAGGCAACCGCCTTTTCTGCAAGCATTGCACTCTCGCCCGTCGACTCCGAAGTCCATGCGAACCATCTCCTTTCTTCAATGGGGCGATCTCTCGCTGCAGACGAAACTGCAACTGGTGATCCAACCGGTTATCTTCGCCAGCTTGTGCGCGGGCCAAATTTTCGCGTACCGGAGTCTGGAGGACGAACTTATCGCTTCGGCGGTAGCACACTCCGACCAGATCTCCAACGAGATCATCGATAGCGCAAACATGCTCATGGTTACGGGGCAGATCTCGAATATCGAAAACCGCAAACTCGTGACAAAGAAGGTCTCCTCATCTGGACACGTGGAATCCGTGCGGCTGATTCGGACCCAACCAGTCATCGACCAGTTTGGTCCCGGCCTGGCCGAAGAGGCAGTGAGCGATGAGATTGAACGGGACGCGATCGCGAACAAGAGGCAATATGTTGCCGTGACTCGTGACGACAAGGGGAACCCACTACTTCGGGTGGTGACCCCATACATCGCGTCGCGGGACTTTCATGGCACCGACTGCGTAAGTTGCCACGCGGCGGCCGAAGGCAGTGTCATAGGCGCCTCCGACGTACGAATGGACCTCAATCCCGAGTACTCCCGACTGCGATCGCGCACGCTCACGATGGCGCTAGGGCAAGTCGTTTTGCAGGTCCTACTAGTCCTTGGCGTCGGATTAGCCCTGCGAAGGCTCGTGCGCGAGCCGTTGGTAGAGGTCGTGCGCACGTTGGGTGATGTAGCGCGTGGCGATCTGACGGTGGATGTGCGCGTGACACGCCAGGACGAAATCGGTCGGCTGCTTGAGGCCTTGCACACGATGATCGGAAACCTCCGAGGTGTCGTGTCGGAGGTTCGTAGTGGCGTCGATTCCGTCGCTACCGCGAGCACGCAAATAGCTGCCGGAGGTCATGATTTGAGCGATCGGACGTCGCGCCAGGCCAGCAGCCTGGAACAGACCGTAAATTCCGTTGACCAGCTGACCACGGCCGTTCGCCAAAGCGCCAACGACGCTCGCGAAGTCGGCGAGCTTGCACGCGCGGCAAGCGCAGCCGCGGCCCGCGGCGGCGAAATTGTCAGTCAAGTCGTCTCAACGATGGAGGAAATTTCGGAGGCAAGCCGCCGAATCGGTGAAATCATCACGCTGATTGATGGCATCGCTTTTCAGACCAATATCCTGGCGCTGAACGCTGCGGTCGAGGCAGCCCGAGCGGGTGAGCAGGGTCGAGGTTTCGCGGTAGTTGCCTCGGAGGTTCGTAGCTTGGCACAGCGTAGCGCACAGGCTGCGCGCGAGATCAAGGGCATGATCGACTGCAGCGCGGCCACCGTCGCGGCCGGGGCAAATCTGGTGAACGATGCCGGTACGTCCATGGGTGAAATCGTTCGCCAGGTTGACCGCGTGACGGAGCTTATCGCTGGAATCATCCGCGGCGCAACGGAACAAAGCTCCGGCATTGGCCAAGTCAATGAGGCTGTAACGCGGATGGATGAATTCACGCAACAAAATGCCGCACTTGTCGAGCAGTCGGCGGCTGCTGCGAAGCAACTCGAGCAGCAAACGCAACGGCTCGCCGAGGCCGTCGGCCTGTTCAAATTAGCTGGCGGGCTCTAGGGCGGCCATTGTGCGCCGGGAGCTTCGACAAAATCGCCAGCACCCGGTTTTTTCTTTCCCTCGCGAAATCTCTCGCGGTCGCCTTGTGTCCTCATGAACGTTCCCAAACCTCAGAAACGATCAGGATTTTTATGCGCGCGATCCGAGCCGACGATAAATCGTTCGCGGCAGTTTGACTTGCGTTTCGGACCTAATGCGACCCGCATCCGCCGCCGGACGTGCACCTCAAGGCTCGAGCGCCCGAAGGTGTTCCACGAAGGTTAGTTCGACCTTCCCAATGTGCTCGGTTTGACCCGCGATACGGCCCTCGCGATCAATTAGCAGCAAGCGCGTGCTGTGATTAAAATCACCGTCTGGCAGCGCCCGGTACTGTATGCCGAGTATGGCAGCCAGTTTGCGAGCGGACGCCTCGTCTGTGCGAGCTAGAGTCCAGATCTGGCGGTCAAGTCCGTGTTCGCGCGCCACACGATCCAGAACCCGTATCGAGTCGCGCTTTGGATCAAAGGAGACCATCAGCGCATGCGCGTGACCGCGCTGGGTTTCAGGCAATTGCGCCAACGTCTGCTTTATGGTCTCGATCGTCGTTGGACACGCATACTGGCAGGACGAATAGAACATACTGACGACGTAAATCGTGCCGCGCATCTCGGAAAGACGAAAGGATCGGCCTCCTTGATCCTGAAGGCCAATATCGAGTTGGTAGATTGAATCTGTCGGGATGTTCGCGCTAGGTAACGGCGCGGCCATCGTGGCCGTCGCCAATAGCAATACTGCGCCGATACAGGCGCGCGGCACTAGGTCATCGGGAAGACAACGAATCATGGGCAGTCTCCGGGATGGGCCGCACGCAACGAAATCCGAGGTTTGCAGTGCTACCCGCGGCGTTCATTGACGAGAGCAGTGCGATGCGCATCAAGATCGCGTACGACTCGCGGTCCTTCATCGTAATTGCGCCTGCGCCGCAAAACCGCAGTTTCTCAGCGTCACCCTGCACTCGACTGTCGGCATCAACAAGCAGGGCGTTAAAGTCGTCAACCCACTCCCAAATCAATCCGTGTAGGTTGCTAATCCCATAGGCATTGGTTTCCTCGCCAACGCGCTGTTTGCTGGCGTCGGCCGTACTTGCGTACCAGTCCAGAATGCGCGCGCGCCAGGCCGGATCTGCGCGAGCATCTCTGCGCGTCCTGTCGGCCGCCGCAACGTATTCCCATTCAAGCCAAGTCGGCAACCGAGCATCCTCGTCCTCGCAAAAGGCCTGCGCAGCAAACCAGCTGACTCTAGTAACCGGACCGGCGGGGGCAACGTTGGTGCCAAGCTCGGTCGGTCCGGCCCAAGCGCCTAGGTAATCAGCGTCCGCGAAAATCGCTGGCGCTGTGCCGCGTCGCCAGCGAGGCTGACGGAGCACGAAAGAAAGGAACTCCGCATTCGTAACCGGCGTCACGCGCATAGAAAAGCGCCCCACGGGCGACGCAGGGGCATCGTTGCCAGTTAGCACGCCGCGGAACAAGCCGCCAGGCACAATCGCGTATTGAGCTGCGTGCAACGGTGCGCAAGCGCACAAGACCGCGGTTGTACACGCGGCGGCGATTGCTTGGCGAAGCCGCATAGCCATGGCATGTGACCCGGTCTTACTCGGAGCCACTTCCTGCAGGTTTGGCCAGGGCGGTACGCATCTTTCGCACTTCGTCCATGTCGATGCGTCCTCCTGGGTTGCCCCAGCTATTTAGTACGTACGTGAGAATGTTGGCGACCTCATCGTCGTTGAGCTGACTCATTGGTGGCATCACCGAGTCGAACGTCTTGCCATTTACGGTGATCTTGCCTTTGCGTCCTTGCAACAAAATTCCGATAGCCTGCCGTGGGTTGGCCGCCAGAAAGTCCGAGCCTGCCAACGGCGGAAACACGCCCTCCATGCCGGCACCATTGGGTTGGTGGCACACGGAGCAAGTACCTTGAAAGAGCACCTTGCCGGCCTCGACCTGATCCTTGACGGTCAGTACACCTCCCGACGCGGCGCGCGCTGCCGTACTCACCGCGTTGAGGTTGGGTTGAGATCGATCGCCTAAGTACACCGCGTCGAGTTCTTTTCCCGAATAGATCGATTTGTCCTCGGCCCCCTCGACCTTAAGAATTGCGAGAGCTCCCTTGTTGAAGGCACGAAAAATCGAGTGATCAACAAGCACGTAGCTGCCGGGCACGCGCGGATGGAACTCCACGACCGCCGCCCCTCCAGCCGGGATGAGGGTCGTTTGTACGTTCTCCTGCACATTGGTGCCACCCTCGAAGCGAACTCTGTCGAAGATGGTGCCAATTACGTGAAAGCTCGAGACGAGGTTCGGTCCCCCGTTGCCGACGAAAATTCGTACGCTCTCATTTGTTTTGGCCAAAAGTGCGCGCTCGCCCGTAAGAGAACCTTCGGCTCCGTTAAACAGCACGTAGGTCGGTCGTTCGTCGATGGCGCGTTGCATGTCAAATGGCTGAAGTCCCTTCTCGCGATATTTCCCGGTCGTATAAAAATCGCCTTGCATGACGTAGTACTCGTGGTCAACCGGAGGTAGGCCCTGGGGCGGTTCGACCAAAATGAGCCCGTACATACCATTGCCGATGTGCATACCCACTGGTGCCGTCGCGCAGTGGTATACATACACCCCTTCGTTTAAAGCCTTAAAGGTGAACTGTGACTCGTGGCCGGGCGCCGTGAAACTGGAGGCGGCTCCTCCACCGGGGCCGGAAACGCCGTGCAGATCGATGTTGTGCGGCATCTTGTTGGCGGGGTTGTTCTTTAGGTGAAATTCCACGGTATCGCCCTGTCGGACACGAATAAACGAGCCTGGAACCGTGCCCCCGAATGTCCAAAAGGTGTACGTAACGCCCTCGGAAATGGGCATTTCCTTTTCCACTACCTCCAGATCGACTATGACCTTTGCGGGGTAGTTTCGGTGGATCGGTGGCGGCACGTTCGGCGGGCTGACGAGCACCGCGTGGATCGGTTCGCCCTGCGGCGGGCCAAAGTCGCCGGCGATGCGCGCCGTCGAGGGCTCAGCCGCGTTGCCTACCGCGCCGATGGTCGCTGCGAGACCTATTAGTCCGGCCCGTGTGAGCTTGACCCACCTTGCATGGGAAATCTTCATTGTTTTGTTCCTTCCAATTTTTTTTGCTTAGAGGCTTTGCCTTACGCCGAGAAACGCTAATTGCAAAACCGGCAAGCGCCACTGCGGATTTTTCGACCGCTGGCAGAGGCCTCGGCTCTAATGCAACAGCTGCTGACGTCTACGCAGAAGATAAGATGTATTTTGTATACTTCAAATACAAAAAGCAGAGAACATTTGACCTTCAGCAAAATCTCTAAAGTATGAAGATCACATCGTCCCGGAAAAACATGGCAGTTCGCCTTCAGCCCCTTGCCATCGTTATGCAAGGGGGTATGCGAATTTCACGTGGGACGCGCTTTGATCAATGCCGGCTCGCGTGCGCGCTGCCGGGAAAGTCCTGGTTTCACACAGGCTTAGGTCAGCTAAGGTAGCACGCCTCGATCAAGGTTTGTGCCCGACATATTTTGGATCCTGCGTCAGAAGTGATGTTGCGCAAGTGCCTCGTGGGCAAGGCAGGTGGAAGTTGGCAGATCGACATTCACTTTTACGAACCCTGGACTACTGATTTGGTCGCCACGTCGCTTGGATTAGTGGAGTGCTATCCGTACTTCCGCAGACCCGAAGGGAGACTTTCCCTTGTTATGAGGTTGCGGCTAGAAAAGGATTGGTCGTGCGCGGACAATGTCTTTGTGGTCGGGTCAGTTTCGAAGTGACCGACAAAATTCCGTTGCCGTATCAATGCCATTGTTCGTTGTGCCGAAAGCAAAGCGCAGCGGCACCAAGCGCCGCGATGATTGTCACTGCGGAAACCTTTCGCTTGCCAAGCAGTGAGTAAATCGTGTCGTCCCGGAGCAAAGAGACTGATTTTCGATCGGACTTTTGTTCCAACTGCGGTGCACCGGCTCCAAACGCTTTGCGCAGCTTTCCCTACGTCTGGGTGCCGGCGGGGTCACTCGATGACGACAAGGGGCTTGCGATCGCAATGCAGGTCTTTGTCGGTTCGAAAGCGGCTTGGGAACCTGCCCCTTCGCGCGGCATCATGTATGAGATGGCACCAGAGCTACTCGAAGTTGTGCGGCTTTTGCATCGAGACGAACGCAACTGACCGGCCGCAAAGCAGAGATGTCAGCGTTAGATAGCAGGCGGCGGGTTTTTCCCAGCAAGATTCGCAGTGCCCACGCCGATTTTTGCTTCATGTTCGTCGACGCAAAAGACGGCCCGAACTTTGGGTGAAAGCAAGGCGATTTGAGACTTCGATCACCATGGACCACATAGCAGTGCAGACAGTTGCACCCGAAGAAATCGGATCTTTCGGACCAAATCCCGTGTTTGATCTTCACCCAGGTCAAGCGTTATATCAGGCCGACTGCAGATCCAGTGGCAGCTTGCGCAGTCGCCGTCCGGTCAGCGCGGCGATCGCGTTTGCTATGGCCGGCGCAATCGGTGGCACCCCTGGCTCCCCGAGCCCAGTGGGAGGGTCGGTGCTTGCTACAAAATGCACGGCGACCGTTGGGGCGTCTGTGATGCGCGGTGGCGGATAGTCGGTGAACTGAGACTGCTGGACGACACCGTCCTTTAGCGTGATTTCAAAACCCGGTTGCGTCATCGCCAGTCCAAACACGCAGCCGCCCTGAATTTGCGCTTCGGCGGCCAGCGGATTGACCACGAAGTTTGCGTGAACGCCCGCAGTCACCTGGTGGACTTTAGGCCGGTCTCCCACAATGGAGACGTCGACAATGTAGGCCACGACCGAACCAAAGGACTCGTGCACCGCAACCCCCCAGGCATGCCCTGTCGGCAGTGGTTTTCCGTAGCCGGACTTTTCGACGGCAAGCCGCAACGCTGCTATGCGCCGGCCGTGCTTCTTGGCATCCAGGTGCGCAAGGCGCCATGCGACGGGGTCCACGCCAGCGACTTGCGCCACCTCATCGACCATCGTCTCCATAACAAATGCATTATGGGTGTGACCGACCGAGCGCCACCAGAGCACCGGCACCGATACATCGGGATGGGCAACGCGAAGGCGCAACGGAAACGCGTAGCAGTTCTCCGCAACTCCTTCCGTCATGGTGCGATCGATCCCGCCCTTGACCATGGACGCCTCAAATGGTGTCCCCTTCAAGATAGATTGGCCGATGATCACGTGGTCCCACGCAAGGACCTGTCCTTGCCCGTCCAGTGCTACTTCGACACGGTGCAGGTGCGCGGGACGGTAATACCCGCCCTTGATATCGTCTTCGCGGCTCCACATCACCTTCAGCGGGCCAGCCTGCTCGCCGCGACGCTCCCGCCAGGCCTTCGCAATGCTTGCGCCCTCGCGCAAGTAGTCGGAGGTTGGTACCGCGCGGCGACCAAAACCGCCGCCTGCCGGCATGGTGATAAGCCGTACCTGATCGGGCTTCAGGTCCAAAGTCTTCGCGATGGCACTTTGGTCGATTGTCTGAAATTGCGTGCCCGCCCAAACGGTGGCGCGGTTGTCTGCGATGTCGAACGTCGCGTTTAGTGGCTCCATCGGCGCATGCGCCAAGTACGGAAATACGTATTCGCCACCCAGCCGCTTGATTGCCGTCGCGGCCCCGCGCAGGTCGGTGTCCACTGCCGTTGCCTTGGGATTTTTCGCCTGCTCCTGATACGACGCGAGCAAGACATCGCTGCTCACCGCGCTGCCGACATCTGGCTTCCAGCGAATTCGAAGAAGTTCGCGGGCTTGTTTGGCAGGCCAGTACCCCTCTGCGACGACGGCAACACCGCTTCCGCCGCGGTCCGTTGGAACCTCAAAGACGTCGTGCACGCCTTTGATGGTCTTGGCACGACTTGCGTCAAAACTATCCACCTGCCCGCCGAACGTTGGCGCTCGCTGCAACAGCGCAACTTTCATGTCGGGGAGCCGAACGTCGATGCCGTAGTTTTTCTTGCCGGTGGCGCCTTCCAGCGCGTCGACTCTTCGGTGGCCGGTCCCGATGATGCGATACTCCGCGGGCGTCTTGAGCACGACTTTGTCGGGAACGCTTTGCTGGCTGGCAGATGTAGCGAGCGAAGCGTAGGTGGCCTCGTGTTTGCCAGAGCGCACATGGCCGCGGGCGGTCGTGCAAGAGGAAACCGGTACCTGCCACTGCGCCGCGGCGGCGGCTACCAACATCATCCGTGTGGCCGCGCCTAACTCGCGATATTGCAGCCAGGAGTTACGTACGCCGCTCGATCCCCCGGTCATCTGCATGTTAAAGACAGGATCCTTGTAGGCTTCGCCGGCCGGTGCCAGGCTCGCCTTGACCTGGGTCCAGTCGACATCGAGTTCTTCGGCGAGCAACATCGGAAGGGCAGTCAGTGCACCTTGTCCGAAGTCGAGGCGGTTAACAATGATCTCGACCGAGTTATCCGGGTTGATTTTGACAAAGGCAGTTGGATCCGCCGGCCTTCTTGTGGCTGCGGGTGTTGCTTCTTCTGCCGCCAATGTCACCGGTGCGGTCCAGACAATAAGCAGTCCGCCGCCCGCGAGCGCCGAGAGTTTTAGAAAGTCGCGACGGTGCACAGCTGGAGAAGCATCGCCAGTGTCGACACGCCCCGCAAGGTGCCTGGCAATCAGTTCCTTGTCCATCTCAGACCCTCCTTACGCCAGCGTCCTGGCCGCGGCGTGGATCGCTGCACGTATGCGCTGATACGTACCACAGCGACAGATGTTTCCCGCCATCGCCACGTCGATATCGGCATCGCTCGGCCGCTTGTTACTCTGGAGAAGCGCGATCGCGCTCATAATCTGACCGCTTTGGCAGTAGCCGCACTGCGCTACGTCATGCGCGACCCAGGCTGCTTGCACAGCCTTGCCCACGCGGTTGTCTGCGATACCTTCAATGGTTATGATTTTCTGCCCAACCGCCGCCGAAATCGCTGTCATACAGGATCGGGTGGGTACACCGTTGATATGCACAGTACAAGCGCCGCAAGCGGCAACGCCGCAGCCAAATTTGGTTCCGGTCATGCCCAGTGCATCACGCAACGCCCAAAGAACTGGGGTGGATGGATCGAGGTCGACCTCGACGATCTTGCCATTGATGTTCAGTTTCATCATGCGGTCCCCAAATTCAGACACAGGCCAAGTCGCGGCAGGCTACCGCGCCGCGTGATGCGATATGTCCTTATACCAAAACCGACATTCCCCCGATGGGAAGAAGGGTTTCACGCACAGCAGGCTTTCGGTCCATTTCAACTTACAGATCTGCGGGGCCGGATCAGACTGTTTTGTCACGGGCCTCACGCCAAAGGCGTTTGCTCGTAGCGCTGGGCTATATTGAAAACCTGACCACACGGTCCGAAAAACTTTGCTCCCATGCCCGGCTTGGTCCATCAAAAATGATTACTACGCCGCGCTACACAGATCCTCGTCGCTGGCGTTGAGTCTCACGCGAAGTCCGTCGCCCGCGACGTTGGGACAATCGCTGCTGGCCGCATTTTTTTTCCTCGTCCCCGTAGAGGTAAGAATCGTCGACTTCCCCCGCGATTTTGGTGCCACGATGTTTCGCCTCCTTATCCGATGAGGAAACAATCAATGCGATCCAGAATCCGTTCGTCGCGGACGCCTGCCCGATCACACGGGAGCCGGCCAATGGTGCTTTCAAGCTCACAATTACTCTGAAGATGGAGCGCGAACACTCCCTGTTTATTCAGGCTGCCTCTGGAGGTTGACCGCGCATCCGCTCGAACCTCAAATCAGTCCTCGAGACGACCCAACTCGTGTTTACGCAGACCACGTAGTGCGTCCCTGCGAGGCTACCTAGCTCCTGCCGATGATACTTAGGGCAAATTTGTTGCTGGCAGTTTCCTTTGATTTCGGCTTTAGCTGGTCTTCTTCGCGCGGCGATAAAAGTCACGAAAAATTGAGCAACGACGTCCGACGCCGCTAATTGTTCTTACGGAAGATCGGAAGAAATCAATGCCGCATCAACTGATGCGTTTGATGGGGACGAGTCAACTTTATGCGATGCTGATCTCGCAGCAGACCGTATCAACGGCCGGACCGGTACGAGCGTTGCAGCGTGAGAAAACGGGCCTTACGCTGATATCAGGCTTTCGCGGTTTAAGAAGCGTTGTGCGCTTAGGCAGACAAATCGGGCCACGGACAAGCTTTCTCACCGGACAGACGGATGGACACTAAGTCGAATGGTGCCGTCCTCGGGTTGTTCACAGAAAATCTCCGTGGAGCGCCATTCTTCGGAGAACACCATCCATCGTTTCATGCGCATCTGCGCTGTCAAGCGAACAGAACGCACCAGGCGTCCGTTGTTTTCACTCTCCAGCATAAGCGCCTTATCCGAGGCGTCATCGTCCCAGCGGATCGCGCTGATGCCGGGGGAGTGGCGTGCATAGTCGATGGCTGCCGCGAGGCAAGCCGCGATTTCGGGGCGTTCGCCTTTAACGATCAGCTCGCGAAAATCCTTATTGCGCTTGGGTTGCATGCTTCCGACGGCGTCAGCCGATGAGGGCAACATTGCAAACAACACTGCACACCAAGTAGCTAGCGCGAGAGATGTCCTGTCGGCGCCCACTTAGTTTTGCCTCTTCCAGTGAATTTTGCTTTGATCATCGTGAACCTCCTGCCACGAGGATTCGATTCGTCCAATCAAAGAAGAGTCGCCCAGCGGCACATAATGCAGCTTGTGGGCTACGTCGGCGCCGTGCATGTAGATCCAGTCGACAAAATGCAGGGTCGCGATCGCGGTGGCTTTGTCCTCTTGGCTTTTGTGAATCAGAGCAAATGAGACCCCGACGATTGGCCAGCTCTCATCGCCTTCCCGGTTCACCAGTATCTCGTAGTAGCCCGGACGTGACCAATGGGCCGACGCCAGTGCGGCGCCGACACCGGCCGCGCTTGCGCGCGTGAACTTTCCGTTCTTGTTTCGCAACTGAACCGTGCTTAGCTTGTGCTCCTGAGAATAGGCGTATTCAACATAACCTATGCTGCCAGGCGAATCATGAACGGTTTGAGAAACACCCTCGCTGCCCTTGGCGCCAGATCCTGTAGGCCAGTTCAGGCGCGAGCCGATTCCCAAACGATCCTGCCACTCGGCGCTCACTGCCGAAAGATAATAAGTAAAGAGAAAGCTCGTCCCCGACCCATCTGAGCGATGCACGACTCGAATGGGGAGGTTAGGAAGAGGCAATTGCGGGTTTAGCGTTTTGATGGCCGGATCATTCCAGCCTGTCACTTTGCCCAGAAAAATATCGCCCAGAAGCGTGCCGGTAAGTTTTAATTCGCCGTCGCCAACGCCGGGAACGTTCACCACCGGGACAACGGCTCCAGCGATGATGGGGAACTGCATCAGGTCGTCCTGGAGCAGTTCGGCCTGAGTCAAGGGCACATCGGTCATCGCAAAGTCCGCGGAACGGGCGGTCACACGCAAGATGCCTTCCCCGGATCCGACAGATCGGTACACGAGGTTTACCCCGGACTCCCGAGAAAATTGTCGCGCCCAGGCTTCAATTGCCGGGGCAGGAAACGAGGCGCCAGCACCGATTAGCTCAACCTCTGCAGCCCGCGCGCGACTTTCACAAAGGGTGCTCAATGCCAGTATGCCGGCAAATGCGAGGAGACGACTCAAAAACCTCTTTGCTTTGGCCCGAGCTAGTTCCCGTGCTGTGTCGATTTGCTGTGCGGGCGATAAATTCGCTTTGATCACGTACGAAGCTCCGATTACAACCACCTATCTGGCACCGCAACGAGCGCTTGAACGTCAACCTGCGCGACCGTGACTTTTCGATCTACGCAATCCCAAGAGCTCTTGTTTCGCGCCCCAAGCGACATAGAGAGCTGGAGCATCTAAGAGAGTTGATGCGAAAAGTTTCCAGGTCGTGACCAAGGCACGATCTTCGCCAATCATTTGCACCAAGCGGATCGCTTTATGTCCGGGCTAAGGCTTAGGAGTCCCGTATCGGCAAACCGCTTTGATTGCTTGAACGTCGTAACCAAATCGTCACGACATTGCGCCTCGTTGTCTTGATTCAGTGAAAAGTCAAGGCACTGGCGAGCAGCGTGTGACGCACATCACGTGAACGCATCAATGCCCGCTCTCGTTTTCGCTTCTGCTGCAAGTTTTTCCAGGCATCGAACAAACGCTTTTCGCAAAAATGCGCTTGAGTTTTGAATCTTGCTCCGAAGATCATTGCAAAGTTTTTTAATAGGCAGCGCAGGGGGATTTCACGTCAAAAATGTGAAGGCTCTACATATCGTCGCACGCATTTGCCTCGTAGATCCCTTTGATGCGTCGTGGCCAGCGAGATTTGTTCTAGGTCAAACGCAACCGAGCCCTTAGCGCTAACGTGGGCATTTGATGGTGATTCTTAGCTGACTAAGGAGCATGAAGATGAAAATCAGAAACGTTATTGTCTGCACGATGGTCGCCGCGGCCCCTAGCGCCTGGGCGGCGATCGACGAGCCCATCCAACCGCTGGAGCCCGTCAAGCAGATCAATATGGCGATGGTGGAATTGGGCAAGAAGTTGTATTTCGATCCGCGCCTGTCCAAATCCGGCTTTATTTCCTGCAACTCCTGCCACAACCTTTCTATGGGTGGCACGGACAACCTGAGGACTTCGATAGGGGATCATTGGCATCAAGGCCCAATCAACGCTCCAACGGTGCTGAATTCTAGTTTGAATGTCGCCCAGTTCTGGGACGGTCGGGCCAAGGATCTGCAAGCACAGGCGGGCGGCCCGATCGCCAACCCGGGAGAGATGGCCTTCAGTCACACGCTGGCCATACAGGTTCTGGAGTCCATTCCCGGATATGTGACCGAATTCAAACAGGTGTTCAACACGGACAAGATAACAATCAACGAAGTAACGGCCGCGATCGCCGAATTTGAAAAAACGCTGGTCACGCCTAATTCCCGCTTTGACCAGTGGCTGCTTGGCAAGAAGGACGCGCTGACTGCCGATGAAGCTGGGGGCTACCAGCTCTTCAAGGAAAGCGGGTGTGTGGCATGCCACAATGGACCGGCGGTCGGAGGCAATTCGTTCCGGAAAATGGGTTTGGTTGAGCCGTATAAGACATCCAACCCTGCCGAGGGCCGCAGTGCCGTTACTGGTAACGACGCGGATCGGTTTAACTTCAAGGTGCCAACGCTGCGCAACGTGGAATTGACTTATCCGTACTTTCACGATGGTGGCGCCGCGACTCTTAAGGACGCGGTAAACACGATGGGACGCATCCAGCTCGGCAAGAAATTCACCGATGAGGAAAACGCCAAAATCGTGGCTTTCCTAAAGACGCTCACTGGTGATCAACCGCACTTCCTGCTACCGATACTGCCGCCGTCTTCCGATAGCACGCCACGGCCGGAGCCATTCACCAAGCAATAGTGGGACACACGTCCGGCAAGCAAGCGCCCCCTCCGTGGGGCGCTTTTCACGTGCACCCGGCAAGGGCGCACCTATTGAGAGGTGGAAGTCCTCTACACACCCGGCAAGAGGAAGTGCTAGCTCAACGGCAAGTGTTTCGCGGCTAATTGTGAGTCTGGGGGGGAAGCCGAAGGTGAAACGCCGGCGTGACGGACAGAAAGCGGGGATAGAGGCGACGCTGGGGGTAAGCAGGCAATGATCTGTGAAGCCTCGTACTTGCACGAAACGCAGCCGCGTGAACCCGACAAGCATAAGCGTGAAGGTGGGTGCGCAATACCCCCGGGGAGATCAGGCAGGGTGCCATAAGCGAACCGTGCTGGTACTCATCGGGGTACGCCGCCAGAAGTCCGCAGAGGGCGTGGCGGGCGGCAACGCCAAAGACCCGAACATGGGCACCGAAAGTGGGTGAGCGTCCGGTGAATCCCATCTAGCGACGCATGTGGGAGTGGTCCGAGAAT
>CAZSOI010000244.1:0-4706 GCA_964608115.1 uncultured Burkholderiaceae bacterium | reverse complement strand
CCCGCCGACCTGCAAAGCGCCGAACAGCGCTCGCACCGCAACCCCGGCCTTTGTGCTCCGTTTGACAGCGACTTTGTGTCCTGCCCCTTTTTCGACGAAGGCACGCTATCACCGTAGCACGCGCCGGCTAGAACGTCTAATGCGCCGCCCCATCGGGCGCCCTCGACGATGGCTTGCAGCAAGCAGTAATGTCCGAAAGTGATGTTGCAATCATTGAAAGCCGTCGACGGCGGCGTGCGGTGAATCGCAAAACGCACATAAAAGCGTTCGATTGATACTTCATGAACGGTTGCACCGAACATCACCGATGGAATAGCCGGCGGAAGAGTGCTGTCATGATTCTTCTTTTCTATGGCGCAATGATGGTGGCACATTGCCAAGTTCCGAATAAACCGGCCGGTACGGACGACGAGACGATCGCAAGCCGCCTATCTTCTGGAGCGGATCTGTTCAAGTTCACAACACCTGAGAAGACTTGGGCGTATTACACCCAAGGTCTACGCGACGGTGATCCAAAAACCGCTCTGAGTTCTCTGCTGGCAGGCCAATCCAAGAAAGCCCTATCGTCGCTTCTGGGTGCGATGAACTCCGAGCACATGTGTGCAATCGCAGATTCCCGCGTATCGCTGAAACATCTTCCGGAAATCGACAGTAAGGGGGATCAGCGAGAACATATTTTGACTTGGAAAACTGGTAAGGAACTTGCGGCATATATCGTGAAGTTCGAGTTCCATTTGGCTTGCGGAGGATTGCGTAATGCAATGATGTAATCGAAGTAAAGCGAAATTTGCGCCCGGGAACGAAAGCAGACGTAGCAAGGCAGCCGCTTGGGGTCGATTGCTCGCGTCCGAGGTGCCCCTCTGGTCTTCGAGGAATCATCAACCGCCTAAACGGGCTGTCCATCATTCGTGGGCAACATCACTTCCGGTCATGCGCAAGGCAAGCAAAACACCAAACAAAGCGGACATGGCACGTCGTCGGTAGAGCGCCGGCGACCTTTAAGGCTACTTTCTTTAAGGCGGACAACTCGTCAAAAATTGTGGGGAGATCGGCTTTCCGAACGCGGTGATCGCTTGGCCGGACAAGCTGAAGCAATCGAGGGAATACGCAGTTGCCAGCCAAAATCCGACTCGGTTGCTTGCCGTATAGCGGTCAACCCGAGTTGCGCACGGTGGCGGATGCTCGGGGATAGGACGCGACTTGCTGAGGGTTCCGCGTTGTGATCTTGTGTGGCGCGTATGGTCGCTACTGTCCCAAAGGGACTAGGACCTGGCGGTGCTGTGCGTGCGCCTCGATGGCCTGGCGGTCAAACCACCAGGGCAGCAGACCCCTGTCAAACCACGTATCGAGCTGGTCCTTCTGGTTCGGATGGAATTGCCGTTCGACGACCCCTCCTGGAAGAACGGCCTCGATTTTCTGGTCGTCCGCAAGATCGGCCACCAGCCGCAGCGAGTCGAAGAATTCCACGTCAAAGCCGCCCATGAAGCTCGTGCGGCCACGCATCACAGTTTCGCCAGAGCCGTCCATCGGTGTCGCCGCGCGACCCAGCCAGTCGCGGCCGAAGCCGCTTTGCCGCATGGGACTGACAAAGCGAATGCGGTGTTCGGCGCCCCAGCGCCAGGTCTTGGGATCGCTGCCGTAACGTGCCGTCAACTCCGCGCGCACGGTGTGCGCCGCCCGTCGGATCAGATCGGGTAGCGTTTCTCGCGCGGGCGTGCGCGTGTCATCGAACCAAGGTGAGTCCGGCGTGCGCGCGAGTTGGTCAAACCGTTCTTGCCACACGTACCACTGCTTGAGGTAGGCGCGCGTCAGCTCCTCGCCCAGCTTGTCGACAAAGGTCTCGTAGGCTATCTGCTCGTATAGCCGGTGGTAGATCAACGGCGCGGCCAAGCTGGCGCCATCATGTCCGTCCCAAGCCGCGAGGATAGCCACCAGATCGGCCTGTTCGGGCTCGGTCTTCAGTGCGGCCAGAATGGATGGCAGCAGCCGCAGCGCTTGAATGTTCTGGATATCGCCCAGGAGCTTGAGATGGTCCGCAAGGGTCATGGTTGGGCTCCCCTGCAGCACCTGGGCAATGCGTTCGTAGCGGTATGGCGCAAAATATGACGAGTAGTCGTACTCGTAGCCATCAGGCCGGTTGTCATTGTTCGCACTGGCCAGCCAGCCCCGCGCGGGCGACACTTGTCCGGGCATGCGATCAGGCGGGATGAAGCCCTGCCAGTCGTCCTCCCGGGTCACCGGCTTTGGGTACAAGCCCTGCTTGCTGCGACGGATCGGGACACGGCCGCTGGCTCGGTGGCCGATGACGCCTGCCTTGTCGGCGAACACAAAGTTAAGATACATCAGGCCGAGCTTTTGTACGGCCTGGTCGACATCTTCTGCGCTACGAGCAACAAGAAGCCGGTCAATACCCAGCTCGCGATCGGTCAATTCCGCGCTCGCCATCCGCAGGCTCAGCAAACGCCCGCTCTGCGCCCCCAGCGGCTTGTCGCTGATGATGGGGCCGCGCACGGTTCGCCGCACTGTGAGCTTCTCTTCGCGCATGCCGCCCGGCGCTTTGTCATCTTTCACGCGGATGACTTCGACCGTGGTCTCGAAGGGACGCTCGGTATCGCCTTCCACATAGTGATCGGGCCGGTCCCGAGCGATCTGCTCGATGAAAAGGTCCTGGCTATCGCCGTAGCTGTTCGTGATGCCGAAAGCCACGTGCTCGTTGCGGCCGATCAGGATGCCAGGCACGCCCGGAATCCCCACTCCTATGGCGCGCAATTGCGGTGTGAACAGGCCGATCGGGAACCAGATCCCCGGCAGAACGTGCGCGTCCAGATGCGGGTCGTTCACTACGACCGCTGCACCGCTGGCACTGCGCGATGGCGCAATCGCCCAGCAATTGCTACCCAAGGCGATCGGAGCTTGCAATGCATCGCCGGCGACCGAACCGAGCTGCACGTCTTGTCCGGCTCCCGACCAGGTCGCACCCGACAGCGTTGCGATCATGTTCAATGGTTGCTGGCGGTCAGGATTGCGGTTGATCGGAAAAAGCTCCTTCGCTCGTTGTGCACCAAGCTTGTCAATCAGTTGCTGCATCACCAACTCGGTCTTGTAGTTCACGGCCTGGGTCCAGGAAACGAAATGCAATACCAAGACCAGGTCCTCTACCGACCAGGGACTCGCCCGGAAGCCCGCAAGTTTCAATTCCACCGGAAGATCATTAGCGTGCCCGTTGATGTAGGCATTGATCCCATCTGCGTACCAACCGAGGAACTCACGTGCGGAAGGCGAAAGAAGGGCGGCATGCCGTTCGGCGTTGCGACGCAAGCCCACTAGGCGCATTTCACGATCGCTGGGCAATCCCTTTTCGCCGATGGCCTCAGCCAGTTTGCCGAGAATTATCTTGCGGTAAGACTCCATTTGGAAAATGCGCGCTTGGGCGGTGACAAATCCCTGCGCGCGGATCAGGTCGGCCGTATTTTGGGCAAAGACATAGGGAATGCCATGCTCATCGCGGATCACCTCAACCCGATCTGTCAGGCCCGCGAAGGCGAGGCGGCCATCGACCTTCGGACCACGCGCGGCGCCGGAAATGATGTAAGTCGTCAATGCGGCCACGCTGACCAGCAGCACGACCACAACACCCATAGCCCAACGCATCTCCTCAGCCTCCTTGCCAGTGGTGTCCGACAGTTTTCAAATCAACTTAAATTTCACAGTTGATTCACCGTTTCACCAGGCACGGCATCTTCAGTAAGCAGTGGAGTCAGCCGAAGCTCCTCGAGTGTAGTAACTCTCAAAATCCATAGGACCGTACGCGGTGACAGGCCAAGAGCGCGCGACGGATCACTACTGATTTTGCAAAACTACTGGTCAACGGCCGATGGGAATTGACTTGGGTCAACCAAGGGAAACCCGAAGAGGCAATCGGCTATCCCTCGATGCGACGCGAAAGATTTCTGCATCACCGAGTGCTTGACTCGGGCCATTGGCAGGCGGCGCCAGGCTTTCCTGTGTTAGTTCGCGCCTTGAAGCGGAGCGACACGCGAGTGCCCGTGAGTTGACCTACCACGAGCTTACCTGTTGAGCGCGAGGACCGGCTGGTAATAGGCGATAGAGCGGATTCTGATGTAGGGCCAAAGCCGAGTTTTGGAACGTCAAACCGGTCAAGTATCTCTTGGCTGGGCCAAACCTACCGTCCGCTTTGCGCGGCGCTCTTTGGCCGCTTCGGGTCGTGGCCGAAAAAATACGGCCGCTGTCGGCATTGCAGCCCCTAGTCCGCAAAGGCACGTCGGGCAGTCTTCGGCGTCGCGGTTCAGGAGGATCGACGACCAGCGTCGATCACCACGCGGCCCAGCGCGACCTCTCGCGACCACGGTGCGGACGATAGGCTACTTCGTGTCGACCGGAGCGCTTTGCCGAGATTCCTCCGGTTTTTTGTAGTCACCCAGAACGGTCTTCAGGGGGCAAACATTGAAGGCGGGACACTTTTTGCAGGTTACCGTCAGCGCGATCGGACAAATCGTCATCATGGATCTCCTGTGAGAGTCGGGCTTGGCCACCCGTCCCCTTGAGACAATACCTGATGTCCGGTCTTCGCCCCTTGGAGGACTGCTTTTGGGAAATCCTCAAGTCCGAAGTGGGTCGGGTTGTCGGAACCGGAACCGCCATGCGTGTGGCCGCGACATGTCAGCATGGCATCCTATTACGATGGC
>CAZSOI010000243.1:0-2097 GCA_964608115.1 uncultured Burkholderiaceae bacterium | reverse complement strand
CAGCTTGCCGGTTTTTGTGCCTTCCGGCTGGGCTCCCCCGTCCCGCGATTTGTATTCTGTCCTTCCAGACATAGCCCTTCGGTGGAGTTGGGCACTACCCCTCACCACTCCCACATCGACGAGCACCGCCCCTGAGCCGGGATCGGCACTATTTCGGAGTCGCAACAAATTCCGTCGATCCATTGTCCCTTAGCCGTTTGCGCGGCATGGAACGTTGCCACGACGCAAGCGCCTCTCGACGCACGTCGCGGTCCCCCCGGTGCGCTTTTTACCCTTTGCGAAAGGGCAGTCACGCGCCCGGACCCGCATAACGCGAGCAATCCAGTTTTCGAAGCGTATTACCTGTGTTTCCGATACGTGATTATCGTTTTATGGTCAAGCATGGACTGTGGCTATGGGACTACGCTATGCAGATTCCCTTAGGAAGTTGCGCGCGGTCATGGCATACAGGATGGGTGGGATAATTGCGGTGGGTCGGCGGCGAAAGACGCCGCCGACCCACCAGCCCTTCACCGGGCGGCTGCTGACGCGTAGCTGCCCGGTCGCTCCTCCGACTTCGAGGTTCTCTTATGAAGTGCGGCCGTTTCTCGCCTGACCAGGAGTCTCAGGGCTTCTTCGTCGTTCTGTCAAGCTGGTGCTCCAGTAGGCGCTTCGCAACGTCGTTCTGGAGCTGTTGGGGCACCAGCACGACACCATTGTTCCTGAGCAGGATCTCACAGCAGCTCCGCCTGACGTTGCCGCTCTTAGAAGTGACGAGCAGCTCTGGCACCTTGGACTTCAGGCCGCCAGAGGAGATATTGTCGATGATGGCTTCCAGAAAGAACGGCCGGAGCCAGAAGCCTATATCCTCTATCGCCGCCAGCAGGCGCTTCATCGCGTCGAATTCCTTCTTGATGCCCTCAGGGACGCTGTCAGCACCAAAGAACTTTTTCAGGGTATCGAGAGTTTGGAAGAAGAATCTCTTTTTATGAAGGTTCTTTGCCCGGTGAAAGGCTCTTGCCAGATTAGGGCTCAGGATTCTCATGTTCTTGACGTCGAGGACATATGGATACTCGCCATGGTAGCGCCTGGTGCCGCCCAGGGGTGGCCCGAACCACGGCCCGGGACCGGCGACATAATCCCACGTCCACCCCACGCCGTATTGAGAGGCGTCCCGCCCGGGGACCAGCGCTTCTTCGATGGCGTACTCCCATTTTGTCAGCTCCTTGGCTGACGTGACGACCTCTTTTATGATGATCGGCAATATGCCTGGAGAGTCCGTTACTCCCTTGTCGTTGTTGTAGAGGATATCGTATGCGTCGCGCTCCATTTGCAGCTGTGTCTGCCAGGCCCCGGGGTTTGCCGCCTTCGGCTGCCAGTTTGGCATATATGTCAGGACTTTGCCATCCCATCGTGCGATGGTTATCGTTGCTGCTGGGCCTATCTCAAACTCCAGCTTTGCTACGCCGGTTGTGGCGTCAATGAGCACGTCAAAACGGTGCGGGTTGAAATGGCTTGATACGTAAGGTTTCCGTTGGACGAAATTGAGTAGGACCGTGGAAAACTCTTTTTTTGCCTTGGCCACGCTATTTATCATGGCTTGCCTCCTTTTCCTGGATTGTCCAGGTTTTTGTGTCATCCTTCTTCATGCCGCGTCCTCAGGGCGGCAGCGTTCGTTTTATTTTTTCGGTCCCTCTTTCGATACACTTTAGTATCGACGACGACAATGGTCGTAGAGATCGAGTGCGGGTGATTCCGAAAGGACCACCCCTTACCACGGCATTTCCTCTTTCGTGACGCCGGAACGTCGAAGGCATTGAGCGACAGCTCTTCGCGACGAGGGATGCCGATCCGGCCTCGGCATGTGTGTGACTTATTGGTAGCCGCGGTGACTTGTTGCGGCAAAATAGGCCTGTTGAATGCTGGGTCTATCCGGCCGCCATTACGCCCATCGTTTGTTGGGTAGGTATCCGTGCTTTGCCGGGTTGATTCTGTGCTGCGCGGCGTACCCAAGGTGACCGGAGCATCTTCGCCCATTCTTAGTGCTCGACCATGGTCTCCTGTCGTAACGCCTGCTATGCTTGCTTCGCTCCTACCGAAATCATTCGTCTCTATACA
>CAZSOI010000242.1:0-2156 GCA_964608115.1 uncultured Burkholderiaceae bacterium | reverse complement strand
GGGTCGTGCGCCGCGTGCCGTCCTCGCGCAATTCGGACTCGATCGTGATGGCCAATGCCGGGCACACCGCCTCGCACAACTTGCACGCAATGCAGCGCTCTTCGCCATTGGGATAGCGGCGCAACGCATGCAGTCCCCGAAAACGGGGCGAGGCCGGAGTTTTTTGTTCCGGATACAGGATCGTGATCTTGCGCTTGAACAGATAGCGCCCAGTGAGGGCAAAACCCTTGAACAGTTCCCGCAGCAGCAGGGAGTCGAGAAAGTCCAGAACCCGTTGCATGGTCGCTGTCCTAGTGCTGCGGCAGACTTGCCGCAAGCGCCGCGGGCACTGGCGCTTCGGCGCCGGGGCTGGCATGCGCCGTCAGCGGGCGGGGAGCCGCGGGCCAGATGTTCAGCGGCGTTTGCATCCAGACCGCGACCACGACGAGCCAAGCCAGCGTAATCGGAATAAAGATTTTCCAGCCCAGACGCATGATCTGGTCGTAGCGGTAGCGTGGAAACGAGGCACGGATCCAGATATACATCGACAGGCCGCCAAAGATCTTGGCCAGCAGCCAGAACCATGCCGACAGACCATCGTGCCACCAGCTTGGGGTGTGCAAATCCAGCAACAATCCTAGGTCGATGGGCGCCTCCCAGCCGCCCAGAAACATCACCGCCGCCATCGTCGAGAGCAGGATCATGTTTGCGTATTCGCCCAAGAAGAACATCGCAAAGGCCATACCCGAGTACTCGATCATGTGTCCGGCAACGATCTCCGATTCGCCTTCTACTACATCAAACGGATGCCGGTTCGTTTCTGCCGTGGCCGATATCACGTAGATGCCAAACAAGGGCAGCAAGGGCAGCCAGTTCCAGGACAGAAACGTCAAACCGTGGCTCGCGAACCAGCCGGTGTTTTGCGTGTTGACGATCACACTCATGTTCATAGAGCCCGATACCAGCAGCACGCCGACCAGGACGAAGCCCATTGCCAACTCGTACGAAACCATCTGCGCCGACGCGCGCAGGGCGCCAAGAAATGCGTACTTCGAATTCGAGGCCCAGCCGGCGATGATTACGCCATACACACCCACCGAAGTGATTGCCATCACGAATAGCAAGCCGGCATTGATGTCGGCCAAAACCACTCCGGGAGCAAATGGAATCACGGCCCAGGCGGCCAGCGCTGGTGCCATGACCACCATTGGCGCGAGAAAAAACAGCGCCGCGTCCGACTGGGTCGGCGAGATGATTTCCTTAAATATGAGTTTGACAGCGTCCGCAATGGGCTGCAGCAGTCCCAGCGGCCCAACGCGATTGGGTCCGCGTCGTACGTGCATCCAGCCAATGAGCTTGCGCTCCCACAACGTGCTGTACGCCACCGCAAGCAGCAGCGGCAGCACGATCGCAACAATCTTGACGATGATCCAGATCACGCCCCACAAAGCCGGCCACCAAGTTGCGTCAGACAAGCTCAGAGCCCAGGACTCAAATTGCGTCATGGCTAAGCTCTCTCCAGCGTAATAGGCCCGAACATAGGGCCCAGGTTTGCGCTGTTGGCGTGTCCGGCTGCCACACGAACCACGCGATCGGGCAGCGAGGCGTCGAGCACGCATGGCAGCACGGCCTGCGCCGAGCCTTGGCGCACGCGCACTGGCGAACCCGCCTGCACCCCGTAAAGCGCCAGCGTTGCCGCGTTGGCGCGCGCCACAGGGGCCAGCGCAGCGGCGGTTTTTTGCAATGCGGCCGCGCGGCGCACGATCGGATCGGTAAAGTACGTCGGCACGTCGGCGATGCGCTCGCAGTTCGGCGCACCAATTGGCTCGGGCGCAAGGGGCACCGGCTCGAGGCGGCTTAACAATTGCCGGCGAGGTGTTGACGGCAAGGCATCGGCGCGCACCTGCTCGGGAGACTCGTAGTCAAAGCCCGGCAATCCGAGCTCGTTGCCCAGCACCCGCAGAACTTTCCACCCCGGACGCGCATCGCCCGGTGGCGGCACGGCGCCATTAAACGATTGTGCACACCCCTCACAATTGACGAAAGTTCCCGAGGTTTCTGCAAAGGTCGCAACCGGCAGCACGACGTGGGCCACTTCAAGCTCCGCCGAGCGAAAACTGGAAAACGCAATCACCGCTTGTGCCCCGGCCAACGCCTGGCGCGCCTGCGCGGCGTTG
>CAZSOI010000241.1:0-2875 GCA_964608115.1 uncultured Burkholderiaceae bacterium | reverse complement strand
GCCAGCTCACCCGCGCCTGCCACGCCGCGGCGCACATGGCCGAGATTGCCAAACGCGTCTCCCCCCATACGCTGCGCCACAGCTTCGCCACCCATCTCTTGGAGCAGGGCATCGATGTGCGCGTGATCCAGGTGTTGCTGGGAACAACAACATACTGCCCGCCAACATCCGATCGAGGGGCGGATCTATTATCCGTTTCATCCGCGGTGCGGCGAGGCGGTGCTCATCATCAGGCAATATGCCTACCGTGGCACTAATCTGGTTGTCATTCCGCAGCCCGATGGATCGGTCGCCTGCATCCCGACGTGGATGACGCACGAATCGGCTGCGCGGCATAGGATCTGTGCCGAGCCCCGTTTGTCTCTCGATGCCCTACGCATTCTACGCGCAGAGGCCGACGCGCTTTTAGGCTTTCTTCGATCCGACTCAGGGACCAAGGAAGCCAAGGATGAAGCACAAAATCGCGAGGCGACAGCCAGACCTGTTCGACGTGGACGAGCATCGGACGGTGCCGATACCTGCACAGCGGGAGCAGTTGGCGGCGTTATTGGAAGCACTGCTGCGCGAGATCGCGGTGGTGCTGGCAGCCGGGGAGGTCAGCGATGACCAAGATCACGGCTGACCATCTCGCGCGCGGCGCCTTCGTCTATATTCGCCAATCAACGCCCGATCAGTTGGTGCATAACCAAGAGAGCCAGCGACGCCAGTACGGGCTCGTCAATCGCGCGAAGCAGCTCGGCTGGGCGATCGTCGAGGTCGTTGATGATGATCTCGGCCGCTCGGGTGGCGGCATTGCTCGACCGGGTTTTGAGCGTTTGCTGGCGGCGATTTGCGAGGGACGCGTCGGAGCCGTATTCGCAATCGAAGCCTCACGGCTCGCCCGCAACGGCCGCGACTGGCATACGCTCATCGAATTCTGTGGATTGGTCGGTACCGTTATCGTGGACGAGGACGGAATCTATGACCCTCGGCATTCCAACGATCGCTTGCTGCTTGGGATGAAGGGGACGATGAGTGAGCTGGAGTTGTCGCTGTTCCGCCAGCGCTCACAGGAGGCGCTGAAGCAGAAAGCGCGCCGCGGGGCGCTGTTCCTTGGCGTCGCAGCCGGCTATGTGAAGACCGCGGGCGACCGAATCGAGAAGGACCCCGATCAACGGGTGCAGCATGCGCTCACTATGGTATTCGCGAAGTTTGCTGAACTTCAGAGCGTTCGACAGGTGCACGTGTGGTTGCGCGAGGAAGGCATCGCGCTTCCCACCGCATGCCACAGCAGCGCGGACGGACGCAGCATTTGCTGGCGGCTACCGCTCTACAACACCGTGCACAACATCCTGACCAACCCGGTCTATGCGGGGGCGTATGCGTTTGGTCGCACGACCAGCAAAGTCAGCATTGAGGATGGCCGCAAGCGCGTGAGGCGCGGAGTACGCCGCCCAGCGGACGAGTGGGACGTGCTGATCAAGGACCACCACGACGGCTATATGTCGTGGGCCGAGTTCGAAAGGAACCAGCGGGTGATCGCCAACAATGCGACCGGCAAAGGCAGCGCCGTGGCCAGGGGAGCGGCGCGAAAGGGCGAGCTGCTCCTCGCCGGCCTTCTGCGCTGTGGCCACTGTGGTCGTAAAATGTATGTGGCCTATGGCCGTAAGGCGGGACGCTATCATTGCGAGGGCGCTCTCGTGAACCACGGCACCGAGCGCTGCATCTCGTTCGGCGGTTTGCTCGTCGATGATGCCGTTGGCACCGAGGTGTTGCGGGTCTTGAAACCGCTCGGCATCGATGCGGCAATCAGAGCACTCGATGCCCAAGCGGGTGAAAGCTCAGCTGCCAAGCGGCAACTGGAGTTGGCGCTGCAGCGGGCGCGCTTCGAGGCCGCGCATGCGCGCCGACAATATGATGCTGTCGATCCTGCCAATCGTCTGGTGGCCGGCGAACTCGAGCGGCGCTGGAATGAATCATTGCAGGCCGTGCATCGGATCGAGGGCGAGATCGCGGCCATCGATGCGAGTAAGCCGCTCCCCTTAGGCAAAGCGGAGCGGCAGCAGCTGATGCAACTTGGCGCCGACCTCGCACGTGCCTGGTCGCATCCGGCGGCAACCTCGGCGACACGCAAACGGATTGTGCGTGCGGCTTTGAGCGAAATCATTGTGCGCGTCGAAGCCGGGTATATCGAGATGATCTTGCATTGGCAGGGCGGCGACCACACCGCGCTGAAAGTGAAAAAGAACCGAGCCGGCAAGCACCGCTGGACGATACCCGACGATACACTCTCACTCGTCCGCGAGCTGGCACGGCTGATGCCCGACCGGCAAATCGCACGGCTCCTCAATCGTGCCGGCAAGCCGACGGGGCGCGGCAACGGCTGGACACAGACGCGAGTATGTTCGTTCCGCAGCCATCACGGCATTGCGGTTCATCGCGAAGGCGAATGGGCCGAACGGGGCGAGATCACGCTTGAAGCGACAGCGCGGATTATCGGTGTCAGCGTCATGACGGCGCTGCGCATGATACGGCATGGCATCATAAAAGGGCGGCAAGTATGTCGGGGCGCGCCCTGGGTAATCAAAGCTGAGGATATTGCCGCATATCGCGCGCAGAATGCCTCGCAATGCCCGCTAACAGCAAATCCTGCTCAGCAGAGCTTTGACTTCCAATGACATAGAAAGGTGAGCATTATGACGCGTGGCCGCTCGGACATGCGAAGTTGGAGACGACGGCGCTCTATACCTGCGTCGCCACTAAAACCCTCCACGCGGTGACAAGCCCGCTCGACCGCCTGACGCCGCTGCAGCCCAACAGCACACAAACACAAACCCCTCAACCCATCGACGCCACGCCGCCCGCCTGACGCACGGCGCGCGTGGCACGTCCACGG
>CAZSOI010000240.1:0-4688 GCA_964608115.1 uncultured Burkholderiaceae bacterium | reverse complement strand
GTAAAGTTCCCGATCATCGTCCGTCTTTATAAAACCGTAGCCTTCATCGAAAAACAGGCGCTCGATCTTTCCATGATTCGCAATCTCGTGCACTTTTACGTCACCGCGATGCTCTCGAACGACTTCTTCCAACTGTCGCTTCGCAGAATCAAACGCGTCACGTAACGCAACAAAGACGTCTTCGTGATGATCCCGAGTTACGACAATCTCCCGACCGGGGACACGCAAATCGATCCGTACCGTAAACTGCCGGCCCTGGTGGCGATGCTTACTGATTTCCTCAGCCGTCACCCGGCAACTCGTCACGTTCGAGTGAAACTGTTCAAGTTTCTGGGCATGATCGCGAACCGCCGCGTCAAGAGCGTCGGAGCGCTCAAATCCGCGAACAGTCACTGTCAATGGGACTTTCATTGTTCCATCCTTCCAACCATTTGAATTACATTAACGCCACGTCCGCCGAATATGCATTCCTTGCCAGAGGCACTCTTGCGCGAAAGGCACAAACCGATCCGCGTGACGCATCCATCATTGGCGGGCAAGAAGTATCGCAAGAGATTTTCCGCAGTTCATTGCAAATAGCCTCGCTCCCAGAAAAGGAGCTGCTGCAAATTGGTAACGCTAACCCTTCTGAGCGTGGCCACGCACAATTGATGTAGCCCGACTTTGCCTTTGCCACGTAGGATAGCCCCGAATCCGCAATTGCCACCACTTTCTTTGTTGACTTCGATCATGCTTGCCCACCGCCAACCGGCCCTGCTCAAATCGTAGCGGTTTGACGGCACTCACCTGGCGGCGATTTTGTTTCGCGTCCGCGGTCCAAATCGCTATCATGCGTGCGCCGCCTCCTGGCGTGTCATTGCTGCCGACGGAGCCTGCGATGCAGAAAAAAATCTCCTTCAACATTTTTTACGTAATTTTCGCTTTCCTCGCAGTCCTGATGCTGCAGGAAGCTTGGGTGCAGTACCGCGCCACGGAGCCTTTGGCCTACAGCGACTTTTTAACGCAGCTAAAGGCCGGTAACGTCGAAGACATCGCGATCACTGCGAACCTGATTCGCGGGACACTCAAAACGCCGTTGCCCGACGGCCGTAAACAGTTTGTGGCCACAAGGGTTGACCCCGCTTTGGCGCGCGATCTGGATCAATACAACGTCAAATTCACCGGCGTTGTCGATAACACTTTTTTTCGAGACTTACTCAGCTGGATCGTCCCAGCGCTCGTGTTTTTCGGAATCTGGTTTTTCCTGATCCGCCGCCTGCAGCAAAAGGGGGGCGTTGGGGCAAGCTTGCTGTCGATTGGTAAGAGCAAGGCAAAAGTTTATGTCGAAACGGACGTCAAGGTTACGTTCGATGATGTCGCCGGCGTAGACGAAGCAAAAGAAGAATTGCGAGAGGTGGTCGGATTCCTAAAGGATCCGGCCAAGTATGGCCGCCTTGGGGCACGAATTCCCAAGGGCGTTTTGCTGGTCGGGCCGCCCGGCACGGGCAAAACGCTGCTTGCGCGCGCGGTTGCAGGGGAAGCCGGGGTGGCGTTTTTCTCGATTAATGGATCGGAATTCGTCGAGATGTTCGTCGGCGTTGGTGCCGCCCGCGTGCGGGACCTATTCGAGGAGGCGCGCAAGCAAGCCCCCGCCATTATCTTCATCGACGAAATTGACGCCCTAGGCCGCATTCGCGGGGGATATGGCGGCTTTGGCGGGCACGATGAAAAGGAACAAACACTCAATCAGCTCTTGGCCGAGCTCGATGGCTTTGACCCGCGATCGGGCTTAGTTCTGCTGGCGGCGACAAACCGACCGGAGATCTTGGATCCTGCGCTACTGCGCGCTGGGCGCTTTGACCGACAAGTATTAGTAGACCGGCCAGATCGCATTGGCCGTGTACAGATCCTGCGAGTGCACACCAAGTCTGTCACGTTGCAGCCAGGCTTAGATCTCGACCAGATTGCGGCTTTGACGCCGGGCTTCAGCGGAGCCGATCTCGCCAATCTGGTTAATGAAGCAGCGCTGCAGGCCACCCGCCACGAGCACCGGACCGTTGGCATGGATGATTTCACGGCGGCGATCGAGCGCATCGTGGCTGGGCTTGAAAAGCGCAGCCGGTTATTAAACCCGGCCGAGAGGGCGGTCGTTGCGCACCACGAGATGGGACATGCCATTGTGGCCACTGCGCTGCCAGGTCAAGATCCGGTCCAGAAGGTTTCAATCATTCCTCGCGGTATCGGTGCGCTTGGTTATACCCTGCAGCGACCAATCGAGGACCGTTATTTGATGACACGCACCGAACTGGAGAACAAGATGGCGGTACTTTTGGGCGGGCGCGCCGCAGAGCAACTAATGTTCAGCGAACTCTCCACCGGAGCGGCCGACGATTTGGTTAAAGCAACACAGATTGCGCGCAGCATCGTCGCACGCTACGGTATGGACGCGACGCTGGGGCCTATTGTCTACGACCAGGAGCGTTCCACGTTTTTGGATGTCGAGGAAATATCGACCTCAAGGCGTTATTCTGAACAGACCGCCCGCGAAATCGACCTTGCCACACGTGCGCTGGTCGATTCCGCCCTTTCAAAGAGCCTGCAAATACTCAGACAACGACGCGCGACACTCGAGCGTGGTGCAAAGCGCCTCTTGGAAAAGGAAACGCTGGCCGACGAAGAACTCAAAGCGCTACTCGCCGAACAACCGACCTGAGCGCGCACTCCGGCGCTCAGCCGTTCGTTTCAGGCAATCTCTCCCATCGACGAAAAATCCTGCGGCGCCCAAATGATCCACCGAGTATGCAAAGGACTTGCTCCCATTTAACCTGGCCGCGGTTGGTGAGGATGGTGCCCAGCGGCTCTGCCCGATTACAAATTCTCCGCGCAGCGTACTGTCCAAAGGGTCAAACTGCGTCGATTGCGTCGGACCCGGAGGCTTGCCATCCGCGCGATCGATTTGCGCCCACCTCCCGCGCTGCGGCGCTTCCGTACACCGCGGGGGCGGCCCACAAATGGCAATTGATCCAAATTGTGCCGCGTGACTACGCAAGATGTATGAAAGCGCCGCCTCGGGAGATGAAAAATGACCAACCAGCAACGGGCTCCCACGGAGCAACTGTTGCATCAGCTCGACCGTGCTGCCTGCTTGCGTGCTGCGGCTGCGCAGGATTCCAAGCTCGAGGCAAACCGGCAACAGCTACGGGCATGGCAGGCTGCGCGATTGGCGCGCACCCACGCCGATTTGCTCGCAAGTCCTCGGATGGGCCGCGCTGCCGCTTTCTTTTTAAGCGACCTGTATGGGTCCGAGGACCTCACCAAGCTTGACGCCAATGTTCGGCGCATTGCACCGACCCTCACACACCTGCTGCCCGCAAAGGGCCTCGAAATCGTTTCGGAGGCGATCGAACTGGAGGCGCTGTCGGAGGAACTTGATTTGGCCATGGCTACCGCTCTCGGTCCAACAGCTAGCAAGCTCACCGGCACGATCTATGCGAATGCATATCGAATGCTTGGTCGGCGTGCCGATCGCGAGCGGCAGATTTTCCTAATCGAAAGTGTTGGTCACTCGCTTGATGACCTCGTTCGCCACCCGCTGATTGGGGCCACGCTTTCGATGATGCGCTTGCCTGCGCAAATGGCTGGTCTGAGCGACCTGCAGGACTTTCTGCAACGAGGCTATAAAGCGTTCGTCAAAATGCACGGTGCCGAGGAATTCCTCAATTTGGTGGTCAGCCGCGAACGCAAGCTGCTCAACGCCCTTTTTGCTGGTGACGACAACCTTCTCGCATAGGCAGAAAACGCCTTCGTGCTCTTTTGAACCGCCAAAAACAAAGTGCGAACAAATATTGCCCATACGGCGAAGCGTTCGTGCACTTTGTGCCCTTGGTGCCCCCGATAAGTCGCCACGGGTGCCCAAGCGAGATCGAACTGGAAGTTTCGCAGAATTCACATTTCGGCCTTTTCTTGCCCAGCGGGTTTTTGATTCTCGATCGTGTCCGATGCAATTTGCCATCCAAGTAGCAAAGGGCCCTGCGCAAATGCATCGCTAGCCGGGCGCGGATAGAGCACCGGACCCGCAGAGTCGATATACCGTGGAGCGCTTTGCTTGCCTTTAGCCAGCCGCCTGCCTACTCATTTCGCTTAATACGCGCCGCAAAACCTTACCGATTGCGGACTTGGGTAATTCTTCGCGAAATTCCACAGAGCGCGGAATCTTGTATGCCGTGAGGTGTTCTCGGCAGTAACGAATGACCTCCTGCGCGGTAAGTGCCGGATCCTTTCTCACAACCGCGACTCGCACGGCCTGGCCCGACGTCGCATCGGGAACTCCAAAGGCAGCGGCCTCATGGACACCAGGGCAGCTCGCCAAAACGTCTTCGAGTTCCGTGGGGTACACCTTGAAACCGGACACGATGATCATGTCCTTCTTGCGGTCGACGATCCGTACGAACCCGAGCTTATCGATGGTCGCGAGGTCGCCGGTACGCAAAAACCCGTCCTCTGTCATCACCTTGGCCGTCTCGGCAGGCTTCTTCCAATAGCCTCTCATGACCTGCGGCCCGCGCACGCAGAGCTCACCCACCTCTCCGACAGCAACGTCACGGTCCTCTTCGTCGCGAATTGCGATCTCGGTGGAAGGACAAGGTAGTCCCACGGAGCCGTTGTAATCAGCAAGGTCAAGTGGATTTACAGTTACAAAAGGAGAAGTC
>CAZSOI010000239.1:0-3867 GCA_964608115.1 uncultured Burkholderiaceae bacterium | reverse complement strand
TAAACCTTCTCCGTCCAGTCCTCGGCGCTCACCTCTTCTATTGCGACCGATATGGATTTCACGTCGGCACCTGCAATTCTTACGACGTCGTTCACAATTTGCTGGGCAAGCTCGACCTTTTGCTTTTCCGATCTTCCCGGGAAGAGCTTTACGATGACGTGGGGCATTTATCCGCTCCTTTGCCTGTTTCCGGGCCAGGTGGTCAGTCTTCCCGCAGACCGTTGTATTGCTCGTCCGTAACCTTCTCCATCCAGTCGACAACCTTGCCGTTGAGCTCTTCTTGTATCGCGATGTGAGTCATCGCCGTGTCCGGCGAGGCGCCGTGCCAATGCTTTTCACCCGGCGGACACCAGATGACATCGCCAGGCCGAATGATCTTGATCGGGGCTCCCCAGCTCTGCACGAAACCACAACCGCAAGTGACGATGAGCGTTTGGCCAAGCGGATGCGTGTGCCAATTGCTGCGCGAACATGGCTCGAACGTAACATAGGCACCGCTCGCTCGAGCCGGTCCCGGCGCCATAAAAAGCGGATCAATACGCGCCATGCCGGTAAAGTACTCCGCAGGTCCGTGGGCCGATGGCTGAGATCCGTTGCGTTTGAGTTCCATTTTGCGCACCTCTTATTTTGTTGGCGTTGCAATCAGCTGTGCCCGAGGGTTTACTAATTCTCCGCAGCGGGTGAGGCTGGCACAGTACGGACCAGTTCGCGCGGCTTGAGCCCGCTTTCAGAGATGATCTGACCAGCTTGCCTTTGGAGCGGACGCAGCGCATCGTCATCGCGAAATCCAGGCGATCTGGCTATCCGACGTACGCTCAAAACGTGCAGCCTGCTCGCGCCCCTCTCGATTGAGCATATCTAGCAGCCAAGCGCAATCGGCCTCGGCAGCGCGCTGCAGGCGCAAGCGCCATCTTTGCACGGGTGTCATGCCAAGACTCAACAAGCGTCCCGTCGCGCGTTCGATACGTGGGAAATACAGTAACGCCAAACCGCTGCGCCATGGCCCCGGATCGCCGATGCCTTCGTAGTCGTTGATCAGATCACCGCAGCCGTAGAGGATCAAACGGTCACGGTAGACCTCAAGACCCTTAGCGTGATGCGAGGAGTGGCCGTGCACGAGATCTACGCCCGCCGTATCAATAAGGCGCCGAGCGAAGTGGCGGTGTGCTTGCGGCACCGCATAGCCCCAATTGCTGCCCCAATGGATAGACACAAGCACAACGTCGCCGGGCTGTTTGACGGAACTGACGCGTTGTGCGATGCGCGCAACAGTTTGCTCGGAGTAGTCGGGGAGCAACTCGATTCCCGAATGTTCAGCAGTTGCGGCCCAGCCTTCGGGCACGCCGCTATCGGCATTGGCAAAGGCAAACACGAGCACCCTGCCCCCTGGCGAACTGATGAGTGCCGGCGTTCTGGATTCCGACGCGTCGGCCCCTGCCCCTGCGGTCTTTATGCCTTCGGCGTGCAGACTATCGAGCGTCTGCCGCAATCCGTTATGGCCCCAGTCCAGCACGTGGTTGTTGGCAAGGACACAGCAATCGACGTGCGCTGCAAGCAGGCAGCCGATGTTCCTCGGGTGCATGCGATAGTGCACCCCTTTACCGGGCCAGGGCTTTGCGCTTGTTGTGATTGCGGTCTCGAGGTTGATGATGCGTGCATCGGGCCGCATTCGCTCCAGCTCATCGAGCGCTTCACCCCAAATGTAGGAAAAATCGACATGGCGCGCGATGCGGCCACTTACGCGTTCGGCCGCCTCGACATAGTGTCGCGCCGAATGCGCATACTCCTCGAAAATGCGCGCCGCGCCCGGGTGAGGAAGGATTTGGTCGACGCCGCGCCCTGTCATCACATCGCCACACACGAACAGCGTGACCTCGGCGGGCGCCGGCGCGTGCGCTGAGTTATGCGACATCTTTTGCTCGAGATCAACCCTTAAGACAGATCACGGGCGCCAGTCGCGCAACGCGCCGGGCTAATCCCGCCTGCTCCGTGCACTGCGCAACGCGCTCGATATCTTTATAGGCCCCTGGCGCCTCTTCGGCGACCCCACGCATCGAGCGGGTGCGGATCAAGATGCCCTGCTCGCCAAGCTCATGCACCAACGCCGATCCCTGCCAACGACGCGCGGCCTGTGTGCGGCTCATTGCCCGACCTGCGCCGTGGCTCGCCGAACTCCACGCGCGCTCCTCGCTGCTGGCCATGCCAGCGAGCAGGTACGAACCGGTGCCCATGCTGCCGCCTATGATCACCGGCTGGCCGACGTCCATATAGCCATGTGGCAGACCCGGGTGGCCTGGACCAAAGGCGCGGGTTGCGCCTTTGCGATGCACGTACAGCAGCCGGGGTCTGCCGTCTACGTTGTGCTGTTCGGCCTTGCAGGTGTTATGAGAAACATCAAACAGCGTCTGAAGCTGCGCCTGCGGAAAATAGTGCTGGAATACTCTTCGCGTGAGGTGCGCAAGGATCTGGCGATTGGCCAGCGCACAGTTGATGCCCGCGTTCATCGCACCCAGGTACTGCTGTCCTTCCTCAGACTCGATGGGTGCGCACGCCAGTTCGCGATCGGGCAGGTGCATCCCGAGGAATTGCGCCGCCTTGGCCAGCTTTACCAAGTAATCCGTGCCGATCTGATGTCCGAGCCCTCTTGAGCCGCAATGGATGGATACCAGGATCTGCCCCTGCGCGACCCCGTAGGCTTTCGCGATCGTGGCATCGAAAATCTCATCCACGCGCTGCACCTCGAGGTAGTGGTTTCCCGATCCGAGTGTTCCCATCTCCCCAAGCTGGCGTTTTTTGGCAATCGGCGAAACCTGCTGTGGCTTCGCGCCCTCGACGCGACCACCGTCTTCGATAAATTCCAGATCCTCCTCACCACCATAGCCTTGGTCGACCGCCCATTGCGCGCCACCCAGCAGCACCTGGTCAAGCTCCCGAACTTGCAACTTGATGGCCCCCGCAACGCCTACGCCGGCCGGAATATCGCGGTACAAGCTATCGGCCAATGCAATTCGGCGCGGCGCTATCGCTTCGGACGTCAGCGAGGTGCGCAGACAGCGAATCCCACAGGAGATATCAAAGCCCACACCCCCCGCGCAGATGATGCCGCCTCGCTTGGGATCAAACGCGGCGACTCCACCGATCGGAAAACCGTAGCCCCAGTGAGCGTCCGGCATTGTGTACGCGGGCCCGACCAACCCCGGTAATGCCGCCACGTTGCCAATTTGTTCGCGCACCTTTTCGTCCATTGCTTCGAGTAACTCGCGCGAGCCATACATGCGCACGTTCGGGCCCTGGCGCTGTTCACCCTTGTGGGCAAACGTCCACGTCCAGGAGTCGAGCGACTCGAGTTCATTCACATTCATGCACTTGCTCCTGCACCTAGCTTTATACGTCAACTACGCAACGAGCTTCCCAGTCCCCGTTTGTCTCAAGCACCGAAAGCGCCGTGAGCGTTGCCCCTTTAACATCGACCCCTCGCGGCAATTCTTCGCGCCAGGGCTCGCCCCAGCCAGCGCCGCGCCAGTGCGCACCGCGACGCACAAGTTCGAAGCGTCCCAGCGCCAAACCCCGCTCGTGTGCCTGCGCAAGCAGTGCGTTAAGCCAGATCACGAGCGCAAAGTCCACCTCTGCCTCATCGAATTCGACATCCACACGCTCAATTGGCCGAATCAGCAAGATATCGGTCATAAGATCAAAGGTCGATTCGGCGACGGCTATGAGCGCTGCCTCGACACTTGTTCCGCGGCCATAAACGCCGACGTCGGCATCGTGATCGAAGTAACCACGATGTGGGCGTACCATCGCCTCCTGCGGTTCGATTTGCCTGGACATCCCAATTCTCCGCTTGCCGCTTTATGCAAAAATCCG
>CAZSOI010000238.1:0-7519 GCA_964608115.1 uncultured Burkholderiaceae bacterium | reverse complement strand
CGCAAAACGCGTCCGCGGTAAGTGCCCCACGATCTGCTAGCTGGCAAGCGCCGGCGGTTGCGATTGAGCCGCAGGTGCTCGAGTCCGCGCCGTTGATCGTTGCAGGACGGGAAAGCCCGCGATTATAGCGGCCCGCGTGCTGCGCAACGGCTCGCACGCTCGGCGCTTGCAAACTGCGTAAAGCGCCGCTGCTCGATGGCCGCGCGCGCGCGCCGCAGCAGATCCAGGTAGTAATGCAGGTTGTGGATGGTGTTTAGCCGCGCGCCGAGGATTTCGTTGGTGCGCTGCAGATGGTGTAGGTACGCGCGCGAGAAGTTCCGACAGCTCGCGCAGCCGCACTCCGGATCGAGCGGCCGGCTGTCGTCCCGATGAATTGCGTTGCGGATTTTGACATCTCCGTGACGCGTAAACAGCCAACCATTGCGAGCATTTCGAGTCGGTAAGACACAGTCAAACATATCAATGCCCGTGCCAATCGCAGCTAGCAGATCCTCCGGCGTTCCTACGCCCATGAGGTAGCGCGGACGATCTTGGGGAAGCCCAAGACAGGTATGTTCGATTACCTGCACCATTTGTTCCTTTGGTTCCCCAACCGATAGGCCTCCGATGGCGTAACCGTCAAATCCGATGCGTACGAGTTCGGCGCGGGAGCGGTCACGCAGATCGGTAAACATTCCCCCTTGCACGATCCCAAAAAGGGCATTGCGATTTTTCAGGCGGTCAAATTCTTCGCGACTGCGCTGCGCCCAGCGCAACGATAATTCCATGGAGGCCTCGGCCTCTTCGTGGGTGGCCGGTCGCGTCGTCCCCACAGCTCCGGCCAGGTTCGATCCATTTTCCGCCGCAATGCGCCCGCGCCGAGCCAGCGCCGCTTTGCCGTGGCCCGCGCAGGTCGGCCCTTGTTGCATCCAGTACGGCGTGCATTCGTCAAAGATCATGGCAATGTCCGATTCCAGGACAGTTTGCACTCGCATCGATTCTTCCGGTGTCAGCAGCAGCGCTGCGCCATCAATGGGCGAGCGAAAGCGCACACCTTCTTCGGAAACTTTGCGCAGCGCACCGAGCGAAAAGACTTGAAAGCCGCCAGAATCGGTAAGGATGGGCCGTTGCCAACCCATGAAGCGGTGCAGACCGCCGTGATTGCGCAGTACCTCGACGCCAGGGCGAAGCCACAAGTGAAAGGTATTGCCCAGGACGATCTGCGCCCCGAGTGCGTCAAGCTCCTCGGGCAGCATTGCCTTGACGGTCCCGTAGGTTCCCACCGGCATGAACGCCGGGGTATCGACAGCGCCGTGCGTCAGGTGCAGTCGTCCACGACGGGCCAGCCCGTCGTGGGCAAGACGCTCAAAGACCATGCTCATAAATTGGCATTGCCGCGCGCAACTGGCGGCCGCGTTGGCGCATTGGCTCGTTCAATTAGCATCGCATCGCCGTAGCTAAAAAACCGATAACGTGCAGACACGGCATGGCGATAGGCCCGCAGCACACGCTCGGTGCCGCCAAAGGCCGCAACGAGCATCAAAAGCGTCGAGCACGGCAAATGAAAGTTCGTAAGCAGCCGATCGACGCATTGAAAACGAAAGCCCGGAGTGATGAAAAGCCGCGTCTCTCCACTGCTGGGCTGCAGCTGACCCTCGCGCATGCTTGTTTCGAGCGCGCGTACGCTCGTGGTTCCAACCGCTATTACTTGCTTGCGCTGCGCATGCGCCTCGTTGACAAGTGCCGCTGTCTGCGCAGGCACCTCATAGCGCTCCGAGTGCATTTGGTGCTCGCTGAGCCGTTCGCTTCGCACCGGCTGAAAGGTCCCGGCGCCCACGTGCAGCGTGATAAATGCGACGTGCACGCCACGCGCACGACACTGTGCAAGCAGCGATTCGGTCCAATGCAGCCCGGCCGTTGGGGCGGCAACGGCACCTGGCACGCAGGCATACACGGTCTGGTAGCGCGTCCCATCTTGCTCGTTGGGTGCGTGCCGAATATAGGGCGGCAGCGGGACTTGCCCTATGGCCTCGAGCACTTGCCCAGGGACCGCATCAAACTGCAGTTCAAAGAGGTCATCGCGGCGCCCCAGCACCGTGGCTGCGAAGCTGGGCCCAGCGGATACATGATCTGCCAAAAAACGCAGCACGGTTCCGGGTTTGGGCGCGTGACTGGCACGCAGCAAGACCCAAGCGCGGTTGTTCGATGTGATGCGTTCGACCAAGACCTCTACGCGTCCGCCACTTTGCTTTTCCCCCAGCAATCGCGCCTTGATCACGCGGGTGTTGTTCAGCACAAGGACGTCGCCGGGCTCGAGCATGCTGGGCAGGTCGGTAATGTACCCATCGGTGCAGCCGTGGGCTCCGACATGCAACAGCCGTGCGGCTTCGCGTTGTTCGGCGGGCCACTGGGCTATTAGCTCCGGCGGTAAGAAATAATCGAAGTCCGAACGATGATGTTCGTCGGGCGCGGGAAGACGGGAGCGCTGAGGATCAGGCCCGGTGCATGAACCGGCGGCGCCCCGACGGATGGCTTGACTGGCCATTGCGTGCCGATGAATATGCGATGGTGGTGCGCAGGTGCATCGCACCCGCTGTTGCCGAATTAAAAACCAGACGCTTCGCCGCTGCGCTTCTCGCCTTCTCGCCGGTGTGCGGACGCCACAAGTGCGAGGGCTCAAATTCCCTGTCCTCGTACGGCCCCAGACGGCCCAAGGGCAAAGTGCTGCGTGAACTTGCGCACGAGTATACCGTTGCCACGGACATCGATTTGCTATGACCGCATTCCGGTAGATAGCGCAAGCGCCGCACAGCAGCTTCTTGGGCAGGGGTCGCTAGCGAGATCTTCGAGGGTCGCATCAACCCGCGGCCGCGAGCCGTGAAGCTCGTGCGCACCCCGCGCACCGTTTGCCACCCCTCGGACGGAATTACCCGATGATTGTTCGATGGCCGCTTGCGAGCCCCACGCAAGCAAAGGAGGGACCGGACTCGACAGTGCCGATCAGCGTACCGCCAGAGAATATTGGGACGCACTACTGCCCGTTGGGTATACGCCGAAGTCGGAACTTAATACGGACCATACTTGCGTTGTTTCTGCCGCGTCCGTGGTCGATGTCCAGTAGTACTGGCTCACCTCAAATGTGCCACCAAACGTTGCGGGCTGACTGCTAAGGCCGCTGGTAGTTGCAACATAGTTGCTATCGAAAAACTCAGCGTGATTGCTCAAGGCGCGGTCCGACAGACTTAAGAGCTCGTGGCGGTTTGGCATTCTCCAGTTCCCCGCGATCGTGCCGTCGCTTAGCCCGCATTGACCTGCCGCCAGGTTCGCGATCGCCGTCAAGACAGCAGACCAAGTACCCTGGATGCAGTTGGCTTGCTTTAACCAAATCAGTCCGGTCATCGAGTCGGTAACGGTGCCATTGCCGTTATCGATGAAGCGCGGGGAAGTGATCGGCACGCCGGCATTAACGCTGGCGTCGTCCCCGGTGGCGTAGACGATCAACTGTCCGGTCGCCTGCAAGCTGCCCACTCCGCTGCTTACGCCTTTTACGGCCCAAACCTGGTTGCTTGCATTTGCCTTGGCGTTGGCCACGCCATCGTTCACGTAGCTTCCGTCGCTGAAGCTGATCGCCCAGGCGTTTGCGGTATTGCCATCAAAGGTCGTCGATGACCAGTAGTGGCCGCTGGTATTGATGCCGGTGAACGGGTATCCCGTCGGCAGCGCTGGGTTGGCGTTGCCCGCATCAATCAGGCTCTCCAGTTCATTGATATTTGGCAAGCGCCATTGTCCCGCAGTCGAGTTATCGCTCAAGCCGCATGCGCCGTTGCCGCTTGCCAGCGCATTTGCCAGCGCCACGGCAGTAGCCCAGTTTGCCGCGCCAAGGCAATTGGCATTCATGAGCCAGATCAGGCCCGTCAGCTTGTCGGTGACGGTCCCGTCGCCGTTGTTAACAAAGCGCGGGATCGGCCAAACCACGCCCTCCTGGTTGGCCCCGTCATCCCCAGCCGCATAGCTGTGGGTCTGGCCCGTCGCGGCCAAGTACACGAGCGGATTGGAGCCGTTATAGGCATTAAAACTCACCCCAGTGAGCGGACTGTTCAGTTCGGAGTTAAAGCTGATTACAGCGAAAAAGACGCCGTTATATGGCGAGCCATTGTTAAGGTTGGAGGAGGTGTACTGAGCCGTGTAGTCGGCGCGCATGATTTGGGCGCCGCTGGCCACGTTGGGGTAAAACGCGTAGCCGGGACTCTGCACAAGTATTTGATAATTCTCGCCGCCGACCATTAGCCCAGTAATTTGATAGTTGCCGTTGCCATCGGTGGTGGCGCTTTGCGCAACGCTGTTGCTGTTCGTATCAAATGCAATGACCGTGGCCCCTTGCACGGGAGCGTCCGCGAACGTGACGGTACCGCTCACGCTATTGGTCGGTGGCGGCGCCACCGGATCCGTTTGTCCGGAGTTGCTCCCGCTTCCGCCACCACAGCCAGGGACGCTAAGTGCCAGCGCCAGCGAAGCAAGTATTGCCGGGCGCAGATGTGGCGATTTCATGGACATGCCGTAACCAACCTTTGTTTGATGTGCAGCGAGCAAAAGCACCGATAGGCAGGCTACCGAGCTGCGCTGGAGCAATTTAAGCTCGAAGCGGTCAGGCGAAGTCTCCGAAATTGCGCCGGAGAAAGGCATTAACTAGGATCGCGCCGTGTCAAAACTTGCGTGCAAGAACTCAGATGCAACACTGTTTTCGCTACTGCCTCCGGGAGAGTCGCAGCGCGCACCTCGCAAATCTTGACGACGAACGAAAAGGCCCACGCATATGGGAGCAAGCGGCCTTGCCTTCGGTGAAGGCGGCAAACCCTTTGCCGACCGCGCGACGGTGTCTCGCAAAAGGGAAATTTGATGAGGGGCTATGTATGGCGCCCACAGAGCGAATCGAATCTGCGGGTTTTTGCCCGGGGCGCGGATTTTCGCAGTTGCCTGGGTTAACGGTTGATGTTCAATCATGTGCTCACGAAGGCGGTAGCAGTGTCGCTTGGTCGTTAGTTCAGCTGCTCGATGCGAGCTATGGCGCCGACAGTGGCGATACGGCCAAGCCTGGTAGTGCACGATGTTGCGGGCGTGGCCGATTGGGGACGGATCTGGGCCTTAGCACGGAGTGACCGACTACGCGGGTCCGCTTGGAGCGCGTAGGATCAAGTTGCTGCAGGGCAACCATTTGATTCTAAAGGCATTGCGTCATCTATGAGAATGATTATTATTCGCATCTCGGCCCACCGGCCTTTCCCTTCACGGCTATCGTGCCAAAGAAAAAATCGATCGCGATGCTTGTTTGCGTGGCAACGTCGACCGTGCTGGTCCTTCGCGCACACGCAGATCCGCTCGAGCAGGAGCCAGCCTCGGAGCAGTCCGCGACCTCCAGTCAGTCGGAGGAGCCCGCCGTGGAGACCACGCTGCCACAGATCGACGTCGTGGCCGACAGCCCCCGTACGGCCCTGCGAGAGAAAAACCATGCCTTAGATGAGGCCCGGGACAAGCAGATTCTGCCGAAGTTCGGTGCAACGTCCTATGACCTGGACCAGGAGGCGATCGATATCCTGCCGCAGGGAAAGAACACGCCAATTGATAAGGTGCTACTGCAGGCGCCGGGTGTCTCTTACGACTCGGCGGTAAGCAATCCCGACTTTCACGTGCGCAACGAATATGCAAATGTCCAGTATCGGATCAACGGGATTCAGCTACCGGACGGCGTATCGGGTCTTGGACCGGTCCTTGAGACGGGTTTCATCAACAAACTAGATCTTCTCGACGGCGCTTTACCCGCGCAGTACGGGCTGCGAACTGCAGGCGTCGTTGACATCACCGCGCGCAGCCAGTTCACCCCCGGGGGCAGCGTCGATTTGTACGGGGGGAGCCATGCCACCATTTCGCCGAACATCCAAGCCGGTGGTAGCGAGGGCACAACGCAGTTCTTCCTTACGGCCCGCTACTTGCAAAGCGAGGAGGGTTTGGAGAGTGCTACGCCTGGCATTGATCCGCTGCACGACCGCACGGCACAAGCTAAGTTCTTTGGATACGGTGCCACGCTACTGGACGCCTCAACCCGCTTGACATACATGGGGGGAATCTCTGAAGGTCGCTTCCAGATCCCCAGCGTCCCCGGTCTCATGTCTTTGGGCGATTACGGTCCAGAGAACTTTTCTTCGGCAAATCTGGACGAACACGAATTCGACCGCTTCGCCTTCGGCATAGTTGCCTTGCAGACGCATCGCGAGGACGTCGATGCGCAGCTCTCGGTCTTTAGCCGCTATGCCTCGATCGACTTCATCCCGGACATAACTGGTGACCTGGTTTTCAACAATGTCGCCTCGGAAGTGCAGCGGCGCAGCCTGCTCAACGGCATGCAGTACGACGGCGCCTGGCGAGCAGCCCCAGCGCACACGCTGCGCGCCGGTTTGACGGCGAGCGCGGAGGGCACCTGTGTGGTCGATCTTGCGACTGTTCTGCCCGTCACCGCCGATGGGCAGGTGCTGCCGCAGCCACTTACCGTGGACGACCGCAACTGCCACCTCGGGTGGAACGTTGGAGGCTACTTGCAGGACGAGTGGCGTTTGGGGGAGGCGACCACGATCAACGCGGGCCTGCGCTTTGATCAGATGTACCAATTCGTTTCGGCCAGCCAGTTGAGTCCACGCCTGGCCCTCCTGTGGCGAGCGGCCCAGGCGCTTTCGTTTCATGCAGGCTACGCACGCTACTTCACACCGCCCATGCAGGCTCAGGCGACGCCAACGAACCTGGCGCTGTTTCGCAATACGACGCAGCAGCCTGCGATTGACCAGGACAGTCCTTTGCAGCCGGAGCGAGCCGACTACGTCGATGTGGGGGTGGACGCGCGCCCGTTGCAGGGCCTCACGCTGGGTGCGGACGTTTACGCCAAGCGCGCGAACGACCAGCTCGACGACGGTCAGTTTGGGCAGGCCGTCGTATTGACTCAATTTAACTACGCACACGGCTTTAGCCGGGGCATCGAATCGAAGGTTCGCTACGAGGGCGAACATTTGCGCCTCTACGCCAATGTCTCGCTTAACGCGACACGCGCCAAGGACGTCGTCAGCAACCAGTACCTCTTCACTGACCCAGTCGAGTTCGCCTATCTGGTGAACCACTACATTTACACGGACGACGACCAGCAGACGAGCGCGTCGTTAGGCGTTTCCTACCGTAGCGACGAAGGCACGACTGCGAGCCTCGACGGCATGTTCGGCAGCGGGCTGCGCATGGGCTTTGCCAACCTGGAGCATGTACCCGCCTATACGCAGTGGAACGCGGCGTTGGCGCGCGAGTTCTTCCCATGGGGTGCCGAGCGACCTTTCACCGTGCGCGCCAGTGCGATCAACCTGTTTGACCGCACCTACCTGCTTCGCAGCGGCACTGGGATCGGCGAATTTGCTCCCCAGTACGGGCCGCGTCGCGCGTTTTTCCTGAGCCTTACGCAAATGTTCTAAGACGCCTGTTCCAGACGGCGGCCCTTGCGGCCGCAGCCTTT
>CAZSOI010000237.1:0-51685 GCA_964608115.1 uncultured Burkholderiaceae bacterium | reverse complement strand
CGTCTGGGGCATGAACCTGGGTAGCTCACAAGGCTCCTCGCAGATTACGCTGGGTGGGCAGACCGTGCCCGTGGTCTCCTGGGCCAATGCCACCGCTCCGGCCAACCTGTACGCCAAGCTCGGAATGCAAATGATCGTGTTCCAGGTGCCAAGCACGGTACCTACTGGCGCAGCAAACCTGCAGGTTACGGTCAAGGGCGTTGCCTCCAACCTGCTGCCGCTCACCGTCACCAACTCGGGACCGATCTACTTTGTCGCGGTCGGTGGGTCGGACAGTAACCCTGGCACCTTCGCATCGCCTTGGGCGACGGTCCAGCAGGCTGCCTCCGTAATGCAGACCCCGGGCTCGATCACGTATGTGGAAAACGGCGTCACGTGGAGCAACCCTGCTTGTCTAACGCAAGGAGCGCTGAATCAAAGCACGGGACAGCTGGTAAGCCCAGGTGCGCCGCTTGCCTTCGTTGCTTATCCGGGTGCTACCGCGACAACGAGCACGATGGGGTTTGACCCCGAAGGCTGTGGAGCGAACGACCCCGTCGGAAACTGGGTATTTTCGAAGTTCACGATGAACATCACCGGGACCTCCGCTGTTTTTTTCTCTATTGCCGGCGAGTCCCGCTTCATCGGCAACTATGTCACCGCACCCAATATCAGCGAGTGCCCCGACGGCGCGTTACTCGTGACCGGGCCCACGGTCGGAGGAAATAACATTTACGAGCTGGGCAACGAGTTCGGATATATCTACGGCAGTACCTCCGCCAACCCGGCAATGTGCAAACTCTCCAGTGTCATATACGTTTCTGGCGGCCGTTTTCAAAGCGCGCCAATTACCTCATCGAATCGTGAGGTTGGTTGGAATTACGTTCACGACCTGTTCGGCGGCCGCGGGATAGAGGTCTACCAGGAATTGGACGGTACGTACGCAGAATCGATGACCGATGTAAACGTTCATGACAACTGGCTGGAGAACGTCCGCGGCGAGGCAATCACGTTTTACTCGGGGACCTCCCCCAATCTGCTAGTGGGCAACAATTTCATTGTCAATAACGTTTTGGTGAACGCCGGGGTTGGGCCGTCCTCTTACTCCAGTGGTCAAGACGCCACCGAGACGGTCGGCATTTTGGCCAATGATGGGGCGACGAATCCCTCCGGAACAACGACGAACAATTACTTCTTTAACAATACTTTTTACTACACGAGTTCGAGTTCCAGCCAGTGCGCCATGGATTTGACGAATGCAGCAGGCACGACGCTTTATCCGCAAAACAACATCTTTTATCTGAATTCCAACCAAGCCTATTACTGCGAAGCAACGTATACGTCCAGCAACTACGGAAACGTCTATTACGGAAATGGTTCGGGGCCCAGCTGGGACACCGCTGCGGTCAATGCCAATCCCAATTTCGTAAACGCCGGTGCAGAGAATTTCCAACTTTCGAGCGGAAGCCCTGCGATCGGGGTCGGCGTGTCAATCCCATCCGTTGTTCCGTTCCTGCAGGCAAACTACGACTTTGCCTCCTACCCGATCCCATCGACTTCAGTATCGATGGGGGCGTACCAGTACCAAGGCCAGTAAACCGAAAGCTCTGCTAAACGCGGCGTCGTTAATCCCGCACGCCCATATGTCATCTCGCAGGTTATGGTTGGCTTGGCGCGAGTCAGCGTGTGTGGCGCGCCTTGCTTTGGTTGCAAAGCCAAGTCGGAACCGAGCTTTTCCTGCCGTCCGACCCGCTTGCCAGCGGGGACGCACAGTAATCGGCCAATAGGTCAAAAGGGACGACTTCGGTCCGGTGCTCCTGTGCGCATCGGTTTTTCGATCCATGTAGCCAAACCGAAACCAACTTCTCGGAAACCCGTATTGGCAGCGGCGCGCGGACAACGTCGCTATGGTTGCAAGGTTCGATCCTGTTCCTCGACGCCAAACAGCCGTATATAGAGGCGCTCGTAGTTTTTTTTCCCCAGGGCCGTTGCAATCGTTTGCTTTGCCAGAGCCCAGGCGCGCGCTTTGGCCCATGTCTGGGGGTCACCTGCGACGAGGCGCTGTAGGGACTCGGCGCCCATCGTTCGCTTGACCGTGATGCGACGCCAGAACCAACGGTCGGTATTTGCATCGTTTAAGCCCAGACGCGAGCTGCATCCGCCACGATATCCGCACTCCTCTGCCAGCCGCGGATACCAGCGGTTGCTGTCGCCCCCCGGAAGACTGAGGTAATGCACAGGACGGCCGAGCCACTGCTCGATCTCGCGTTTAGAGTCAGCCAGTTCGAACTTCGTACGGGTTTCGTCCAAGGTCGATAGCAGACAATGATTGGCGGTATGGGAGCCGATCGTCATGCCGTGCCGCGCCATTTCATCGAGCTCGTGCCACTGCAGCATGTTGGGGTCCCCAATCTTGTTGCTGACCACGAAAAACGTCGCCGTAAAACCGTACTGCTGCAGCATCGGGAACGCATACCGGTAATTCCCGGCAAAACCATCGTCAAAGGTGATTACGACTGACCGTGAAGTCGCAGCCGATGGCCCCTCTTGCGTCTGGGCAAGTGCATCGAGGGACGCGGTTGAGTATCCGGCTGACGCAAGCATTCGCAGTTGTTGCCCGAAGTCATCGCGTGTCAGCAGGTAGCCCCGCTGGATCTTGCGTGCCAGCTCCTCGACGGCCTCGGCGTCGGCCACCTCGTGGTACATCAGGATGGGAATTCGCACTTGCAAGGGTCCGGCGCCTCTCACCGAGTCTCGGTGCCAAGGTGTTGAAACGCTCCCGGGTCCGTTCTGCCGGGCCACCTCGGGCGCGAATCGAAGTCGAGCTGGCCCGGCATATCGGGGGCAAGCGCCGACGCGCTGGCAATCGCTGGGCTTGACGGTGCGAGGTGAAAGTCGCCTCGAGCCGGGTCAACGAACAAAGGATCTGCGCTAATAGCGCTGGTGTCCCAACTCGGAGCTTGACCAGCGCCATAGTACAGATTGCCGTATGCGGCTACCGGCAGAGGCGCGCAGGAGTACGGCTGCCCTGTGGAGTACAAGACATTATTGTGAAAGGCGAGCGTCACTGGGCCGGATTTGATAATCGCGCAAATGCCGCTTGACGCGCCACCACCGGCCGCACCAAACCCGTAAAGCGTGTTGTGCACGATCGAGATCGTGGTTTTGACGTCGGTATCGGGCACGCGAACCAGCAGCGCCACATGGCTTGTCGCGTCGGATCCCGAAGAGTACTGCGTAGGTCCCATGCCCACATTGATCAAGACGTTGTTATAGATCGCGTTGCTGCCGATCACAAAAGCCGGTTCTTGCAAAGGCGACCCCATGACGATCGCCTCCCCACGCACATTCTCTAGCCAATTATCGTGGACGCTCACCCCAGTGAGGTAATTCGCCATTCCGCCCCTCGAGCACGAGATGCCGCTGCCGCATTCGGTGTACACCTCAATGCCGCGGCCGGCGTAGGTGTCGTGAATGTAATTCCATCCGATTTCGCGGTTGGACTCGGTCACCGCAGTCGATGCGATGCGGTTGCCGGAGACATAAAAAGCGCCGACGGAGAGCTTGCACATTGCCGTCTGCGCTGCGCTCGAGCTAAAGATATAGCCAAATTCATTGCCTAGTTCGTAGATGTTGTTTCCGCCTACAAAGCCGCCTCCAGTTACGACCAGGGCGCCGACCGGGCACGCGGTGATGTTGGGCGCCGTGACATAGTTGCCGATAAAGCGCGACTCGCCGGAGAGGTTCAGGTAGGAGGGCGAGGTCCCAGTGATATTCATAGTGAACTTGGAGAAGACGTAATTGCCGACCCCCGCATGTTCACCTCCACAGCCCTTTGTATCAAAACCCATGGTGCTGCTTCTCGGTTTGGCGCCGGGATATGCGACGAAGGCCAGCGGATAGCCTGGGATTTGCAACTGTGCTGTGGCCTGATTGATTGTCCCTTCGTTTAAGCAGACCGGGTTGTTCCACGTCACGCCGTGTTCCACATAGGTAATCGACCCCGGAATCGTCATTGCAAAGGCGGCGTGTGCAACCGTCTCCCAGGGCGAGGTGAAGGTGCCACGGCTCCAGTCGGAGCCGCCCTTGGCTGCAACAAAGTAGATCCTGCCGCGGTTAATGATTGTCAGGGGCAGCGCGTTGGATGCCACTCCATCGACTGTGACGACGAGCTTGGTGGGCCCAACGGCCACCGTATGAGGAATTTGAAACTCAATCATCTGCATACCGAGTCTGCTGTATAAGTCGGCTGGGGCCGTGGCGTTACCCCACGACAGCACGCGAACTGGCACCCCGCCTAGGGTGATTTTCGAGTTGCCCTGCGTGTCGCCCAACCGGCGGCCCCAAACGCTGACGTACGCACCGTCCTGATTGGCGGTCTGTCCAAAGGAGGTGTCACTGTTCCCCGTATTGGTCGCCACCACCAGATCGGTAAAAAGTAGGCGGGGCGCGGTTTCCTGCTGCTTCGCAAGCTGAGGCGCCACGCCGGCTTCGCCCTCGCCCTGTATAGCCGCGACGGGCGGTTCCGTTGGTCGTTGGGCGACCTCCGCCGCGTAGGGCGTCACGTCTGATATACCGGTACACGAGAACAAGCCGCTCAAAAAAGCCGCCAACCCAAGCACCATCAGAAAAACGGCTAGTTTTCTCGGCGCCAGCGACAAAGCAGCAACCTCGCGGATCAGGGCGCAAGGCCAATCGTGCGGCGTATGGTCTGCGCGGGAATGAAAACACGATAGCATCTTCTATCAAAGCCGGTAACTAGGGCTCAATTCGTCGGGATAAACAAGACAAGAGTTGCTGCGCATCGATACGCCGCACGTGTAGCATCCTTCAAACCAACCGGTGCTATCGTGCCTTCCTTCATCCGCCGAACTTTGCGATCCCAGCGCAAGGTGAAGAACCGAGAGCGGTCCGCCTTGTTGCCTTTTTGTGGCGGACGCGGAGGCACTGCACGCAGGTAGGATCCGAAAAAGGGGTGGCTGTGACGGAGGTTCCCGAATACTTCAGTAGTCTTTCCGCGGAGTACACACGCAAGCAGTACCGTTCAGGAGCCAGAACATTCATTGCGGTACGTCATGCCGCCGTGCTCGAGGAGGTAGCTAACCTGAAGCTCGCCGGATCGGCGCGTGTCCTGGACGCCGGCTGTGGGCCCGGATTCCTGAGCCGGGACTTGCTCGATCTCGGTTACCGAGTGGTGAGCATGGATCTTTCGGAGGGAATGATTCGCGAGGCCCGCAACAACATTGGCCTGGAGCGCGCCAGCCTTTCGCGGGGCAGCATCGAAGCGTTGCCCTATGCCGACAGTACGTTTGATTTGGTCTGCTGCTGTGGTGTCATAGAGTACCTTCCGGACTATGAGAAAGCCGCACGCGAATTCTTGCGAGTCCTCAAGCCGGGTGGGTTCCTGATACTGCCCACCACAAATGTCTTAGCGCCGGCCAACTATCTGTACCCAATGGTGGAGTACTTAAAGGGATTTTCGCTCGTTCGCCGCATTTATGACGCGCCACCACGCCGCAATTTCTCCATGCACTTTCATTCGCCGTCCCGCATGGCGCGCCGCCTCAGGGGTATCGGTTTTACGCTTGTGTCGGAACGGTTTTTCTTCTTATTGCCGATTCCTCGCCCGTTTAACTTGCTGCTGCGCTCCTTTAGCTCGCGCTTGGAAAAAGGCCTTGCGCGATTTTGCCGCACGCCGATCCTTCGCTACCTCGGGGAGGGCTACCTTCCTGTATGCCAAAAGTAGCCACGTGCCGTGTCAGCCGCCGGACACTCGCGGCGCGTTAGTGTTGAGGCAAACCCCTAGAATGCGCAAGCTCGGATTCGACGAGAACGAGCTTTCGAGTACATTGCGCGCTTTGACTTGACGCGCCCGGATTCCGAAATTGCCCGATTTACTGAAAAGACTGGCCAGCAAGTTGCCTTTGCGAACGCAGCAGGCGTTAAAACGTCTGCATTTTAGGCGCCAAATTCGCGTCGGCAACTTTGCCTCGGCGGAACCGGAATACGCGAAGTTGTCGGACTGGGTTGCCCAAGGAGACTGGACCATCGACATCGGGGCAAACGTTGGTCACTATACCGCTCGCCTCTCACAGCTTGTCGGTCGCTCGGGCAGGGTTTTGGCCTTCGAACCAGTGCCACATACATTTGAGCTGCTAGTAGCGAATATCGCGGCTCTCGGTGCGGCCAACGTTTCGTTGTTTAACGTTGCTGTTTCCGCCGAAGCCAAGACGGTTGGCATGTCGATTCCTCAATTTGACACCGGCCTTGCCAACAACTACGAAGCTGAAATCACGACGCAGGGAGGGCAATTCGATGTTTTGGCGATTGCCTTAGATAGCCTGCACCTGCCACATCGCGTGCGCTTGATAAAGATTGACGTCGAGGGCCACGAACTGCAAGCACTGCGCGGCATGCAAGAGCTTTTGCGCAGGGATCACCCTCGATTGATCGTGGAAGGCACGTCAGAATCCGTTTTCGAGTTTTTGCAGGCGCTGAACTATAAGTTCGATGCGATTCCGCAATCGCCGAACAGGGTCTATTTCAAAGCGTAGGCAGGACTAGAGGGCGCGAGGTCGCCTTTTCTCGCAACCGGCAGCTATCGGCGATCGATAGCATTCTCGCTGCTAAGTTGCGCAAGTTGCACTTGCAACGTTTCCCCTCGTTCGGAAAGACGTACAATGCCGTCCACTTCGTGTGCCTTCGGAGTTTGGCTTTCTCGGCAAGCAATGGTTGCTTTGGTGCTTGCGGTTAGCTTGCGAATCGGAAGCCACTTTGCCTCCGCGCGGTGTCCAACGGGAAGACGGTCGGCTTGTTCTTCGAGCTTCGGCATGCGGATGCGCTGTCCAGATAGCATGCGGTATCCGCGAAGGCCGAAGCGGACAGTTTCTTGCCGGTCGCAGCCAGCGCACAGGACGGCCACTCGTGCCCATGTCCGGTCGCACCCTGATGTGCGGCGTTACCGGCCGAGCCAGTCGCGATGACCTTCGATTCGGCGAGCTACATCGTATTTCTCGCCGTCGTTTTCCTTGTCTATTGGCGCCTACACCTGCGCGAACAAAATGCTTTTCTTTTGTTCGCGAGCTGCGTGTTCTACGCATGGTGGGACTGGCGTTTTCTATTGCTCATGGCCGCTTCGACCACGCTCGACTTCATCCTCGCCCGACGCATCGATGCGGAAAGCCGGCCACGCGTGCGAAAGGGCATTGTGCTTGCCTCGGTTGCCGTAAACCTTTCGATCCTCGGCTTCTTCAAGTACTTTAATTTTTTCATCGACAGCTTCCGACACGTCGCCGACGCGGCGGGCCTTCATTTCGTGCCGATGCTGGCATGGAACATCATCCTTCCGCCGGCCATTTCGTTCTACACGTTCCAGGAAATCGCTTATATCGTCGACGTGTACGAAGGCCGGCTGCGTAGCGCGAGCCGCTTCGTCGACTATGGCCTGTTCGTGAGCTTGTTTCCTCACCTTATCGCCGGACCCATCCAGAAGCCTTCCCACCTGCTTCCGCAAATTCAGTCACCGCGACCTTGGATGGCGAGCAAGGCCTTCGACGGCATGATCCTGATACTGGAAGGACTCTTTCGCAAACTTGTGATCGCTGACAATTGCGCCCTAATCGCGAATGCTGCGTTCAATGGACGATTCGGCACCCCTGATAGTGCGATCACGCTGCTCGGGACCTACGCTTTCGCGTGGCAAATCTACGGCGACTTTAGCGGTTACAGCTCGATCGCGCGCGGTTCGGCGCAGCTGTTCGGCTTCCACTTCATGGTCAATTTCCGGCAACCGTATATGGCAACGAGCTTGCAGGACTTTTGGCGCCGCTGGCACATCAGCCTTAGCACCTTCTTGCGCGATTACCTTTATATCCGCCTCGGCGGCAACCGACTCGGGCCGCGACGCACCTACGGCAACCTTCTCGCCACCATGCTGCTGGGGGGACTGTGGCATGGTGCCAATTGGACATTTGTCATCTGGGGAGGAATTCACGGTGCCGCGCTGGCCATCGAACGAAAGTTCCTCACGGCCGATGGCGATGGTCAGGCATTTTCCTTTTTGCAGCGCTGGTTTCGCCGGATCATGATTTTTCATGTCGTGTGTCTCGCCTGGGTGTTTTTTCGTGCTTCGTCCCTTGCCGAGGCTTCGAATTTTCTTACCGGCATCTTGCACCCGCACTGGGAACCCGTATACGCAACGGCGGCGGCTTATTTGGCGCTGTCTGCGGCAGGATTATTTTTTCTGGATCTTGAACTCGAGCGATCAAAATCGGAATATCTCCTCGAAGGGCGCAGATATGCCACCCGCGTCATAGTTGGCGTCGTGCTCGTCGCTGCCATCTCCTTGCTCACTGCAGGATCGCAAAGTGCATTCATCTACTTCCAGTTCTGAGCAGACGGGGCAAAGCGCCAAGCCAGGCGATCGGGCGACCTCCTTTTCCGAAGGCAACCCCGATCGGCAAAATTTGCCATTGTTAAACGACCCGAGAGCGCGAGTCGCCATGGTCATGCTGCTTCTCGCGATGATCTGCTATTTCGGGGCCTTGGAGATTTTGGCCAGAAAGATCTATCCGTCGCACAGTGCGATCGCCGCTCGCATCTTCTCTGATCTGGAGGCGACCTTGCGCTTGCGTCATTCCTCCGCTTCGGAGCGACGCACAATGCTCGTCGTCGGCAATTCGCTTCTGCTTAATGGTGTGGATCGCGAGCAATTGCGAAGGTTGGCGGAGGCGAACGGCCTGTCCACTAGCTTGTTGCCAATCGAAAATACTGCGTATCTGGACTGGTACTTCGGACTGCGACGCCTGCTCGCGGAAGGCTCGCGGCCAGACATCATTGCGGTCTGTCTGACCCCGCGCCAGCTCGTTTCGCGCGGCACCGACGGCGAGTTTTTCGCCCGCAATCTCATGCAGGCCGACGATATATTGCTGGTGAAGCGGGCCGCAGGATTGGATCTGACTGCAACGAGCACGTATATGCTGGCGCACTACAGTGCTTGGATGGGAAGCAGGGCCGGAATCCGCAACTGGATAAAAAGCCAGGCAATCCCGGGCATGGATGAACTTGCGCCGTACTTTCCTGAGCGTGCCGGGCCTCCGGCACCTGCACCGATTGTTCGAGACGTGGCAGTGCAACGACTGTCTGACCTTTCTGGTCTGTGCGCGCCGGTTGGCTGCCGTGTCCTTCTGGTCGTTCCTCCCGTAGCGTCAAAGTCGGCTTACGACTTCCTCGAGTCGACCGTTAAGCAGGCGGCCGCCGAAACCCGGGTCCCCTTCCTTATGCCCATAGCTCCCGGAGAGCTGGCCGCAGAACTGTTCGCAGACGGTTTTCACTTAAATGCCCGCGGGGCAGCGGTTTTTACTCCGACGCTCGCCCGATCCTTGTCTGCGGCAGTCGCGGCAGATTTTCCGTGATTTTGTTCGACCCATTCGCCGCGCGACCCTCACCGTGGGTGATTGCGTAGCTCGTACAAGGCGAACGAACAAGCTCCTAACCCCCGCGCGCACCTGGCCAAGATTGCTGCCCGGCGCAGAAGCTTCGGCGTCAAGACGCTGCTTAGATGAGCGCACGAATTAACGCGATAGGAACGCTAGTACCCAAAGTCCTAGGAATGAAGCGCTATTTTGGGCGCAATGAGAAACTCAATCTTTGCTTAGTCCGCTTGTTATTGGGATCCTTCGAACGAACTTTCAAGACGCAGTCAAGATAACGTCGATTCGAGTAGTTTCCAGCGCACTAGCGCACTATGCGACGGCGCGCTCGTAGAGTTTGACGAAATCGCCAAAAGTCACTGGCGGGGAATCTGCGGACTCTCCCGTCGCAAACGGGTCCACCCCGAGGGAGTCTTCCAGACAAGACACTACGATGGCAAAGCCAAGTGAGTCCAGGCCGCATTCGTTCAGGGCAGTTGCATCCGACAAGGGAGCAAGCGTGCGCCCTTGGTCGGCGGCAACTTGCTGGAAGACGGCAAGGATTGCGTCCTTAGTTGACATTACTGAAAGCTCCAGTCAAGACTCTTCGCGAACCGCGCCGGCTGGCAACGCGGAAAATTCGCACCGTCGCCCATCTTTCACCAAAGACTGGCCGATGTCTCACGCCGTGCTCGCCCGCGGGGGACAGTGCCCTACCGCCGCATTAAACGCCCATAGGGGGCCTTTAGGGGCCTTTCGGCTGGTCGATTCCGGGCTTTCCGAACCCAGTCGAGCTTGCGCGGTTCGGGGCCGAACCAGACGCGCGAGCCATCACGTAAACATGTTACTTAGCGGCCACGGGCGCTGTCAATGAGATTTGGCCGAAGCTCCGAGAGCGGCGTCGCTCGGCGACCTGAGGACCGGCCGGATTTTGGGGCGTGAAATCGCTTGCGCTGACGTAGGATAAATATCTTAAACAAATCAATAGATTACGTATTGCGTCAACTTTATGTGTCAAGACCCATTGGTCTTGCTTCGCGGCTACCCCGGCCGCGGGGGCTTTATCCTTTGGACTTTTTTTTGGGCCCCTCACCCCATGGTATATTTTGCCGTAGCCTTTTTGCGCCATGGCGGCCGCGGCTTCCTTGGCGAAAGGAGTCTGGCCATCCTGGCGAGAACGCGGGGCTGGGCCTTTAAGACGGGAAATTGCAACACGCCCGCCGCGGCTGGCGACTTTTGGCCGCAAAAGCGACGTCCGTCCGGTCCGATGAGAAAGACCTTTTGCCGGTGGGCATTAGAAGAGGCCCGGTGAGTGCCATCCTGAAAAACAAGGACGCCCGGGACAAGAGTCCGCCTACTGGACCCGATGCGATGTTCACTGATGGACCTGCAGTCCGGGACATCTGGCCTGCGGTTCGCGACGATTTTCGTTTCTACTGTTCCCTGCATTTTCCAAAGGGAGCCGGCTTTCCTCGCCGCCTGCTGCGTTGCTTGCGATCCGCCGGATTTGTTCTCTTAGCGTTCCTACGTGCGGAACGCAATTACGTGGACTGCCGGCGTCGCGACGGCTGGACCTTGCGCCTGCTCGCTTTACGAATCTTTTTGGCGTTTGCAAAGCCGCTCGAATTCATGATGACCAAGTCCGATGTCTGGGTAAGTACGGACATTGGGCCGAACGTATATCTCTCGGACCGCGGCTACTTGTTTCTTGGCCCCTGGAGCGTCGGTAGTGGCACGGTCATCCACGACCGCGTGCTCATCGGCGCAAAAGCGGCCCAGAGCGACGCCCGACCGACGATTGGGGCAAACGTCTGGATCGGCCCCGAGTGCGTGATTTACGGCGACAGTCGGCTAGGCGACGGGTGCACCGTGCTCCCCGGTTCGGTGCTGTCGATGAACGTACCCGACCGTGCGGTCGTGGGAGGTAATCCTGGCGTCATTGTTCGTCGAGATTTTGACAACACTGATTTGCGACGCAGCCTATCGGCCAACATCGACCGCGAGACTTTGAAATGCCGGTGAGCGGTTTTTGGAATACCGTGCGCACCGACCTTGCGAGATACGTAGGAAAGAGCGAGCTTTCCAAGCGCAGGATGCTGCGAACCATTTACTGGGAACCGGGTTTTCAGGGGGTCTTCGTCTACCGATTTGGCAGACTGCTTCTGTCCAAGGGCGACGTGATACTGCTCTGGCCGCTGCTTGCGCTTGGTTGGGTGGCATACGCGCTGATGGTGCTCGTCATACGAAAGGGTTACGACATCGGATTGTCGTTGTCCGCCGAGATCGGTCCTGGTTTTTACGTTGGGCATTTCGGAGGCGTGGAAGTCCATGGCTGCCGAATGGCGGAGAACTGCTCCGTTGGCCAATTGACCAAGGTCGGAGCTGCCGATCAAGTCGACGGACCACAGATCGGCTCTGGTGTTTGGATCGGCTCTCATGCGAAGATCCCCGCGCCGGTAAAGGTGGGCGACCAAGCGACTATTGCGCCGGGCGCGCGAGTGCTCAAGGACGTGCCACCCAAAGCGTTAATTGTTGGCGACCCCGGCCGCGTTGTGTTTCGCGGTTTCGACAATTCCCGAATTCTGCCGGGCCGTTGAGGCGAACGGTGCAAGTGCTTCCGGCGCTTACCTGTTTGGCCGTGTGGTGAAGCGCGCAGCTTGCGCCAACTTTGCGTGGACAGCGTGACTTTAACGGCTTCGAAGCTTCGCGTTGGCGTGCTGCTCGACAGTGGTCGCGTGCCTGCCTGGATTGCGCAGATCCTAAATCTGATTCAGGCAAGCGAGCATTCAGAGCTCGTTTTGTTTGTAATCGGCACCTCGCCGGATAATCCAGCTGAATCGATTGCAAGCACGCCGTCGGGGACTCCTGTTCAGACCCTCCGAAAAGTAGTGCGGAGCTTGCTGTTGTCGTTTAATCGTCGGTGGGTCGAAATGCCTTCGAGCCTACCCTCGGCTCTGACTTGCGACGGCATCGAACCTGCATTTTCGGGCGTGCCTCAAATCAACGTCTTGCCCAGCTTAACTGCGCAATCCGATTGTTTTAACAACGACACAATCGCGGCGATCCGCTCCCACGATCTGGATGTGTTGCTCTATTTCGGTGGGCCGGATCTGCGTGGCGCTGTGCTAACTGTTGCGCGCTATGGCGTATGGTCGTACCAACACGGCGATAACCGCATCAACCGTGGAGGGCCACCCGGCTTCTGGGAAGTTATGCAGCTGTGGCCGGAAATCGGCTGCACGTTGCAGGTCTTAGGCGAAGACGTAGACAACAGGTTGGTGCTGGCTCGCAGCTCGACGGCCATGGTCCCAGAATCGTTGGCCGAAACCAATGACAACGCCTACTGGAAGGCAGTGTTCCTGGTTCCACGCCAGCTGCGCCTCTTGCACGGCAAAGGCGCGGAGCGTTTTTTCGCCGAAGCCAGAAACGCGGAGCCGGATCCGCAATTTTATTCCCGGCGCTTGTACGCCAGCCCAAGCAATCGCGAAATCGCCGCGCTCGTGGCCAGTAAATTCTGGCGCAAACTGCGCCTGCGCCTAGGACACGAGTTTGGTTTCGATCAATGGATCCTCATGTGGCACGTCGCGGACGATTTTTCTTCGGCACTTTGGCGCTACCAGCGCGTTCTGCCGCCGAAGGATCGTTTCTGGGCAGACCCTTTTGTGATGCAGCGCGGAGCGCGCTACTACGTCTTTTTCGAGGAATTCCCCTTCGCCCGGCAAAAGGGACATATCTCGGTAATCGAGGTCGATGCACACGGCAAGCCGGGATCCGCCCAAACGGCGCTGGTCGCTGATCATCATCTGTCTTACCCGTTTGTATTTGAGCACGACGGGCAGACCTACATGATCCCCGAGTCGCGGGCAGCCAACTGCATTGCGCTGTATCGATGCATTGAGTTTCCACTACGCTGGGAAAAGCTGATGAATCTGATGGACGGCGTAGCGGCACTCGATACCACCCTTTATTTTCGCGACGGTCGGTGGTGGATGTTTACCAATTTGGTTCAGAGCCGTGCCGGGTCGAATTCAGACGAATTGCACGTCTTTTTCGCACCGAAATTCGCGACGAACCAGTGGACGCCACATCCGATGAATCCGGTGGTCTGCGACGTTCGTCGTGCGCGCTCGGCTGGGCGCTTATTCGAGCGCAATGGGCGGCTGTATCGGCCGTCCCAGGATTGCGGCCAACGCTACGGCTGGGGACTGAATCTGAACGTCATTGAGCGCCTAAATGAGATCGAATACGCGGAACGCTTGGTAACGAAGGCGGAACCGGCTTGGGCGAACGACGTGCTGGCCATTCATACATACAACTCGGCAGGACGCTTGCACGTGGTCGATGCGCAAATCCGGCGGCAACGGCACCGCGATTGACAACGTTGCCGCGGCGCGTGCGTCGCGGCGGTTCGGTACGCTGCATCCGATACGCGCCAGAGGCGAGCCTGTGCCACCTGCGTCGGTACGCCGCGGCCCCTGGCCCCATGGCGCAGCGTTAGCTTTGGCAAGAGTGCAGCGTAGCGCCGGTCAGCAAGACACCCTAGGCAAAACGACATCTGCTCAAGGCAAACACCGGGTGCCGCCGGCAGGGCCCGCGTAGCGTGCGCGCTGCCCGGTGCCTTGGGTAGCGGCCGAGGCTGCGAGGGCCACCGCAGAGGCCAAATTGGTCTGACTCAGACTGCCCGCGATTTCGATTTCGTGTAAGTACTCTCATGCGCAGGGCTCTTGCTTGAACGAATCCCTTGCACTGCTTTGCACCACAGCGGAGCAACGCTGCACTCCCGCTTGTCGCGTACACGCGCGCGGCAAGTTCAGCTTTCGGCGGCTAAACATTGACCCCAAGAGCGCGGCCGGCCAGTCCGTAGAGCTCGTGAATAGCACGCACGCTCTCCTCCAGGCAACGAGCTCTGGGCCAAAATGCTGCCATAGCGTCGGGAAATGTGGGTGTAGGAAATCCGGTTGGTGCCGGGTCGACCTGTATGCCGGCGGCTTTGAAATCGGCGACCGCGCGCTTCATGTGGACGTAATGCGTGACGAGAATGACGCGCCCAATGCCGGCATCGCGCAGTATTTCAGCCGAGCGTTGTGCATTTTCCAGTGTGTTGCGCGACTCTTGCTCAAGCCAACGAGCCTGCAGGCCAAATTCATCACGCCATGCGCGGTCCATGAGTGCAGCTAGCGATTCGGCATCGGATGGGCGAACTCGGCCGCCAGACAGCAAAACTGGAAGATGAGTCACCCGCGCCCAGTGCGCTGCCATGCGCAATCGCTCGAGCGTGATTGGTCCGACAGCATCGCCTCCGTATTCGGGAGAATCGCGTCGTTCCGCCGCAAGCACGACAATTGCCTGCGCCAAAGGCTCTTTTGCCTCGTAGACGGCGAACGTTCCCGTGGCTCGCGTTAGCCAACTGCTAACCAGCGGCATACATAAGACCAACACGCTGACGGCCCAGCACCACAGCAGGACACGACCCAAGCGCGGTCGCAGGCGCCAAAGGACCGCGCAAACCACAAGAAACACCACATGGATCCCAGGTGGAACGAAAAGGACATTTACGATCGTGCGCAGATTTTCCATCGGCTCTGTTGGCAAGTCACAACGAACCACTCCCGGACGCATCTTGCGCGGAAGGCCAAGCGGAGTATAGGAGTTCACAATGGCACTAAAGGACGGCAACGCGTACTTCGCTGGGTCCAGCGTCAATTACTCCACCGTTTCTCGGCGACGGGTTTGCCGAGGTCTTGTGCGTGCAGGTAGAATTTGTCCGTTTCATCATCCCCGGCGAATTCCGCGCTTGCCGGTTGCCAACTTCCCGGGCAACTTTCCCACTGAACGGCGCGCTCGATCACGATCATGCTTGGCGCCTTCAAGGAATCCGTCCTTCCCGTTCTGATCTACATCTTGGTCTGGCTCGCGTGCGTCATTGCATTGGTTCGGCGCGGAGACTTGGCGACCTACCTGTACGCGGTGCTGGTTCCTCTACCCACGCTGTGGTACCCGACCCATTTTCTGCCGCTGGCTAGCGCGTCGCTGACCCTCTTGATGGGTAGCGCCCTCATTGGTTCCTGGTTGCGCAAGATACCGGGCGAAACGTTGCCGTCCAACTCAGGTTTCATATGGTTATTCGTCATCGCGAACTACCTGTATTTGTGGAACACGACATTTCGATACGACCTGCCATTACCTTTTGACAGCGACAATCCAGAGTTCGCCTATTGGAGAAACTTCTCTACGATGGTCTTGTGTTATTTGGCGGCGTTCTACGCGCTGCGCACTCAGAAGCAGATACAAACGCTGGTCATGGTTGTGTGCGCGATGCTGCTGTTTTTGGCTTGGCGTGAACTGGTTTCCTTTTCCGCAGGCATCAACTTCTCCTACGGTCACCGAGCTGACGGCCCGTTCTGGGTCGTCGGTCTAAACGCCAATCACTTTGGTGCGTTTATCGCCCATTTTGCGGTCCTGGTGCTGGGGCTATATCTGGTCGATCGTCATCCCTTGCGCCGAAATGTCTACCTTCTAGCCTTTATCGTCTCGTTGTATCCGCTATTCCTTTCTTATTCGCGCGGCGCCTACGCGGCAACCATCACCGGGCTGATAGTCCTGGGGTTTCTGCGCAAGCGTTTGCTGCTCATTGCTGTGTTGGTTCTGTTGTTCGCTTACCAAGAATTGCTGCCGGCGTCTGTTGTGGACCGCATTCAAATGACAGAGACGGCGACGGGCACTCTGGAGAGCTCGGCCGCCGACCGGCTGTTCGTCTGGCAGCTAGCTAGAGAATTGTTCGCGCAGCACCCTCTGATTGGCATTGGTTTTCAGGGTTTTTACTTTGCCAGCGCAGGCTTGCCGTTGCGCAATGTGCACAATTTCTATCTCGAGACCGCAGCAGAAGAAGGAATTGTGGGCCTCATGCTTCTTGGCTTGCTCTTCTACAAGGCGCTCTTCAGTGGCTGGCAACTGTTACGGCAAGGCGATTCCGAACCCCTGCGGGCACTCGGATTGGGCTTCATTGCATGCACCGCAGCCGTCATGGTTACAAACATCTTTGGCGATCGATTTACCCAGATCGAGCTGGGGAGCTACTTTTTCCTTTTGTTCGGTGCCGTAGATCGCGCCCGCCAGCTGCGCACAGATGCCGCGAGCAAACCGTCTACGCCCGCTGGCGCCAACCCCGAAGTCCGACCATCAACGAGCGACGGACAATTGGTGCTGGGCCGTGAGGAGCCGCTGATCCGCGCCGAGCTGCCTTGGCGGAACTGACAAGTACAATAACGGGCCTTTCCCCTGTCCTTTCTTTTTAACTCGTTGCATTCGACTTCTATAGATTCCCCGCCATGACTGTCATCGCCGTAGTCGGACTTGGATATGTCGGCCTGCCCCTGGCTGTTGCCTTCGGAAAGAAGTTTCGCACCATCGGCTTTGATCTTTCACAAACCAAGGTGGATGCCTACCGCAACCATAACGATCCAACGGGGGAGGTGCCATCGCACGACATACGCAACGCGCGTTTGCTGGAGGTTACGACCGACGAGACGCAATTGCGAGAAGCTGATTTTCTAGTCGTCGCCGTCCCGACACCGATCGACAAGGCGCACCAACCCGACTTTTCCCCGCTCGTGGGCGCGAGCCTTGCTATCGGGCGCAATCTGCGCCCGGGAGCCACTGTGGTATTCGAATCGACGGTGTATCCGGGGGCAACCGAGGAAGTCTGTATCCCCTTGATCGAACGTGAGTCAAAGCTCGTTTGGAAACGGGATTTCTTCGTTGGCTACTCACCAGAGCGCATCAATCCCGGAGACCGCGAACACACTCTGACACGCATCACTAAGGTGGTATCCGGAGATCTGCCTGAGACGCTGGAGCGGGTTGCGCTCACCTATAGCGCGATTATAGAAGCGGGCGTCTACCGCGCCTCCAGCATCAGAGTCGCCGAAGCGGCCAAAGTCATCGAAAACTCGCAACGCGACTTAAACATCGCGCTCATGAACGAGCTGGCGTTGATCTTTCACCGCCTTGGCATTGACACGATGGAAGTGCTGCAGGCGGCAGGAACAAAGTGGAACTTTCTTAACTTTCGCCCGGGGCTGGTGGGCGGTCATTGCATCGGGGTGGATCCGTATTACCTCACGCATAAGGCCGACATGCTTGGCTACCACCCGCAGGTCATTCTTGCGGGTCGGCGCATCAACGATGGCATGGGGCACTATCTTGCCGAACAAACCGTAAAGGCCATGATTCAGGCGGGCTTTGCGGTCCGCGGCAGCCATATTAATGTGCTTGGACTGACTTTTAAGGAAAACTGTCCGGATCTTCGCAACTCTAAGGTGATCGATATCATTCGCGAACTGCAATCGTACGGTGTCACTGTGCACGTGCACGATCCGGTTGCAGCCGGGCGCGAGGCTGAGCACGAGTATGGGGTCCGACTGGAATCCTGGGAGGAGCTCCCTCGGGCGCAGGCCATCGTGGCCGCCGTCGCGCACAAGCAATTTGCGGCGATGGAACCAGCCCAGTTGGACGCCAAGTTGGTACCTGGTGGCGTCTTTACCGACGTCAAATGCTTCTTTGACGCCGCAGCGCTTCGTCAGCGCGGATATGTCGTATGGAGGCTGTAGTCGCGCCGAGCGTGAATCAAACCGCATCTTGGGATGTTGAGGCGCGTGTGCGCGCCGTTTGCCGGCACTGGTTAGTTACTGGTGTTGCTGGTTTTATCGGTTCCCATCTTCTGGAGACATTGCTGGGGTTGGGACAACGGGTAACCGGCCTGGACAATTTCTCCACCGGTAGCCACTCTAACCTGCAGGACGTGCGCGCGCGGGTGGGGCAGGAGCAGTGGAAACGTTTCACGCTGCTCGAAGGTGACATCGTCGATTTAGCGACCTGCCGCAACGCCTGTCAGCAAACCAACCTTGTGTTACACCAAGCCGCGCTCGGATCTGTGCCACGTTCCATGGAAAATCCGCTCGCCACGCACGCCGCCAACGTCGATGGTTTTGTAAACATGCTTGTGGCGGCCCGCGATGCAGGCGTTGCGCGCTTTGTTTATGCGGCCTCCAGTTCAACCTATGGGGATCACCCGGGTTTGCCCAAGGTCGAAGAGGTGATCGGCCGGCCCCTGTCGCCTTATGCGGCAACCAAGTTGATCAATGAAATCTACGCTGACGTTTTCGGCCGGTGCTATGGCATTCAGAGCGTGGGCCTGCGTTACTTTAACGTCTTTGGTCCGCGCCAGGATCCAAACGGGCCGTACGCCGCGGTGATCCCGCGCTGGGCCGCGGCGATGACCGCCGGCGAGCCTTGCGTAATCAATGGAGACGGCGAGACTTCGCGTGATTTTTGTTTCGTCGCCAACGCGGTTCAAGCCAATCTGCGGGCTGCTCTAGTCGAAGACGACCGCGCGGTGGGACAGGTCTACAACGTGGCGGTCGGCGCCCGCACGACGCTAAACGAACTGCACAGCATGTTGGCCGCTGCACTTGGGCAGGTCCATCCAGGGCTTAAGGTACCCCCCGCGCAGTACGCGCCATTTCGGGAAGGCGACGTGCGCGAGTCCCAGGCAGATATCGGCAAGGCTCGCCGGTTACTCGGCTATGTCCCACGCTACGAACTGCGCAAGGGACTGGACGAATCCGTGCACTGGTATGCCGCGCACACTTCCTAACGTCACCGACGAGCAATTCGAATCTGTCCGGGGCGGCTGGTGTCACCCGCCCGAGGCTCGCTGGTGACCGAACTTCGCAGGGCTATCCGCCATAGCGCGCTTTACAGCGGCTTTCAGTTCCTCGGTCTGCTGCTGTCACTGATCTCATTTCCAATCCTCACCCGCATTTTGACGGTAGAAGAATATGGCCACCTAGCACTTTTCACCGGAACAACGACCTTCTTGGTCGCTTTGTCCAAGTGCGGCTTGACAACCTCATTTGTTCGCTCTTACGCCGCAACGCCACCTGATCGACGCACGGCCTTATATTCGACTGCAATTGCCATCGCCGCCGGCTCGGCAATCCTTGTGGCGATTATTTCTGCCCTGGGACTATGGTTTCTTGGCAACGTAGTCGATCCCCTACTGCGCTCAGTTTTGCAACTTGCCTGGGGGTTTCTCCTCACCAATACCTTGCGCGAGTTGCTTCTCACATTCCTTCGCGCGGAGGAGCGATCGGTCGCATTGAGCGTGATCGGATTCTTGGTGAAGCTAGGCAGTCTCCTGTTGGGTATCGTTGGCTGCGTTACGCTTGCTTTGGGCCTGCGCGGATTCGTTGGCGGCGCAATCGTATTTGAGGCGTTGACCGTCGTGTTGTTGGGCTCCTATTTTGCACGACGACACCTGCTTCGACCCAACGCCGCCTCCCCGGCACTCGCGCGCGAATTGGTCGCCTACGGCGCACCCCTGATGTTCAACGAAATGTCATGGACCGCAAACGTTTACGCGGGGCGCTTCGTACTGGAACATTACGTCGGCGCGGCGGCGGTTGGAATTTTTTCGGTCGGGTACAACTTGGCCGCGTATGTGCTGACGCTGATCACCGCACCAATGAGTATGGCGATTTTTCCTATCTACACCAAACTTTGGGAAACAGAAGGGGCCGGAGCCACGACCGCGTTTCTGGCAGCCGTATTGCGTTACTACGTTTTGGGTTCGGCCCTTATTATCGTGACGATGTCGGCCGCGGGCGCCGATCTGATCGGCCTGCTCGCAACTGCGCGCTTTGCCGATGCGGCGTTGGTGGTGCCCTACGTTATTACGAGTGTGGTGCTTTTCGGTACCACGCTCATCGTCGGAGCGGGCTTTCATCTGCTTCGACGTACGCGCGAATCGGGCATCCTGATCTTGGTTTGCGCGGCGCTAAACATCGCCGCAAATTTCGTCCTCGTCCCACATTTTGGGATGCTCGGGTCGGCGGCTGCAACCCTGCTATCGCACTTGGCCCTGGCGGTTCTGCTCAGCGTTCGGGCGCGCAATTTTCTGCCCGTACCCTGGCCAAAAAGGCTAACCTTATTCTGTGCGATCTCGGGCGCGCTGGCGTATCTGGCAGCAGTACAGATTACGGTCAAGCAACCCCTGGTGGAACTGTCGTTGCGCACTGCCGCGGCGGTCACTGTCTATTCCTCCCTCATGCTTGCCCTGGAGCCGGCGCTGCGACAAAGAACTGTGCGCGTAGCGCGCACGCTAGGCCAACGACTGGGTCTGCGAATTCGCTAGGCCCTTGAGGGGACACCGCAATTTACGCGTTTCGCAGCCTTAGCGTGCGGCGCCAACGCAAGATCCAGTTTTTTGCCGGCATCTCCCAAAATCGGTAGATGCCCACCGAGAGCAAGACCATACACCCCGCGATCGCGACTGCGAGCCAAACGGAGCCGTGTACCAAATCGCCTGAGGCTGCCCGCAGCGAAAGCACGGTGACACCGATATCCTGATGCAGCAGGTAAAGGCTATAACTTGCAGCACCAACGGCGACCATCGGCGCGCTACCAAACCAGGTAAGCCAATCCGGCCGCATCACGAACGACGTGAACAACCCAAAAAACAAGATAGTAAATATCAGCTCGGCGCCGCTTGCCGTCGGCACTTCGTACCAACGCAGCACCAGCACTAGAAGCGTCATCACGATGAGCGAGATGCCGATTCGATTGTCCCGGCCGTGGTAAACGCCGTGAAAGCCTACGCCGGCGGCAAACCACGGCAAATGTGCGGGGAAGCATCCCTCTTCCACTATCGCACGCAATAGGTGCCAGTCAGTCGCCTCGGACACCAACTGCGCCACACACACCGCGACGAAGAACAAAGCGAAGCGAAAGGCAAAGCGATCTGCCGCGCCGATAAAAAATATCACTGCAGCCCAAAAATAGAACTTCACTTCGACCTGCAAGGACCAATATGCCGAGTCAATTGCGCGAAATGGCAGACCCAAGGCGCGACTCCAGAGATCCGGCTCGCTAAAGGTTAGGCTCGGAAGAAAATCGCGCACCGATACAGAAAAATGTCCGGAAGGGAAGATCCAGAGAAAGAAAAACGACACGGTGGAACACAACAACATCGTCGGGAAAAGGCGCGCGAACCGTTTCCAGCCAAAATCACGCCAATCTCGGCAGCCCAACAAAGTCAGGCTGATCACAAATCCAGAGACAATGAAAAAAAGTTGCACACCGAGGTAGCCATAATTGAACAGCGGAAAGTGCGCTAGCCAATCTCCATAGGGATACAAGTTCTCGGCGCTTCGCGGTTGCGTCCAGCGTGAAAAGTAGTGAAACCCGATCACCAACGCGATCGCGAACGCCCGAAAACCGTCCAGTATTACGATCCGGTCACCGCGTGAAGCACTGTCAGCCTCGCGCAGGGGTAGCGTACTCATCGGCTTAACTCGCCAATGTTGGAGCCGCACGCCCGGTGTGCTCGTCCCAACATCGGGGCACGGCTGCACAGACGATCGCGGCGGCGCTGCTTAAGATCAACAGCACGTTAGTCCCCCACTTTGGCGAACCAGGCAATTCCTAGGACGCCACCAACTGTTGGTAAATTCCGAGGTTGCCAGCGATCATGGCATCCAAGCTCATGAGGCGCTGAACGCGTACAAGCGCATTGGTCGAAAAGCGCTCGCAATCGGCGGGGTTGTCCAAAAGACGCATAATGTGCTGCGCAAGCGCATGAGCATCGTCGTAGCGAAAAGTCAGTCCAGTGACTTCGTCGTCGACGAGGTCCAGGTTGCCTCCGGCCGCCGTCACGATGCAAGGTACGCGGGCCGCCATGTACTCTATGACCGCATTCGAGAGCCCTTCGTGCTCGGAGCAACTCACCGCAACATCCAGCAAACCCAGTATTGGCGCGATCTTGTCGCTCCCATTGACGAAGTGGACGCGGTCCGAGACGCCCAGGCTACTGGCCAGTTCCTGGGTTTGCTGGCGATAGCGCGCACCGTCTTCTGCGACACTGCCCCCCACAAGTAGAAATTCCACGTCGTCGCGACGCTGTAGAGTTTCCCGAGCAGCCTGCACCAAAGTGTGTTGCCCCTTGACCGGACGGAAATTGGCAATAAGTCCAACGACTTTGCTTTGCTCGCGCAGTCCCAAGGATCGGCGCAACTCGCCGTCGGGCGGCACACGCCGAAATGCGTCCATGTCAACACCGTTATACACAACCTCGATGCGCGCGCCCGCAAAGCGCTCGGTTCGTTGCGTGTAGCGCTTCACCTCTTTGGAATTTACGATGATCCGGCTGACAAGCCGATTGGCCACCCTTGTTGCCGCTAAGTAGCGCCAGTTCATCCAGATGCCCAGATCGCGCCGGCTGGACACGATGCGCCGCACGCCGGCGAGCCGCGCTGCGATTACGCCAACGATGTTTGCAACCGGGAAAAAAGTATGAACAACGTCGTGGCGGCGCGATCGCATTGTGCGCACCAAGCGGAAAATTTCCCCAAAAATCTGCCAGCCGATGCGCCCTCTGATCGCATACGCGTGCACTTGGCAAGGAAGGCTGGTTCGATTGGCGTGCAACCAGGGGCTATTTCCCAAACAATACAGGTCGACCTCGTTGCCCTGCCCCAAGCCACGGATTAGTTTCAGTAGCTGACTCTCCGTGCCCGCCTGACCTGTCTCAATGCTGTCGATAACGTAGGCGATCCGGAGCGACCGGGGCGCCCACACGCAGCTTGCCGGTGATTCACTCGCGATTCCGGTACTACTGGGCCTGCAATCCTCGGGCATGCTCTGTTTGGCCGCAATCAAGAGGAGCACCCGCCAACGCGCGTACGCAGGAAAACCTTGAGATTCATCGCTCGCATCTATCGTCTGACGGTTTCCCAGGTCACGGCCTTATGGCCCTTCCATAGGCGAAACATCGCAACGGCGGCCGCTAAATTAATTGTCACGAAATACAGGGGGATTGCCAGCGGGCCGATGCGCAGGCTTCGTCGTTCGGCAACAAAGCCTAGCAAGGCGATCGTGTAAAAAACACATTGGACAAAGAGTAATGCAGAGTAAAAAGATGTCCTATTAGCGAGTGCAACGTTAGCGCAAAGCACGACGAACAACAGCACAGGTACAGTCCAACGCAACACCTTGTGCGCCAGCAGCTGAAAAGCAGCAAAAGGATATCGGATCGGGTTGAAGAGCGACTTCATATAGAGCAAGCCGCGCATCCCGCGAACAATGACCCGCACACGCATGCCAAACTCCTCACGCGCGCGTGTCGTTGTCTCTTCGTACGCGACGGCATCCGGCTCGAATACGACCCGGTAGCCTTTCTGCAACACTTTGAGCGGTTCGCACAAGTCGCTAATGATGTCAGCAGGCAGAGGAGCGTACAGCTCGCGGCGCACCGCGTAAATGCAACCGCTGCAGCCTGTGATGGTCCAGACGGCCGTTTGCATGGAGCGAATCGCATTGTCGAACCGCGCAAAGAGCATGCCGCCCAGACCGATCGTTGCACCTGTCGGGTTGTGATATTCATAGCGTCCGCTCACCGCGCCAACTTGGGGATCGGCAAAGTTCGCCACGATCTTGCGGATGGATGCCACAGCATATCGGGCCGTCGCGTCGGAAAATATGACGACTGCGCCATGCGCTTTCAAAAGCGCCTGGTTCTGAGTCTCGGTCTTGCCAGCCCGCCCATCGACTCGCACCAACTTTACGCCCCGATCGGCATAGCCGCGCACGATCTCGTCGGTACGGTCGCTTGAGCCGTCCGAGGCAACAATGATCTCGAGTTTCTCCGCGGGGTAATCCAAGGCCAGCGTTTGCTCTAGCTTTGCCGCAATTCCCCGCTCTTCGTTGTACGCGGTGATCAGAAAAGTAACCAATGGTTCGATTGGGGCGCGTCGCACGGGATTGCGCACCAGGCGCGAGAGGATCATTAGGATAAGGAAATAGCCGAAGTACGCGAACGCAATGAGCGTTAGCGCGCCCCAGAGAAGCATCTCTGCGACCGTCATGAAACGTGACCAGTCTCGACGCTCGCAACACCTGTCTCTGGCAACGGCAAGCGCAGCAAGTGCGAAGGACTCCGCCCGAAAGTCGACGGCAGCTTCTTTGCAGGTGGCAGTATGTTTGCGCTCACTTCTAGTCGTTTCTGCGCGTCGACCAGCTGAACTTCTGACTGCTCATGCACCTGCGTCGTCGCTAAGACAAAAAGATGCTGTGCGCCAGCAAACTTAAATGCCAACGACAGCGATGGCAGTTCGGTGTTGAAAGTGCCGCTCCATGGCCTCGCACAGGTTTGGCCTGCGAGTCGCCATCATACCGCGTATACGGTACAAACTGATAAAGAATTTGTTCCTAGAAAGGCAAGCTGCGGGTAAGAAATTGCCGGGGCGTGTCCGGGGCACGGATGGCTGCCAGCAACGGCGATTGCGCGGGCCACGAATAGACCTGCCTTGCTAGTTTTACTTGGACGCACCGTATTGTGCGTGCGCCCCAACTTCTAAGAAATGACGCCCAAGATAAGGGGGCCGAAAAACCACAGGCGCCGCCTGCGCGGTCTTAGCGCCAATTTAATGACCTAGTGACCTAACACACTCTGGTAGATCTCGGTGTACTTGTGTGCCATTTGCCGTGCAGAAAATAAGTCAACGGCGCGTTCGCGCGCCGCCGCACCCATGGAGCGCAGACGCTTAGGTTCTGCAAACAACAATCGCGCGAGCGCCTCGCGTAGTGCAACCGCATCGGCGGGCGCTACGACTTGACCCGTTATTTCGTCCTCGACGATCGCGGCAACATCGCCGACGGCGGTCGCAAGCACGGGAATGCCGCAGGCCATCGCTTCGACAACGACCATCGGAAAAGCCTCAACCAATGAGGGGAGCGCGAAAAGATCGAATGTCGGGTACAGGCGAGCAACGTCGCTTCGATTGCCTAATAGGGAAACGTGTGCCTGCAGACCGCGCAGAACTACCTGCGCCTCGATTGCACTGCGTTCCGGACCGTCTCCAATTAAGACCAAGTGCCATGGGGGACATGCGTCGCTTGGCAGCTCTGAGAGTGCGTCAATGAGATAGCTAATGCCCTTATCACGCACCAGACGCCCAACAAACCCGAGGAGGCGTTTGCCATTCCATCCCATAGCGCTGCGCAGTGCCGTGCGCTCCTGCTCAACCAGAGGACAAAACCGCTCAACGTCGACTCCATTGCCCACACGCCACAGCCGGGTGGGAGCAACGTAGCGCTTTAGCGTGTTTTCGATCGGCGCCGACACCGCTACTGCCGCGTCGCAAAAACGCGCCAAGCGCTGATCAACAGCCGCATATACGCGCAAGGCCCAGGTGTCGTATAGCCAGTTGTGATACGTGGTGACGACCGGTATTCGACGGCCGCGGGGCCCGTCGGCACCTCGGCCGTGGCGGGCCAACAGCGCATAAAACGTCGCCTTGTACTTGTGGCTGTGTATCAGGTCAACGCGCCGACTATCGAGAAAGTCGCGCAAGCATCCCGGCGTTCTTGGGTCCAATCGGCCATTGCACGGCAGAACGATTTGCTCTTGAACCGATCCGGCAGTAACACGCAGGATCTCACGATCGGCGCGACCGTTGTTGTCCAGAATCCCAACGTAGACTTCCACACCGAGCAGGTGCAATTGATGCACCAGCTCGGCAGCCATTGTTTCGGCACCATGATAGGAGTTGCTGCTAAGCAGTTGCAGAACGCGCACTTCTTACCGCGATATCGTCATGGCCGGTGCCAACGCGGATCAATATGGGCATCGCCCCAATGCACGCGCCGAACTCCGACCAAGAGTCCGACCGCATGCGCCCTGCGTCATCTAGCCAATCAGCGAAACGCGATGTATGCGGCCCACGCAACATACAGCGTGATGAGCGCACCCAACGAAGGAACGAAAACTGCATTCCATTTTCGCGCCTGCGCCGCCGCCACCGAGTCAGAACGCAGAGAAATGGCGCCCAACACGGCGCGAGACGTAATGGCGCGTAACTCGCGGATTGAACGCACCGTGGGGAACATCTCGACCAATGCAAAGCAAACGCCCAACCCAACTGCCAGGGACGCCAAGAGACAGATGCCGATGAGCGCTAGGCGGCTTGGGAAAACCGGCTGCGGATCAACGCGCGGGGGATCGACGACACGAAAATTAGCCAATCCACCCGATGAGTCCTGATCGCCCGAAATTAACGCCGACTCGCGTCTTTTCACCAACTGCTCGTAGGCTTGTTTTATGACGTCATAGTCGCGATTGAGTTGCTGCAGTTCGGCTTCGACCTTCGGCACCTTCTCAGCAGAAGCCTTCAAAGCCTGAAGCTGCTGCATTATCTTGTCTCTGCGGGCGCGCAAGGACGCAACGTTTGCCTCGGCCTCGGCCAATTTAACCTTGATTTGTGCGTACGCGGTATCGTCCTTGCGGGCCGACTCCACCGGTGGACCCGCATCAAGCGCCAATAGTTGCGTGCGCTCGGCCTGGAGCTGTTCGATCATGCGCCGGGCGGCGATGACATCAGGGTGCTCCTCCGTATAGCGATGCAGCAGATCGTAGAGCTGGTGCTGCTCCGTGTCGATCCGGGCATCGACATCCGACAAGCGATTTTTCTTTTCGGTCGGCAAAGTCGCTTGCTCCTGCGACAGTTGATTTCGCAACGCATCGCGCGACTGCTCTGCGGCGCGCAGATCGATCTCTGCCGAACTTAGGTCGTCTTGGACCCTACTCATCCGAGCGAAGTAGTCCTGCCCCGCATTACTACCCGGAACAATCGAAAAATTGCGTAGCTTGAACTGCTTCAGACGGTTTTCGGCTTCGTCCAGCTTTTTCTCATATAGGCCAATTTGTTCATCGAGAAACTTGAGCGCTTCCTGCGTATCGTGGCGCTTTTCGCCCTGTCCGGAGGAAACAAAGAGCGAAACTAGCTCAGTCACTACGTGCTGAGCGCGCACCGGATCGAAATCGCGATAAGAAATATCGTAAAGATTGTGTCCACCAACAGTGTTATTTAACTTGATTTGTTTTGTCAGCATTTCAATTAATTGCTCGCGATCCGCCGCGGACATGTCCACGTCGAGACCGGCGTTGGCAACCAAGCGCTCGACATTGGGCCGCGAGATCAACGTGCGCGCCAACATGGAAACCATCTGATCGACGTCGGGTTGCACGGTCAGCCCTTGCATTAAGGGCTTGATGATGGTCTGCGTATCAACATAGATCTTTGCGTTGGCCTCCCAGCGCTCTGGGACTTTCAGCACAACTCCCGCCAAGATCAATCCCACGATCCAAGCCGCGACTAGGCCGAACCAGCGCCGTGCCCACATGTCGCACAGCACCAACCAGACATGCTCAAGCTGCTGAAGCCCTTTCATCGTTTTCCTTCCCCTGCCCTTTGGTTCACGCTCAGAACCAGCTTTGCGGAATGATTAACACGTCCCCGGGAAGCATGTCGACGTTCGCGCTGATATCTCCGCGCTTGACCAGATCGCGCAGCCGTACCCGGTATTCCTTGCCATTTTCTGACCCGCGGACCAGCTTAGCGGCGTTGCCATCGGCAAGATCCGTCAATCCCCCGACTTGGATCATGACATCGAGCAAGGTCATGCTTTCCCGATACGGAATTGCCTGCGGTTTCGCAGCTTCGCCAATTACCCGAATCTGATCGCCATAAGGTCCCTGGAAACCGTTGACGCTCACGGTAACAACGGCGTCACGAACGTATTTGGACAGTTCGACTTCGATGTCGTGTGCCAGCTCTGGGGGTGTTTTGCCGGCTGCTTGCAAATCGCGCACTAGCGGTGCGGAAATTCGTCCGTCCGGTCGCACCTGTGTGGCAACGGAGAGCTCCGGATTGCGCCAAACGGTAATCGCAAGGTTGTCCAGCGGCCCGATCACGTAGTGATGTGCTGGCGCAGCAGCATGCTGTGGAGCCGGTGGATAGGACCCGCATCCGCTCAACAAAGCACTGACACATACCACCATCACCGCCACCAACAAACTACTATCGGTTCGTGCACCTGGTTTACAGGCTCTCGCATTCGGCCGCTGACACTGTGGCACAACTTGTTGTCCGTTCATATGAGAAACTCCGCGCGCTTAACACCAGAAATAGTGCCGATTGATCGATCTACAAGGTACAAAGCCTGCCGCTGTTTGCAACCTATCAACGACGCGCGGAGGTATCCCGGCCGATCACGGTCGCTCGCCCCGGCACCTGATTGTGTGTCTGAGCGCCCATTCTGCCTGCGCTCTTGCGCTCCTCGGTCCGACCAAGCGCGCGTACCAGCTCAAGCAAAGCTTCAATGCCCGTCTGGAGCCGGTCCAAGCGAGCGTTGATGGATGACACCATGAACGGACGAACCCCCTCGCTCGACCGATTACTGGCCACCGCAGCCGGTGCGGCGACCGCTGCAGAGGCCGGCTCGAGCATGGAATCCGGACCCAGCTCAGAGCGAAGCTCCTCGATGGCTTCGGCGGCTTGATCCGGCCCAATCCGGTGTGCTTCCGCCAGATACGTTCCCAAGAGCAATCGATTGCACAAAGCATTAATGCGGCGCGGAATGCCATTGGTTGCCTTGTGAATCATCACAAAGGCCTGCTCATCGAAGGCCGGATCACCTTTCCACCCGACATGCGTGAGGCGGTGCTCGATATATGCACGCGTTTCGGCTTCCTCCATCGGGCCCAGGTGATATGAGGCCGTGATCCGTTGGCGCAGTTGCCGCATCGAAGCAGCCCGCATGAGTTCGCGCAACTCGGGTTGACCGATCAAGAAGCTTTGCAACAGCGAGCGTTGTTCGAGCTGAAAGTTTGAGAGCATTCGGAGTTCTTCCATGGCCTGCGCGGTCAAGTTTTGCGCCTCATCAACGATCAGCAAGGCGCGTTTTCCTTGCGGCACCAAACCCACGAGAAACGCTTCGATCTCCCCTAGCAATTGCGCTTTGTTGGTCGAATCCGCAGGAAGGCCGAAGGCAATGGCAACCGACCGTAATATTTCGTCGGCATCGAGTTGGGTACTGACTAGCTGCGCGGCCACCACCTTTTCTGGGTCCACCTCGCCAAGCAACGCGCGCGCAAGCGTGGTCTTGCCAGCGCCGACCTCGCCAGTGATAACGATAAAACCCTCGGCTTGATAAACGCCATATTGCAGATACGCATGTGCGCGTCGATGCCCCTTGCTTTCGAACAGAAACTTCGGGTCAGGATTCAGTTGAAAGGGGCTGGCGTTTAAGCCGAAATATGATTCGTACATGATCGTGCGCAAAATTGCATCTTGAAGGACGTTCGATAAGCCGCGGATACGTGCTCACCGCGCGTTGGATTTAAAAATGATGACTGGCGCCTAAGAATCCGGCCTTCTCGCGGGTTGCTGGCAAGGCGCTAAATTCGACCGCTTGCAAGCGCCCGCCGAGGAAAAAGTCGGTATGTGTGGCGAACCGGCGGTTCAGCTGTAGTGTTAGGGCGTCTCCCCGAGTGTACTGCCCATTGGTTGCGCCCAGACCATCGACCCGATGCTCCCCGCCGGTTACGCTCACGTTAGTAAAGGGCCCTAGGTGGTGAATTACCGTTAAGGACGTTCCGCGCTGCAAGTTCTCCCCTGTAAAGCCCGCGGGCACGAAGGCCGACGAGATTAAGTATGGCAAACGCATGCGCACTTCGTAGTACGACACGTCCACGGCGTCTTCTCGCCCCAGCCACGTAAGAACGCCCCGATGTGAAGCCACGCGCATTGGCGTGGGTTCGTAAGTTTGGGCGGCCGAGGCGTTGGCCTCGGGCAGGCTCTGCTGGACCATCAATTCCTGGACCGCGCGAGCGCGCTCGATCGGATCAGGCACTGACTCCATCAGCATCGCATCGAGCAAAGCGGCCATGTCGTGGCCAAGCGAGGGCTGGGAAAAAATGACCTCGGCTGTGGTGAGCACGTCTTGCGAACCAGTCAAATTGATACCGATGTTTGGCGTGGAATGTCTGGCCCCATAATCCCAGTACGTGCCAAAAAATCGGTGCTCCGCCTGAACATCCACTTTGGTTCGCGGAGACGGCTGCCAAGTCAACCCGGCGCCTTCGAGCGCATGTGTCGCCTCATCGCTTAGGAAATTCTCGTGCTCGACACCGCCACGCACATCCAGGACCAATTGGCCTTCCATCTGCCCTTTGAGGATTACTCGCCCGAGCGATTCGCGCGATATCGGCACTTGACCCGTCTGATAGGAAGTCTCACTCGTTTGTCCGTGCACTGTCCAACCCAACGGACGCGGCAAGGCGTCCACGTCCAAAGTACCGCGCGCAAGGTTCGTATCAACCCCGGGCGCGCCGGAGGCCGTGCCACCGAAGCCGCGGATCAGGCTATCGTCGGCACGAAGCGTATAGGTCGCGCCACCTGGCAGCTGGCCCTTGATCGCAGGACCCAGACGGAAATTTCCGGTCGTGAACGTGTTGTAGCTCGTCGCCGCGGCGGAATTTGCCAAAAAAATGCTGTCCAGATTCTGGCCGGCCATCGCGGCAGCATCGAGCAAAAAATGTCCGTCGAATGCCTGCAACTCGCCGCTAATTCCGCCGTTGGGTAAGACGCGATTGGGCTCGGTACGGTAACGGTAGTCGATCCCGTCGGCCGACAATCGGCCATCGAGCGTCAAATTTTCCCCGATGCTGCGCACCACCAGCGAGGGCATTAGTTCTGTTATATCGTCGCGCGCGGCAACTGGACCGACTCCAAAATTCGCATTGTCGGTAATCGTCTCACGCACCAGCAACGACGGATCGTAGTACAGGCCCGCAGCCCGCGCCGTCGCAGCTGTCAGCAGCAGGCACGGCAGCGCCAGAAGAACCGCCGACCTCGGGGTTTGATTTCTAATGCCCCAAACGCGGCTGAAGGCACAATCAGGCATCGCTGGCGTAGTCGTATGCTTGCCCATAAGCTGACTGACTCGGCCCGGTTACCTTGTTGAGTACCGTCATCACAACAGGGCAGGACTCGAGCTGCGTGATCGCATCGATCACGGTTTGCTGGGAGGTTTTTTGTGCCTCCACGACTACTACGATCTGGCCAACGAGCGATGCCAAAATTCGTGTTTCCGGCGCAGCCATCAGCGGTGGCGCGTCAAATACCAAGATTCGGTCTTGGTATCGGGTGGCCAACTCATCAATGATTGCGCGCATGGCCTCGCTAGCAAGCAACTCGGTCGCATGCGAGTCCGTTCGTCCCGCCGGCAGCACTGAGAACTTCGGGATGTTTGTGCGCAAAATCACGCTGGAGAGAGTCAGGTTGGGCTCTCTTAACATGTTCAGCAAACCGGGAGTTTCGTTATCCAGGCCCAGGCGCTCCATCATCTGCGGTCGCACCGCATCGCAGTCGATTAACAGCACGCGCGAATCGACCTCCGAGGCCAGGGAAAGTGCAAGGTTCACGGCGCTGAAGGTCTTGCCTTCTCCTGGAACCGAACTCGTCACCATGATGCAGTTCGCGCGCCGCACCGGGGTTGCCGAGAGGCCATGAATATTGGCCAATAAAGGGCGCTTAATGACGCGCAACTCATCCGCCAGACGGGTGCGTGGCGCCGAAGGAACGACAAAACCTTCGAAGATGAGCTTTGGCAAATTCAACTCCACCGTGCGAGAGACGGCGCCCTCGAGTACCGCTGCGACGGCGCTGCGTACCTCGCCTCGCGTTGGGCTGGTCCGTAGCGGAGTTGTCGCCGGGCCTGTTATGTCCGTTGTAGAGAGATCAATTCCGGATCTGCGCAGCTGCTCCAGACGGCGTGCAGCCTCTTCGATAATGCTCATTTCCACCTTCGCCCGAGGGTTGATGCAGCTACAGGTTAAAGAAGCCTACAACTGTGCTCTGATAATAGCGGATTAATGGGATGCCATTAACACGATGGCAAGGATGTTCGATCGCTTGTGCCCCGAAAGCCACGAGCAACGCGTCGCGACCTGTGTTGCCCTAACTAAAGTAAGCGCAAACTAACGCAAATTCGGGATTTTACGTGGCGTCGCTGAGCAATTTGGATTGCCCAGCAAGGGTCCGAGAGGCCGTGCACACTCCGGCTCGGTCGGCACAAAATGCCCAAGGCGACAGGCATGTCAGGCGAAAAAGATCCAATACAGCAAGACGATGATCAGTACGTACTTGGCGCCGTTAAACAATGGCTTGTTCCACTGCTTGGCCCGCTTGAGCCACTCCTTGAGCACGCCGATCGGTTTATAGAGCCGATTGATCCAGCCGATGTCTTCTTTCTCATCGTTTTGAGTCGCGGCAGCGCGAAGAAAGATGCGCTCAAATAGCCGATTGAGCGCACGAATCGGCGCCCCATGCAAAGGACGCTCCACATCACAAAATAAAATTAGTCGGGGCTGATCGGATCGATTTTCCGCATAGTGCAGATAGGTTTCATCGAACATTACGTCCTTGCCGTCGCGCCAGGAGTACGGCACCCCATCGACATTGATGAAGCAAGCATCGTTGTTGGGTGTAATCAATCCGAGGTGGTAACGCACGGATGCAGCGCTTGGATCCCGATGCTCATTCAGACGCGCCCCGGGCGGAAGCAAAGCGAACATCGCGGCGTTGACCGATGGTATTGACTCGAGCAAGGCCACGGTCTTAGGGCAAAGAGCCACCGCCGACGGCGGCGGATTGTCGTACCACTTAAGGTAAAAGCGGCGCCAACCGCGCTGAAAAAAGGAGTTAAAGCCGATGTCGACGTGATCGCTGGCAGCTTTAAGGCCCCCGCCACCCAGTAGCGCTCGGGCTTCCTCACGAATCGTTTGCCAGTTTTCGCGCAGTTTTGTCATCTCCGGGAAATTCGCCATATCGAGGTACGGGCGGTTAGGCACTGCGGAGAAGGCATACATCAGCACGTTGTAAGGCGCAAGCAAAGTCGAGTGATTGCCCAACTGACGCAGCAATGGCAGGCGAGCCCGACCACGAAAATGCAAGTACAAAGAGGAAAAGATAAAGACGTATAAAAGAAGAAATTTGGGTGCTAGGAAATTAACGCTCATTGGTAGCCACCAAAAGTTTTGTCTGTCCCCGACGCGGACCGCGGCGTGGATTAGGCAGCGGCAGACCGATCCGGCAGGAGCGTGCCGCGAACCCGCCATTGTATAGTTATCGGCTCAGGCGTCGCATACCGCTTTTCGTAAGCTTTTTTCCCCGAGTTTGCTCATTTCGACGCTGGTTCCCAATCCACGAGGCATCAGAGCCCGACGTGCGCCAAGCAAAAACGAGCTGAGTTTTGTCTCAAGAAACAAGCCCTGTCATAACCCGCATACCAAGTAATGACCTTTCTTCAGATTCTCATCCTCGCGCTCGTTCAGGGCTTTTGTGAATTGTTGCCTGTGTCCAGCTCGGCCCACGTAATCATGGTCGAGAAAATAATGGGCCTGGAACCGACCGCCCCGGACATGACGCTACTGCTCGTAGCACTGCACACGGGTACGATGTTCGCGGTGATCGCTTATTTCTGGCGCGAATGGAAGATCACGTACTTTTCTTCGGTGCAAGCCTTTCGCCGAAATGTCACACAGATTGTTTTGGCCACCGTTGCTACCGGTTTCGTTGGAGTGGCTCTCCTAGCCATAATCCCTCGTCTGCTAGGAATCGATCGGGCCAGCTTTGAAATCGAGCAACTGTTCGGTGATCCCCGCCTGATTGCGTGCGCCCTTGCTGCTGCCGGCCTGTTGATCGTAACTTCCGGCCTGCTGACCCGATCGCGAGCAGGAGACCCGGATTTTGGCGTCCGGGCGGCCGTTTCGATCGGCGCCGTTCAAGGTTTGTGTTTGCCCTTTCGCGGATTCTCGCGCTCTGGCGCGACAATTTCCGCCGCTCTGTTCCTGGGCATTGCCCGGCAAAAGGCCGAACAGTTCAGCTTTGCCTTGGCCGTTGTGCTTACGCCTGCGGTGATCGTCAAGGAATTGCAGCGTTTTCTCGCAGCCGGCGCCCGAGCGGGGTACGACGCCTCGGCTTTGCTTCACCTTGCGTGGCCAAGCGTGGCCGGCATGCTGCTAAGTTTTCTCGCAGGGTTGCTTGCGCTGCGTTGGCTGTCCAGGTGGCTGGAGCGCGGTCGCTGGCACTACTTCGGCTATTACTGCTTGGCGGCCTCCGCGATCGTCCTGACGGTGCTTCACTAGGCTGACCCATGCGCCGCAGCTTAACGTTTGCGAGCAAGGAGTTGCTCTTGAATCAAGCGCGGGTAGACTTTTGCAGCAGGGGCAATTCGTTAGGCTCTGTTGGCGACCCCCCGCTCGATGCCCAGTTCGTGGGCCCGCGAGCGCGACACATCCGTTCTTTCGCGATTCGACGCGGGCACGTAACCGTGCGGCAGCGGCGAGGCTACACGGAGCTCTTCCCCATGATCGCCGTCCCGTACCGTGCCGAAGTCATCACGGCGCCCAGACTGTACGGCCGCGACGCCCCATTGGTGCTGGAGATTGGCTTTGGCATGGGAGAGGCGACCGCAGCAATCGCACAGCAGCACCCAGAGATCGACTTTTTGGGCGTCGAAGTCTACGTTGCGGGCATTGGTGCCCTAGCCCGGCGCGTGCATGAAGCCAATTTGAAGAACGTACGCATCATTGAACATGACGCGGTCGAGGTCGTTCGCGACATGATTGCCCCGTCCAGCTTGCAAGGGATCCATGTTTTTTTCCCGGACCCGTGGCCCAAGGTGCGCCACCATAAGCGGCGCCTGATCGCTCAGCCGTTTATTGGCATGCTGGTCGAACGCCTGCAGCCCGGAGGGTACCTGCATTGCTCCACAGACTGGGAAAACTACGCCGTACAAATGCTCCAAGCTCTATCGCAGGAGAAGCGTCTGCGCAATCTGCATGCCGATTACGCGCCGCAAGCGCGAAATCCTTGCTGCGAACGGCCGACGACGAAATTTCATGCGCGCGGCACGCTCCTCGGACACCGGGTGTGGGACTTGGTGCTTGAGCGGCCACCTCAGTAGCGGCAAGACCGCGGCGGACCGCTGTCAAACTGCCGGCAAGAAACCGCGCGGTGCAAAAACAAGCTGCTGGCGCAACAGTCGCAGTTCCAGCTCGCAGTACACTTCGCCCCTTGAGCCCTGCCCGCCACAATAGAAATGCGCTGATAGCGGCGTACGGACAGCTCAATGGATAGTGCAAGAACGTGAAGCCGTTGTTGATCCAAATTTGCTTTTTGCCGCACGGCCAATGATCCAAATCGACTGGGTCTTGGTCATTGTCGCCGGTTGGCTAGTTCTGGGCGTCTGGGCCCTGTTTGCGCTTCATCGCACGAAGTTCGTCGCTCGACGGCTCTTTCCCCTCGGCGGACTTTTAGGACTTGGTCTGGCCGCTGTCGCGCTCGATGCGCTGTTTTCCACGGCACAGGTCGCGCAGCTGATAATTGGCTTGCCGGGACTGCCGATGCACTTGCGGCTGGACGCACTATCGGCTTTTTTCCTGCTGGTCATCGGCGCTGGCGTCTTTGGCACCTCCATTTTCTCCGCGGGCTACTTTCGGGCGGGCGAGGGCACAGCGCCCGGCCTGCTGTGTCTGGAGTACCACGTCTTCTTGGCGGCGATGGTGATGGTCGTACTAGCCGACGATGCCTACGGCTTCATGGTGATGTGGGAGACGATGGCACTGTCGTCTTTTTTTCTTGTCACCTCCAACCACCGGGTGGCCAGCGTTCGCCAGGCGGCGTATCTGTACCTGCTGCTGGCGCACGTTGGTGCGATCGCGATTTTGCTCTGCTTCGGCGTAATGCAGGCCAATACGGGTGACTACACTTTTGCCAACCTGCGTGCGCAGCAACTTAGCCCCGTATGGCAGTCAATTGCTTTTGGCTTTGCCGTTTTTGGCTTCGGCGCCAAAGCCGGGCTCGTGCCGGTGCATGTGTGGCTGCCCGAAGCGCACCCCGCCGCCCCATCGCCCGTTTCCGCACTGTTGAGCGCGGTCATGCTCAAGACCGCAATCTATGGTTTGTTGCGCATCACCTTTGACCTGCTGCACGGCGGACTGTGGTGGTGGGGCGCGGTACTGCTGGCCCTGGGCCTAATCAGCGCCCTGGTCGGCGTGGTCTTTAGCACGGTGCAGACCGAAATGAAACGCTTGCTCGCCTACTCGTCGATCGAAAATATCGGCCTGATTGTCGCAGGCCTGGGTCTGGCGCTGATCTTTCGCTCCTATGGCATGTCGACCTTGGCCGCCTTAGCTCTGACTGCGGCCTTGGTGCACGTACTTGCCCACGCGTTTTTCAAGAGCCTGCTCTTTCTGGGGACCGGCGCGGTGCTTCACGCCACGGGGGAGCGCAACTTAGGAAAGCTTGGCGGGTTGATCCGCTCGATGCCGTGGGTCGCTTGGCTGGTGTTCGTCGGGGTGCTCGCCGGCGCGGGGCTGCCGCCATTAGCCGGATTCGTTTCTGAGTGGCTGTTGCTACAGAGCTTTTTGTTTACGACCGCCTTACCTAATTCTTTCTTGAACATGCTCATTCCGCTGGTCGCGGCTGCCGTGGCGCTGGTTGTGGCGCTGGCAGGCTACGCGATGGTGAAGTTCTTTGGGGTCATATTCCTCGGCCAGCCGCGTGAGGAAAAATTGTTGAGCGCACATGACGCGGGTGGGTGGCAACGGCTGGGGCTGGTTTGGTTTGCCGCAGGGTGTTTGGCGATAGGTCTGTTTCCAATCCCACTGATCGACGTGGTCGATCGCGTTACGCAACATTTGCTGGGCGCCGGTCTTGCACAGGCGGTGCACGCCAACGGCTGGGTGCTTCTTGCTCCCATCGGCTTAGAGCGCGCCAGCTATGGACCCGTGGTTTTCCTCGGCGGGGTTGCGGCGGGCATAACGCTGGGTTTGCTTATCGCGCGTCGCCTTTACCCCGGCGCTTTGCGCCGTGGTGAACCCTGGGCCTGCGGGTACGCCGCAGGCACTGCGCGCATGCAAGACACCGCGGAGGGATTTGGTCAGCCAATTCGGCAAATTTTCGAACCGTTTTTTCGCATCACACGAGACCTGCCGTCACCCTTTGATGCTCGTCCCCACTACCGCGTGCTGACACAGGACCGTTTGTGGCACGGCATGTACCTGCCGATCGCGCGATTGGTCGACTACTTGGCGCGTGCTGTCAGCTGGCTGCAGCAGGGTCGCATTTCGATCTATCTGATGTACAGCTTCGTTACGCTGCTGATCATGTTAATGCTGGTGCGACTGTGAACGTAAGCGCCACCGGTATTTTGGCTCAGTCGCTGGAGATTGCTCTGGCCCTCGCGGTCGCACCGCTGCTCCTCGGGTGGGTTGATCAATGGCGGGCGCGACTGCAAAATCGGTCGGCGCCACCGCTTACGCAGCCCTACCGCGTGCTGCGCAAACTCTTTCACAAGGAGTCAGTTGTTGCTGACTCGGCCTCGGCACTGTTTCGGCTCACGCCTTATGTGATGTTTGGCTGCATGACGCTTGCCTGTGCGATCGTGCCGACGATCTCCACCGACCTGCCGCTTGCCACCGCAGCCGATGCGATTGCGCTCGTTGGTCTGTTCGCCCTAGCACGCACCTTCATTGCGCTGGCGGCAATGGACATCGGTACGGCCTTTGGCACCATGGGCGCGCGTCGCGAGATGCTAATTGGTTTTTTGGCCGAACCAGCGCTGCTCATGGCCTTGTTTAGCACTTCGCTCATCACACACTCGACCTCGCTTGCCAACATGGTCGAAACCCTATCTCATCGACCCTCAGTGCTTGAGCCCAGTTTGGCATTTGCCGGTGTCGCCTTCACCATCGTTTCCTTAGCCGAGAACGCTCGCGTCCCGGTGGACAACCCGGCAACGCATTTGGAACTAACGATGATCCACGAGGCCCTGGTCCTGGAGTATTCGGGCCGGCATTTGGCCATGATGGAATGGGCCGCGTCGCTAAAACTTTTCGCCTATTCGTGCATTGGCCTGGCAATATTTTTTCCCTTTGGCATCGCAGAAATCGACGCGCCGTTGGTGATGCTCTTTGCTGTCCCCGCACTGGTGTTCAAGCTCGCAGTGGGCGGTGTGCTCCTGGCATTGATTGAAACGGCTAGTGCCAAGATGCGTATCTTCCGGGTCCCAGAGTTTTTGGCCACGGCCTTTCTGTTGGCGGTCATCGGACTGCTGGTTCACCAGCTCCTGGAGTCATAGGTGTGCGCGTTCTGCTGACCCAAAGTATCAATCTGTACGCTGCCTTCTTGCTCATCGTCTCCTTTGCGATGAGCTCGCAGCGCCGCATCTTGAGCCTTGTGCACCTGTATACGTCCCAGGGGGTGGCCCTGGTTTTGGCGACAGTGACCGTCGCCTACTTGACCAACCAGCCGCACCTGTTTTTTTCCGCCGGCATCACCTTGGTGCTAAAGGTCATGCTGATACCCACCATGCTGCACCGGGTCATCGACCGTCTGAATGTTCGCTGGGACGTCGAGCCACTGATCAACATTCCTACAACCATGCTGATCGGCATCGTTCTTGTCGTCTTTGCCTTCAATCTGGCATCGCCCATTTCCCAGCTCTCCTCGTCGATCGCCCGTTCCACGCTCGGCATCGCACTGGCTTGCGTGTTGCTGTCATTCATGATGATCGTGCGCGCCAAGGCCATCCCTCAAGTCATTGGCTTTTTGGCGATGGAAAACGGATTGTTCTTCGCAGCCACTTCGGCCACCAACGGCATGCCCATGATTGTCGAGCTGGGGATCGCCCTTGACGTTCTGGTTGGCGCGCTGATTCTAGGCGTGTTCATGTTCCAAATCCGCGAGCAATTTGACAGCCTGGATATTCGTCATCTAGAGCGGCTAAAGGAGGAGTAAGGTGTCTTGCTGCAACCAACTCCATTTGCCCCACCCGTCCCAGCTGCCAGCGCGTGGGCCGTTAGCGCCCAGCCCTTATCTGAGTTTCGTCCGGGCCATTCGCGGCTTTCTAAACCCGCACTAGCAGGTCGCTGATGCCTCCCACGCTTCCGCTTTTTCTGACCTTGCTCGCGCCAATTGGCGGCGGTTTGGTGCTTGCGCTCTATGGTCACCGCGATCGCGGTCCACAAATCAATATCGCCTTTAGCGGCGTAACGCTCGCGGCCGCCTTGTGGCTTACCGCCGAGGTGATATTGGGCACACCCATGCTGGGTTTTAGTGAGCGTTTTTTCATTGATCCGCTCAATGCTTTTCTCGTGGCGCTCACGGCACTGGTGGGCTTTACCACTTCGATCTTCTCGCAGCCGTATATGCGCATCGAACGCGAGCACGGCAAGATGACGGCGCCCAGGATGCGTCTTTACCACAGCATGTTCCAGCTCTTTATTGCAATGATGCTTGTGGCGCTCACTACCAATAATCTTGGTGTGCTATGGGTCGCGATGGAGGCCGCGACGCTAACGACCGTGCTGCTCGTTTCCGTCTACCGCACGCCCGCCAGCCTCGAGGCAGCATGGAAGTACTTCATCTTGTGCGGCGTGGGAATCGCCCAAGCGCTATTTGGCACCATGCTGCTGTATCTGGCAGCCGACAGGGTCATAGGCGGAGGCGAGGGTGCGCTGCTTTGGACACACCTGGAGGCAATCAAGGGGCAGCTCGAACCCAATATTCTCGGACTTGCCTTTGTCTTCTTGATGCTTGGCTATGGCACCAAGGTCGGATTGGTGCCGGTGCACAATTGGCTGCCCGACGCCCATGCTGAAGGCCCAACGCCGATTTCGGCAGTGCTCTCCGGTCTACTCCTTAATGTCGCGCTCTACGCGATCTTGCGCTGCAAGGTGTTGGCCGATGGCGCGATCACCAATGGCCTGCCCGCGCGGATCTTGATCGTATTTGGCATTGTTTCTGTGGTGGTCGCGGCGTTTTTTTTGCGCCGCCAGCGCGACGTCAAGAGAATGTTCGCCTACTCATCTATCGAGCACATGGGTCTGATGACTTTTGCCTTCGGACTCGGCGGGCCGATCGCTAACTTTGCGGGCCTTTTGCACATGACGGTACATTCACTTACCAAGTCGGCGATTTTCTTTGCCGTGGGCCACGCCACCCAGCGCGCGGGCTCGCAGATCATGGACGACATTCGCGGTCTGCTGCAATCGAGTCCCCCCCTTGGCTGGGGACTGGCGATCGGGTCGTTTGCCATCCTGGGTCTTCCACCCTTTGGCGTTTTCGCCAGCGAGTTCCTGATCCTCACCAGTGCGATGCGCCAGCTGCCCTGGGCCACGCCCGTGCTGCTGCTCGCATTGGGCGTTGCCTTCGCTTCAGTATTTGGCCGCGTGCAGGCGATGGTGTTCGGCGAATCCGCAAACCCTCCGCTACCTCATCGGCCCGCTCTGGTACCGGTTTTTCTTCATTTGGGTTTGACCTTGATGCTTGGCTTGTTTGTACCGCCGTTTCTGGAGCAGTGGTACCGCGAGGCGGCGGCCCTCATTGGCGGTTGATCGAGCGCCGCACGACCAACCACCTAGGAGCTAGTCGTTGACGCAGGGACAAGGATAACGAAGATGACGGTTGACGAGCGAGGCAAAGCTTCCGGGCTGGGGCCCGATGCCGACTCTGAAGTCGCTGTCCCGGGGGCGATGCGCAACCCGTTTCAACTTCCGGGGCTCGACAGCACCTTCGCGCACTTAGCCGGTCCCCTACCAATGTATCGGGCCCAAGTGACGAAAGCGCAATGGCGTGCTGCTGCAAGCGCAGTGCGCAGCCTGGGAGGGCGCTTGGTGACGATCTGGGGAATCGACCGGCGCACGGAGGCGGGACATTTCGCCGTGGCCGCTGCCTACGCCCTTAACGCGGGGCTCGTCTGGTTGGATTTGCCGCTCATCGATGCCGATTCCAGCAGTTACCCGGATCTGACGCCAACATTTGCCTGCGCTGCGCGCATGCAGCGCGCCGTAGCCGACTTGACGGGCCTTGTCGCCAGCGGCGCGGCCGACACGAGGCCCTGGCTGCGCCATGCTGCGTGGCCCGAGAACTACTATCCGTTGCGTCGCGAGTCCACTGGACGCGAGCGCTTTGAGGCGCTCGATGAACCGTATTCCTTCGTTACCGTAACGGGCGACGGTGTGCACGAAATTCCCGTCGGACCGGTCCATGCGGGGATCATCGAGCCCGGTCACTTTCGCTTTTCGGTGGTCGGGGAAAAGGTGCTGCGGCTGGAGGAACGCCTAGGCTACACGCACAAGGGCATCGAAAAACGCTTGGAACAAATGAGCCTGGCGCAGGGCGTGCGGTTGGCCTCTCGCGTCTCGGGTGACAGCACGGTAGCCTACGGTTGGGCATACTGTTGCGCAGCTGAGGCCCTGTGCGCCGCAACGGCACCCGCACGCGCTCAATGGTTGCGCGCCTTCGCACTGGAGCGCGAGCGCGTTGCCAACCACCTGGGTGATCTTGGAGCGCTGGGAAATGATGCGGCTTTTTCTTTTGGCCTAGCACAGTTTTGGCGGCTGCGTGAAGCGTGGCAACGACGAAGCGAAGAACTAATTGGACATCGATTCATGATGGACTGGATCGTCCCCGGCGGAGTGAGAAGCGACCTGACCGCCCAGCAGCTGCAAACTGTCAGCGAGGATTGCGTTGCCCTTGAAGCGCAGGTGCGTTTGCTCGAGTCGATCTATGACGAGCACGCGGGTTTACAAGATCGATTCGTAGGCACCGGATGTGTCGATGCGCAGCTGGCGCGCCAACTAAATCTAACCGGCATGGCAGCGCGCGCCAGTGGCGTCGGGGGCGACTTACGCGCCGACTTCGGCGGCGTTCCCTACGAATCGCTGCAAGTTCGCAAGGCGCATGCCACCGACGGCGACGTTGCGGCGCGAGTTGCCGTACGCTTTGCTGAAATCTACGAATCGCTACGTCTGCTCCGCAAAATTGCGCAGGACCTGCCGTCCGGGCCGACGATCCTTACCCTTTCCGAGCCGCGGGCGCGTGGCTGCGGGGCCGGCTGGATCGAAGGTTGGCGCGGCGAGGTGCTGGTGGCAATCGAACTCGATGAGCAGGGGTTGATTCGGCGTGCGCATTGCCATGATCCGTCGTGGCAGAACTGGCCAGCGCTCGAGCATGCCGTAATCGGCAACATCGTCCCGGATTTTCCGCTTATCAACAAGTCCTTTAATCTGAGCTACTCCGGTCAGGATCTCTGATGCCCTGGCGCATACTGCGACAAATCGTGCAGGTCGGCATCATCACGGAGCCGCCGCCGGCACCTGGCCAAACGCAGGAGCCCGGTGCGCTTCTTGCTGAGCAGCACGAAATACGCAAGGAAATTCTGTCGGTGCTCGGGCGTGCCGTGGCCATCCGTGCTGTCGATCCGGGTTCTTGCAATGGTTGCGAGCTGGAGATTCACGCGCTCAACAATCCCTACTACAACATCGAGGGGTTGGGCATCAAGTTTGTCGCCAGTCCGCGCCATGCAGATCTGCTGCTCGTGACCGGTCCCGTCAGCGCTCATATGGAGGCAGCACTGCGACGCACGTATGAGGCGGTGCCGGCGCCCAAGCGTGTGGTGGCCGTGGGCGAATGCGGCTGCAATGGCGGCGTTTTCGGTGAGAGTTACGCAAGCCGTGGGCGTGTCGCCAACATCGTGCCGGTGGATGTCGAAGTACCCGGATGTCCGCCGGCGCCGCTGGAGATTTTGCGCGCGATTCGGTGCGCCTTGCGTTAGCGTCGGAAAACGCCTCCCACTCCGTGGACGAAGACCGGTTAGGGGGCAAGTGAACCTCGCGCACCAAAGTCTCTTAGCACTGCTTGGCCTAACGGCTTTGCTCCTTGGCGTAACACCACGGACGCTCAGCACGGCCCATTGCCGAAGCGCAAGCGTTTTTGGGACCTAAAGGATCAGAAGTGGCGCCGACCGACCCTCCTCGGTTTTGCCCTCGACGATCTTGGCAAAATCATCGCCAGCGGCGCGACAAATCGGCTGATTGCTTCTAGACGCCTCAAAGGCCGGCCGCGCGAGCGCCAGCAATTCCTCGCGCTACAGCCCTGCGATAGTGTTCTTGAGGGTTCGCATGCGATTGACGTCGATTACACGGAGACCGCTGAGACGCGATCGGCTCAATGCTGCGAGCACGAATAGCAGGCAGCCGAAGGCTGCCTTACGCCAACATTGAGTCGGCTTTTTTACTTTGCGCCGACCGGCGCTCCTGCAGCGCCGCTAGAGTTCGTGCCCACGTCAGCCGAAACTTAAATGTCTCGATCGTCTCGTAGCGACCAATTCCGATTCTTGGAATCTGGAATTTCGGGGTGTCAGGGCCAAGGTAACCAAACTTGGTTGTGACAGCGGACGCAAAACCCAGATGCTCAACGAGCGAGCAACTGGCATCGTCGGCACGGCCACTCGGATAAGCAAAATGTCGCACCGGCTTGCCAGACCATTGCTGCAGCAAATCGCGCGACAGGAGGATAGATTCGCGGGCGGTTTGGGCAGATACCTGCGTGAGCAGCTCGTGTCCATGCGTGTGCGCGCCTATCGTGACCATGTCGCTGGCGGCAAGTGTTCGGACACCCTCGACCGTGAGTGGCGCGACCTTCGCCTTGCTGACACCAATGCGAGCCGCACGTACCTCGATCAGGTCGCTAACCGTTTCACATCGATCGGGCGGCAAGTTCTTCAAGTCTTCAAGCAAATGGGAGATCTGCTCCCACTTGCCAGGGCCAACCGAGTGGTTGATCGCATAGCGACCAAGTCCTTCGGCAGACAGATCCAGATCCATCGGTCCGGGCACCTGCAGCGCGTTGATCACACGGTCAAACCAATAACAGCGTTGCTGCTCGATGTGCCCAGTTGCTATGTAAAGGGTGATTGGTATGCGCTCGCGCTCAATGATGGGCAAAAGGACTTCCGCGTGTCCGCGGTTCCCGTCGTCAAAGGTCAGGACGGCCCCCGGTCGCGCGCCAGGAGCCGGCCGGAGAACGTACTGCAGCGCCTCGTCCAGACTGAGCAGGTCATAGGAGGCGCGAAGCGAGTCGATCTGTCGAAGGAAATCATCGCGGCGCACGACCGTCCATGAGTCAATGTTCAGGTCATCTTCCGCGATCTCGTGGTACATGAGTACGGGCACTTGCCCGGGACCTACGCGCCGCCGCAAATGGGCGAGCAGCGGCTCGTACGTAAGCACCTGGTACGCGAGTGCCTTGAGCTTGCGCTTCATGCCAACGCCGACTCCTTGCGATCAAACTAACTTTGGTCCCAAACTTCATTTGCGAGAGCGCAGCGACGCCCTCAGGCGCTTGATGCGACACCCCATTCGCAGCGCCGGCCCCCACAAGAGGCAGGCACATCGCAGGGGCAAAACACGGATAGACTAACCGCTTATTGGACGTTACCGTAAATTGCGGTGCGCCTTGAGCTCTTGCATCGCCCGCGCCATGCGCCGGCTTCTCCTCGCTGTGTTGCTCAGGTAGCTGCAGCCATCTCGCGCCACCTGGATCGCAGGCAATTTGCCCGCTTGTTCTTGCGCACGGCCGGTATTTTACTTGGCCTCCTTTGCTGCTTGGTTGCTTATCTGGGCGGAGATATGGCGCCGGAGCGCTTATTGGCAATTGCCGAACGCAGCTGCAATAACCGCGTTTTGCTTAAACGCTGCGCAAACCGTCGGCGTGTCGCCAAAGTTCTACCTTTAGATCGCGAAGCGCCCAGCTTGCCGCCACCGGTGCAGATCTTGCGCGCCTCGCGCTTGCTGCCTAGAAGAGCTCCAGTTCCGTAGAGGGAGACTGGTTCGGGCGCAAGTGACCCTCGCGCACCAGAGCTTCGTAGCATTGCGTGGCGTTGCGGCCATGCTCCTTGGCGTAATACAGCGCACTATCGGCACGGCCCATCGCCGAAGCCGGAACGTCTGCTGGCCCAACCCGCGTGTAACCAATGCTGACAGTGACCTTGCCGACCTGGGGAAAACGATGGTCCTCCACGGCTTGGCGGAAGCGATCATAGGCAGCGCGGGCTCCTTGCTCGTCGGTCCCATCAACGATCACGACAAACTCTTCACCACCGAAGCGATAGATCAACTCGGTGCTGCGAAACGTGTCGAACATCAGCCGCGCCAGCAGCAGCAGCACCTCATCGCCAAATAGATGCCCGAAAGAATCGTTGATGGTCTTAAAGCGATCGACGTCGATTACCCCGAGCCAGCTGCCCGGCGTCGTTGCATCCGGTTGTGGCGCTGGAATTAGCGCCCCTCGACGTTTGGCAAAGGTCGCTTCGAAGGTACGCCGGTTCAGCAAGCCGGTCAGGGTATCGCGCTCGCCGTAATCAAGCGCACTCAGGTGATTGCGCAAGATGCGCAGTACCCCTTGCACTAGGCTGGCATCATGGGGGCGAATCGCGGCGCGCTCGCCGGAGAACTCGACCTCGATCAAGCCGATAAGGCCACTGTTGCCCATCAACGGGAATACGCTGTCAAAGCGCTCGGTCAAATCACCTTGCGGCAGGTAATGCACCGCATCGCCCAACAAGGCGCACTCGTGCCAGTGAGGCTTCTCGGTCAAAAGCGGCAATAGCGCCGGATCCGTCGGATCCCCGCCGGCGTGCAAGCCTTGATCGTCCATGTACGCGCGCAGCTGAACGCGCTGGCGGCCTTGCTCGCCCAAGACCCGGTAGACCCGGACGCATTTGGGCTGAACATGCTCAAAGAGCATGCATGCCACCGCGCGGTCGAGCTCATCGCGGTCGCGATGCGACGTTGCCAGCGCTACGGCATCAATGAGGTTGGGTTTCACGCGGATGGTTGGCAACCCGTATTGTCTTTTGCACCGCTCCAAAATTCCATCCTAAGAGGCCTGCCCGGAGTGCAAAGCCTGAAATATTCCCGTGAATTCTTGCTTCCGTCGCGCTTCGAGCCCACCTAAGAGCGTCAGATTAACAAGTTTTGTGCAGTGCACAAACACGAAGTGAGGCCCAGCGCGGCTGCTTAGCGATCGCTAAAGCGCCTGAATTCCGCACTCTGGAGCCGAACGGCAAGGGGCGCACCCGAGTTCCATTTGATGAGCGCGACCTACCGCAAGCGGTGCCTGCAGCACGCCGTTCGCGCCGGTGCTCCCCCCTCCTTGGTCCATTGCGGGTTACTCGAATCTGGGCCACGCCCATGCATGATTTTGGATTGCCCATCGACGCTTTTTCCCGCCCAATGGCATTGAGGCAAAGTATTTTTCGATCGGGAACCCACCCCGCAAAGCCGGCTGCTTGCGCAGGACCCAAGGCCAGCATTGATACACTGCGCCTCGCCCAAAAGAAAACTAATGCCCAAACCGACTTCTCCTCACCACCTACGCCGCCCCTCAGTGGCCAAACCATGACCGTGCGAGGCACAACTTCCAACAGCGCAATCGAGCAGGCTCGCATCAATATGATCGAACAGCAGATACGTCCTTGGGAGGTTTTGGACCAATCGGTCCTGGATCTGTTACTGCAGGTACGCCGCGAGGAATTTGTGCCACCGCATCTGCGCGCGTTGGCGTTCGTCGATTTTGAGCTGCCACTAAACATCGACGGCGTGGTCACCGGCGAGAGCATGCTTGCGCCAAAGGTTGAGGCACGACTCTTGCAGGAGTTGGGCATACACCCGCACGAGCAGGTTCTGGAGGTCGGCACCGGTTCCGGGTACATGGCGGCACTTGCCGCCCATAAAGCCCAAACGGTGTGGACGGTCGAAATCGACCCTCGGCTGCAGGCCTTCGGTGCCGCCAACCTCGCGCGCGCAGGTGTGCGCAACGCCCGAGTCGAGGGCGGTGACGGATCAATGGGCTGGTCTGCGCACGCACCCTATGATGTCATCATCATGTCTGGCTCGCTGCCGTTCTTGCCTGGCGAGCTGCTCGACCAGCTCAAGATTGGTGGACGTTTGGCCGCCATCGTTGGCAGCGCGCCGGCTATGAGCGCGCAGATCATCACACGTACCGGCAAGGAAGCGTTCGAACCTCTGCCACTGTTTGAAACCTGCACCAAGCCGCTTCGTATCGCGCAGCGGCCATCGGCATTTCGCTTTTGATGGCAAGCGTGCCAAACCTCGCGCGGGTCGTTGCTCGCTGTAGCGCGTTAGCCCTACTTACTGCGGTGGCGCCAGCTGCGCTTGCGGACGGCACCGACTTGCTCGCACTTACCCGCGAAGCGCTGATCAACGATCCGACGTACAGTGCCGCACGCTACGCGCAGCTGGCGGCAATCGAGGCCGTTCCGCAGGCGCGCTCGAACCTGCTGCCCAATGTGAGCGCCTCCGTTGGCGATGCCGCCAACCGGTACGACTTTCGCTCGGAGAATCAGCTGCTGCTGCCAAGTTTTGAGAAAACATTTAATTCGTGGGGTCCGGCGTTAAATTTCTCAGTGCCGGTATATAGCGCGCCGTTGTGGGAGAGTCTTACGCAGGCCAAGCTATCGATCAAAAAAAGCGAGGCGCAACTGGCTCAAGCGCGCTCGGACTTGCTGGTGCGCGTGGCCCAGGCTTACTTCGATGTCCTGGCCGCGCAAGATGCACTCACCGCTTTGCGAGAAAACAAAAAGGCCGTCTCCGAGCAACTTGCGCAGGCCAAGCGCGAGTTCGAGGTCGGTACCAAGACCATTGTCGATACGCACGAGGCCAAGGCACGCTACGACCAGATCGATGCGCAAGAACAGGTCGCTCGCGGCGACTTTGCAGTCAAACAAAGCGCGCTACGCGCGATCATCGGACATGAAGCAGGCGAACTGCAAAGACTGCGTGATCCGATCGAACTTGTCCCACCCAAGCCAAACGATATCGAAACTTGGGCGCACAACGCAGAATTGGCGAACTATTCGGTGCTGGCCGCTCGTGCCGCATCCGAAATTGCCCGCTATGAAACAAAGCGTGCACACGACGCTTACCTGCCTTCGGTGAACGTTACCGGCGGCATCCAATATCAGCGCTCGACCGGCTCCTTATATATACCCGTCAGCAACAACACGACGGGATCGAGTCTGGGTATCACACTGACCGTACCGGTGTTCACCGGCGGGGCCATACAGAGCCAGGTGCGTCAAGCTCTCGCACAAGAGGAACGCGCAGAACAGGACCTAGAATTGGCGCGTCGAACGGCGGCGCAAGCCGCACGTCAGGCATACACGGGCGTCGATTACGGATTGGCCCAGGTACAGGCACTCGAGTCGGCGGAGGTCTCAGCCAAGACGCAGCTCGACTCCACGCGCCTAGGCTACCAGGTTGGGGTGCGGATCAATCTGGATGTGCTCAACGCTAACACGCAATTGTTCAATACGCAGCGCGACCTAAAAAAGGCGCGCTACGATTTTCTGATCAACGGGCTCAAGCTCAAAGCGTCGGCAGGCAACTTACAAGACGAAGATATCCAGGTCATCAACTCGCTCTTGCAGCGCTAACCTTGGCCCATTGCCTCGTTGATCAGTTGCACCGTGCGCTGCGTCGCTCCGCGGTGGCGACTGGCAAAATCCAGCGCGGCAGCCGACATGTGCTGGCGCTGCCCTTGCTGTGCACAGATCTGCTGCATTGCTTGTAAGGCCTCGAACGCGTCGCTGACTTGTTGCGCGGCGCCCGCTGCGATCGCGTCTTCGGCGGCCTGCGCAAAATTGAACATGTGCGGTCCCAGCACCACCGGACAACCGCAGGCACAGGCCTCGATGAGATTTTGCCCGCCCAGCGGTTGCAAACTGCCACCAATGAGCGCCACATCCGCCATCGCGTAATACAGCGGCATCTCGCCCATGGAATCTCCCAGCAAAATGGCGCGCGCATCCTGCTGCGGACCGGCCGGGGTACCCTGCAAAGCTTCTTCCCACTGCCCGCGGCGCAGCACCGCGGCGCCAGATGCTTGCAGCAGGTTTGCGACTTCCGAAAAGCGCTGGGGATGTCGCGGTACAAACAGCAATAGCGGCGGCTGCGCAGATGTTGTGGCCGACTCCAGGCGCTGCAATGCTGTCAAAACCAGTCGCTCCTCTCCCTCACGCGTGCTGGCAAACACCCAAAGCGCTCGATCGCCCCAACGAGCGCGAAAGCGTGTACGCAGGCGCTTACCCTGCTCAAGTTGCTCGGCGTCGGGAACCAGGTCGAACTTCAGGTTCCCAGTCTGGAGTATCGGTCCTGGGTAGAGTTTGGCGATGCGTGCTGCATCGGCCGCGCTTTGCGCGCCTACACTGCTTACGCATTCCGCTGCGCTGACAACCAAACTGCGGTAGCGCATGGCCTTACGCAAGGAGCGCTCAGAAAGCCGCGCATTAGCGAGTACAACAGGAACACCACGTCGTTGTGCGGCATAAAGCAAGTTGGGCCATAGCTCGGTTTCCATTAGTACGCCCACCGCCGGAGCCGTCTCGCGCAAGAAGCGTTGCACGGCAAAGGGAAGGTCATACGGCAAGTAGCGCTGCTGCGCCCGCTCGGGGAGCGCTCGCACGATTTCGTTGCCGGCCGCGCGCCCCGTCGGCGTCATGTGCGTCAGAACAAAGTGCGCCCGAGGATTCGCCTGGGCCAAGAGCTCAATGAGCGGCTGAGCCGCGCGCGTCTCCCCGACGGATACCGCGTGTACCCAGATCACCAATGTTCCGGACTCGTTGCCACCTCTTGCACCGCGGCCGAAAAAGCGCTCCGACCAATGCTTGCGATATTCGCTTTGTCGCAGGCTGCGCCAAAGCAAGTACAGCGCGACGATTGGCAGTGCCGCGATCCATGCGATCGTGTACCAGCGCGCTGGCGGGCGCGGGCTCATCGCACGCCGGGCTCCGCCAAGCGTTCGACCGCTGCGAACACCTGTTCCACCGTTGGCACCTGCGTAACACCACCAAGGCTCACCACTCGGTCGCCGCCGCGCAGTCCCACCAGCCCGATGTCGTAATCGCAAAATATGCCCACGGTCGGTGCTCCAACCGCCGCCGCCAGGTGCGTGAGGCCGGTGTCAAGACCCACTACGATATTAGCCCGAGCCGCGAGCGCCGCGATTTGTTGGATGCTCGATTTGGGCAGCACGCGGGCCGACTTCATTTGTGCCGCGCGCAGTTTGCTGATTTCGTGCTCCTCCTGGTTTCCCCAAACGAGCAAGCTCTGCCATCCGCGCTGGGCAAGCGCCTGCTCCAACAAGAGCCAGTGATGATCGGGCCAGAGCTTGCTAGCGCGGCTCGCATTGGTCAACAGCAAGGCGAACGGTACTGCGCCTTGTGGCGGCTCCGAATGCGGCAAGCGCAAGCAAAACTGCTCGGGTGTGTCGAGCGTATAGCCCAGCGCTGCTGCGCCAAGGCGTCGGATGCGATCGATCGCATGCAGATGCGGATCGACGCGCACGCGTCGTCGATACAGCAGCGCTGCTGCCGGTTCACGAACGACCCCGAGGCCAAACCCTGTCACTGGTCCTCGAGCCGACCACGCAACAATCGCGCTCTTGAGCAGACCCTGACAGTCGATCACGGTGTGATAGCGCGTCTTTCGCAGTGCGCGGCGCGATTCAAGCAGCTGACGCCAGGACGCAAGGCGCAGCGGATGACGTCGCAGGCTGCGCAGCCCGATGGGCAAAACACCGGTGACCGCAGGATGCAGTCGCGGAATGTCAGCAAAGGCCTCCTCCACCACCCAGTCGATCCGGGCGTGGGGGAAGGCGCGCGCAATGTCCGAGACCATTGGTAGGGCGTGGACGACATCGCCCATCGACGAAATCTTGACGATCAGGACGCGCACGCTCCGAGTCTAACAAAGCAAGTTGCGTAGACGCCGAATCCGGTCGTCGTGCATCGTTTTTCCGTTAATATCCCTGCGTTCTCGACCGTGACCGTCCGGCGCTTGTCTTGCGGCGCCCATGCTTTGCCTGCGCTGCGCAGCCGAGCTCGATCGCCCGGTTACTTTGGAATTGCAAATGAACCGCCCAGGCACCCCCTTCGTTCTGGAAATCAATCCCAGGATTCCTCGTCGCCTCGCCCGCTTGGACGAGATCGCGCATGATCTGTGGTACAGCTGGGACCGCTCCACACGTCAGCTCTTCGCCCGCTTGGACACGCACCTGTGGAATGCCGTCGGGCACAGCCCCAAAGTGCTTCTCAAACGCATCGATGAGCGACGGCTCACCGAGGCGTCGGAAGATCCGGGCTTTCTGAACAGCTACCAGCGCATGCTCTCGGCGTATGACGCGTACCTGAGCGAGACTGCGCGCAATGACGGTTCGTCCGTGCTCGGAGAAAACGATCTGGTCGCGTATTTTTGCGCGGAGTTTGGTTTTCATGAGAGCCTGCCCATTTACTCCGGCGGTCTGGGCATTTTGGCGGGCGATCACTGCAAAGCCGCCAGCGATCTGCGTTTGCCTTTCATCGGCATCGGACTACTGTACCGTCAGGGGTACTTCCAGCAAAAGATCGACGCCCACGGTAACCAGGACGCGATCTACCAGGACTCGGACTTTGATGATCTTCCTGTCACTCCCGTACTTGACACAAACGGCGCCGAGACCTGCATAGATATTCCGCTTTCGGACCGCTCG
>CAZSOI010000236.1:0-2603 GCA_964608115.1 uncultured Burkholderiaceae bacterium | reverse complement strand
CTTAGTCGCCCTAAGACTAAAATCTCTCCTTGCCCTATCCTTGGGGCAGGAAGAGGGGGTTTAAGGGATGTCCTCTCCCCCTGCCCTTATCCATCACCAAAATTATAAAAAATCCTGGCGAAGCCCTGATGTTAAATAAGTTAATATCAGTTAGATAAGTTAAGGGGTGTGGATAACCAGGTTATGACAATGAAATATAAAATGAATTTCCGGAGCAAGCGCCCCTAAAGGTGCGAAGATGCGCCCCCAAAGGTGCGAAGTGAGCGCCCCTAAAGGTGCGAAGATTCGCCCCTAAAGGTGCGAAGATATGATCATAAAGCAGTGGATATTTTGCTGTGCCCTTGAAGGTGCGAAAACGCCCCTGATAGTGCGAAAACGCCCTTGAAGGTGCGAATGATTCGGCCCTAGACATGGGAGATGTCTTTGCTCCTGCCCGAACGGCATCCCGTCCGTGATTTCTTTGTGCTCGACGTCCTCGACCTGGCCCCACGGGCGGACATGGCGACGATGGAGCACCCGATTTTTTCGCTCTCGACGAAACCGGAACAGCGTCCCCTGCTCTATGAGCACGACGGAAAACGAGTGGAAGTCGTTCCATCCGGCAAGGGTCTGGCGACTGTGTTTGACAAGGACATCCTGATTTATTGCATTTCAAAGCTTGTTTCGATGAGGGATGAGGGCCGTCCTATCGGCCCCTGTGTGCGGCTCACGACGCACGACATGCTGGTAGCGACCAATCGGCCAACCAACAGTATCGGTTATGAGAGGCTGGAACCGGCGCTTGACCGGCTTATGGGAACGTTCGTGAAAACAAGCATCATGACCGGCAATAGCGCGGAGACGAAAGCGTTTTCATTGATCCAGTCGTATGATTATTCGCGCAAGAAACACGGGATTTTCGAGCGGCTTCGTTATCTCGAAGTCGAGCTGTCGAGCTGGTTGTTCCGGGGAATCGAGGCGAACGAAGTCTTGGGGATAAGCCGCGATTATTTCCGGCTGCGCCGCCCGATTGACCGCCGGCTGTACGAGCTCGCGCGCAAGCATTGCGGCAAGCAGGTAAATTGGCGGGTTTCATGCGAGGTTCTGCAAAAGAAGGTTGGCTCACATACGTCACGCACGCGAAAATTTGCCGAATATCTGCGGAACGTCGCGGCGGAAAATCATCTGCCCGACTACACGATGACGTTGGAGAATGGTCAGGCCGTATTCTGGCGGCGTGAGGCAGACACGGAAAAGCAAGGAAAGTTGGCTCTATTGTCCCCTGCTCCCCCGGCCGTGGCGGAAGCCGCGTCAGTAGAAAATGGTGTTCGGCGGATCGCGATCAGCCCGGAAGCACTTGAGCGGGTTCGGGAGGTGGCCCCGGGGTGGGACAAGTATTTCCTTGAAGCGGCATATACCGAGTTTTTCAAGGAAAAGGATGCGGCCAAAAACGAGGACGCGCGCTTTTTGGCATGGGCACCGAGGTTCGTGAAGGACCGGAGGCTATAATCTCTGTTCTCGACTGGTAATTTTGTCAAGTTGTTGATTAGTGGACTAATCTTCTTGTGCGCTAGTCTTCCCGAATGGTTGGCACATTGTATTTTGCGAACAAGTCGTTAAGCGCTTCGGCAAGGAGGTCTTGCAGGGTGCTGCTTGGGCCTTTGGCGGCCTGCACGAGGCGAAGCGACGTTTTGTAATGCGGGGACATCCATGCCGAAATGTTGATGTGCCCTTCCCTACTAGCCTGACGGGGGCTGGTTGATGACGGTTTGGGGGCTGCTGCGACAGGCGCAGAGGGAAGGGAAACAACCTTCTCGGCAGGCTTTTGCTTATTAAGCGCGAGCTGCAAGCTTTGCATTTTCGACATGTGGACTATTCGACTTCTGGAGTTGTTGATAAATAAAGTCATAAAGCCGGGTGAGTTCTTCGGCGGCTTTTCCTTCCGGTTGAGCTTCCATGGGTGAAGAGCCAGAAGTCTGGGTTTCCGCATAGATTTCGCGGCGGCAAAGATGAACGGGACAGACCTCGAAGTGGAAGAGCTCTTGAATGAGATTCCTGGCTTCGTCGGGCTGTTTGGTCGCCTGCGGGTGGAGGCCGTTGAGGATAACAAAAGCTGGCTTGTCACCGGCAACGCGCAAGAGATCGCGTAAGCCCGGCAGCGTCTCTACGTGGAAAATGTGAGGGCCTATGGGGACAAGAACGATGTCGGCAGCCCGCGCGGCTTCGATGGCAGCGCTGTCGGATTTGCCGGGGGTGTCGATGATAGCGAAGTCGGCACCGTGGGTGTTGGCGATGGTGAGGGTTTGTTTCAATCGGCTCACTTGAGACGATACGACGGCGGGGTTGTCGCCTTTCCGGCGGTCCTTCCAGTTGGCGGCGTTGGCTTGAGGGTCGAGATCGAGCAGAACGCAATTGCGTCCGGCTTGGGCGGCTGCCACAGCAAGACCAATAGCGACTGTGGTTTTTCCAGTGCCGCCTTTTTGCCCGACAACGGCGACCGTAAGCATGGGTGTGGACATATGGACAGATAAGAAAGTGGACGAGTGTAAAAAATTACTTACTTACTTTATGACTAAGCAGATGATTCGGCAAGTTAGATAGTTATGTAGTGGACTAGCTCAGGG
>CAZSOI010000235.1:0-2565 GCA_964608115.1 uncultured Burkholderiaceae bacterium | reverse complement strand
CAAGAGGTCGCCGGCATAATATTCGGGAACGCGCGCGCCGATTCGCGCGAGGTCGTCGGCGGTCACGACCACGGATGGCTTCAACGCGCCGGTCAGCAATGAAACGTCGATTCTAGTCAAAACGTGGGTCGCATCCGCGGTGCGGATCAGCATCGCGTGCGAGGTGTTCTGCGGCCAGCCCGGGAGATCGGCAGCGCGAAAATCGGACGCGTAGAGCTTGGCTCCTGTGACCTTGGGCACGGCGTCGATGCGGCCGCGGCCGCCCGCGGCCGGGTTCCAGCGTTGCCGTCCCGGCAGCGTCTCGCGCTCTGCAAAGCTGGGCTCCTCGGCGATTGCCAGCCGCGAGATACTGAGAGCTATGCCGCTAGCCGTGACCGACGTGACAAACTCGCGTCGCGAAATTCTCATTGTGCCGCGCCTCTCGCCGTCTGAACCGGAACCATAGACGAGGTATTCGCCACTGTCGCAAACTGCGGCTGCTCGTGTAAAGCGGCGCTCACCTGCGGACGTGAGCACCGCTACGCGGGATTGGGACCTCAGGGAAGATCGGCCAGCGTCTTTGCGCCCGGCCCCTACGTGATCGCCTCGCGCCAGTTATGGCCGGTCTCGAAGGAGCACCGGACTTCGGCCGAACTCAACGAGTCAGAGCAGATTTAAACTCCGTGCTTGATGGCAAAATCTTCGGTGGGCTACTTGAGCCTGCTTGCCAACGCGCTCGCTGGTTCAAGGCACTGATATGGCTCTGTGTAACGAGCTGCGGGCTTTGGAGCTCGTCGCGACTATTCCCGACTGGCTAGGATTGTTTCTCGAGCTTGAGGTAATCACGGGCACACCAAGGTAACTGGTAGGAAAACTGGCCGTAAATCTATCAGGCTATTTTAGGGAGATGATCAAATGCTGTTGCGTTGTCTTATTGTCTGCGGCCTCACCCTGGCCGTGACGACGACTCTCGGTTCAGCCCAGTCGCCATCGCCCAATGGCGTAAAAACGCTCAATCCGGCTGGCGCAATCAGCACTGGGAGCGACACCTGGAGCGTTGGCGCGCGTGCGGGGGACTTCATCTTGGGTGCGGGGATGCAGGGCATCGATCCGGCTACAAATAAACTCGTGGATGGTGCTGAAGCCCGTATTCGTCAAGCTTTTTTGAATCTGAAACTCATTGCCCAATCGGAGGGCGCGAAGCTACAGGATTGCGTCCGCATCACGGTCTACGTATCCGACCTGCATCGCTTCGCGCCGCTGGTGAGCAAGGCACAGGCAGAGCTTTGGGGCAAGCTGCCTTACCCACCGCGGACTATGTTTCAGGTTCAGCGCCTGTTTGACGACGATATCGTCGAGATCGACAGTATTTTCTACTCCCCAAGAAGCAAGTGAAGCGAACCGCTAATCGCCACCGAGGATGACAGGCTGCGATCCTTTTCCGGACCAGACTTGTCCGAGGCGCACTGCTTGCAGTGTCGCCGGCTGAGTGTTCGATCTGACGAACTCGTATTTGAAAACGCTTGCGTCCGTGCCTCCAGGCGCGACGCCGCTGATCAGCAGATTGGCCCCGGTCGTCGTACTGGTCGTGGCTACCCGTGCGCCGCCAGATCCGCCGAATGGCTCGAAGCTCGCGATCTCGCGAAAATGGGCGCCGTGATCGTGATGAAGGGGGCTCTGCAGATATAGTGACGGGCCCCCGTCCAGTGCGGAGCCGCTCGAAAAAATCTTTACCGAACCGCCGTCCGCAAGCTGGCTGACGATAATGCGCTTGGCGCCACCGAGCGAGCCGGCCAGCCAGCCCGTCGCGAGAGAAACGCCACCCCGATAGTCCTTGCCGAACGGAATGAACGAGGTGGTGTTCGCGGGTTGGTCGGTCGTGGCCCTTTGCGTGCCACCCTGGCCGGCCTTGCCGATGGGTTTGAGCAACAGGAACGCGAACACCTTGACCTCAGTTGGGCTACCCGGGCCCGGAGCGGTGACAATGCTCTCGCGGCCAGTGGAAAAATCGACAAAACCGGTAGCAATACTTACCCCGGACCGGTCGTCACCATAGGGTCTGAAGCTCGAAACGTAGGCGCGCTCCTTGAAGAGGTGCGATCCGGGAATGCCGATCTCGGCATTGCGGCGATTGCCATCACTCCGGAGCGCGAGAAACAGTTCGATTTCTCAGAACCGATCTTGAACGCCGGGCTGCAAATCATGGTGCGCAGCCAAGATCATCAAAATAATCCAAAGCTGCAGGGGCAGCTCCAGCGAAGTGGCATCAAGGGTCCGGAGGACTTACCCGGCAAGCGGGTGGCTACGAGCCGCGGAAGTGCCGGTGCCGCTTTTCTTCGCGAGAACAATGCCAAAGTATACGAGTTTGGGAACATACGCTCGGCTTATTCGGCGCTGCTCGATAATAAGGTGGACGCGGTCGTGTTCAGTGCGCCCGCGCTCTTGCACTACGCGGCAAATGAAGGAAGGGGCCGCGTAGAAATGGCCGGCCCTCTGTTCCGTGCACCGAGAACTATAGCATCGTTTTTAGGCAGAACGACCCATGGCGGAATAGCTTAGACCCAGGTCAAACATGCTCACGAGCGT
>CAZSOI010000234.1:0-13783 GCA_964608115.1 uncultured Burkholderiaceae bacterium | reverse complement strand
GACAAGAGGGACTTTAAGGCCCGCTGCGGCCTGCACGACGCCCTGCGCCACCCAATCGCAGCGATTGATCCCGGCGAAGATGTTGACCAAAATGGCCTTGACGTTGGCATCCGACAGCACCAGGCGAAAGGCCTCGGCAACACGCTCGGGCGATGCGCCGCCACCGACATCGAGAAAATTTGCGGGTTCGCCGCCTGCGTACTTGATCATGTCCATGGTCGCCATCGCCAGACCCGCCCCGTTGATGATGCAGCCAATGTCACCTTCTAATCCGATGTAGTTCAGCCCCTGCTGGTTTGCCTGCGCTTCGCGTGGATCTTCCTGCATGGGATCGCGCATCTCCGAAACATTGGGGTGACGAAACAGCGCGTTGTCGTCAAAGCTCATCTTGGCATCAAGCGCCAGCAAACGATCGTCGGGCGTAACAACCAAGGGATTGATTTCAATCATCGTGGCGTCCAGGTCGCGAAAGGCGCGATAAGAACCCAAGATCGCTGTGACAGCGCGGCTCACCTGCTTGATGTTTAGTCCGAGCCCAAATGCCAGCTCCCGGGCCTGAAACGGCTGCATGCCCACGGCCGGCTCGACCTGGGTCTGCAAAATGGATTCGGGACTTCGCTGCGCGATCTCTTCGATGTCCATACCCCCATTAGCCGAGGCGATCACCCGGATGCGCTGGATCTTGCGATCAAGCACAAATCCGAGGTAGATCTCCCGCTCAAAGGCTTCGGCGACCTCGACATAGACGCGCTGGACAATCTTTCCTTGCGGACCGGTCTGGTTCGTCACCAGCTGTTTGCCCAGCAACTCTCTGGCAGCCAGTCCCACTTCGTGGTGGGTGCGGCATAGCTTGATGCCGCCAGCCTTGCCCCGTGCCCCCGAATGCACTTGCGCCTTTACTGCCCAGAAGGACCCGCCTAATTCGGTGGCAACAAAGATGGCCTGATCCGGACTGTAGGCAACGATGCCGCGGGGCACCGGCACGCCAAAGCCGGCCAATAACTCCTTGGCCTGAAACTCATGGATTTCCATTAGGTACCCTTCGCGCAAACCCTAGCTGGTTGCGCCCGTCTCGGACGGCGCGCGCATGGCCACGGCCTTGGTGGGCCGATTTTTTGTCCTTTGGTGGACGCAGTCCGAACCCGGGCACGTGTGCGCGCCGAAAAACTGTGGCCTAACGGGACGGTGCGACTTGCCGCTCGCGCCTGGTATCGCTCAACGGGCTGCGGCGCGGATGTTGCTGCGGCATTTTGCAGATTCCCGGCGCATGGCATGGCCGGGGATCTGCGGGCACTTAAACCAAGTTACTTCTTGCGTGTCCAGTTAGCGTTATCGCCCAAGATCGCCAAGGCCGGGATCACGAAGGTCATTAAAATTAAAATAATCAAGTATGTTTCACCCATTGCATCTCCTCCGAAGGACGTCCTGTCAAAATATCGCTCGCGCAGGCCGACGGTCGTCCTCCTGCATCCGCGCACAATCCCCGCGGCACCGGATCTTGGATCCATTGGCATGGGTGCACGGCCGGGACAAGGGCGTCGATTTTCGGGGCGCGCAAGGCCGCGCGCTTGACTAAGATCAACAAGCCCCTGATCTGAAGCTGGACAAGGCAGACAATCTCATGACGGGGACGCGCGGTCAAGCTTTTCGGGAATTAACCGATCTTGCACCGCCGCAAGCCGATGCGCTGGCGCATCAAGTGCCATCGCCCTGGGGTAGCCGAACCGATCCCTATTACTGGTTGCGCGATGACACACGCGCCTCGCCACGAGTACTTGACTATTTGAGACGGGAAAACGCCTATACGCAGGTCATGCTTGCGCCCCATGCAGCGTTGGAGCAAGCGCTGTACGAGGAGTTGATCGCGCGGCTGCCGCCGCAGGACTCGAGCGTACCGGTGCGGTACCACGACTTTTGGTACTACACGCGGTTTGCAGCAGACAGCGAATACCCGATTTACGCGCGCCGACGAAAAGCCATGGACCAGCCCGAGCAGATTTTGCTCGATGGCAATGAAATGGCCAAAGGCCTGGAATATTTCGAACTCGGTGACTACGCGATAAGTCCCGATGGCAGCTTGCTGGCCTACACGGTCGATATTGTGGGGCGGCGCCAATACGAGTTGCGCATCAAGGACTTGCGCGACGGGCAAACGCTCGCGGACCGTGTGGCCAACGTCGAAGCCCAAATTGTGTGGGCAGCCGACAACGCCACTGTCCTTTACATCGAAAAGGATCCGGTCACACTGCTCTCGGTGCGGCTGCGGGCGCATCGCCTAGGAGCGGACGCAGTCAGTGATCGCCTGGTGTATGAAGAGGCCGATCACAGCTATTACCTGAGCGTCGATAAGAGCCGCTCGGAAAAATTCCTGCTTATCTGCAGCTCCAGCACCGACCAAAGCGAATGGCGCTATGTGTACGCCGACGACCCGCAACTTTGCTGCCATATGGTGCTGCCGCGCGAGCCCGAGCACGAATACGACGTGGAGCACCTGGGCGAGGAATTCATCATCCGCACGAACTGGAACGCGCCGAACTTTTGCATTGTGCGCGCCCCGATTGGCACAGCGGCTGACAAGCAGACTTGGCGGGACGTTGTGGTTCATCGCGACGACGCGTTTATCGAAGACTTCGAAGTCTCGTCTCGATATCTTGCGGTAAACGAACGCGCAGGAGGCCTGCGCAAAATCCGCATACGCAACTGGCATGGCGATTGCGATTTTGCCCGCGACACCGTGATCGAATCGGGCGAACCCACGTACGCTATGACGATCATGCCCATTCCGGACATCGAAAGTTGCGTTCTGCGCTACGAATACACCTCGCTGACCACCCCGCGCACGATCTACGAGTACGACATGGCCACGCGCGAGCGTCAATGGAAGAAGACCGACGCGGTGTTGGGCGGATTTGACGCGAGTAACTACCAGACAGAATTTTTGTTTGCCGCGGCGCGCGATAAAACGCCCATTCCGGTTTCGCTTGCCTATCGCAAGAGCACGCGGCTCGATGGCAGCGCGCCACTGTACCTGCACGGCTACGGTTCCTATGGATATTGCGTTGACCCGCGCTTTCGGACGAGCTGGGTGAGTCTCATGGATCGCGGGTTTGTCGTTGCCATTGCGCATGTGCGTGGCGGCCAGGAGCTTGGGCGCAAGTGGTACGACGAGGGTCGTTTGCTAAAAAAGCGCAACACTTTTACCGACTTCATCGACGTGACCGAGGAGCTTGTACGCAAGGGCTACGCTGCCCGCGACAAAGTATGTGCGCAAGGCGCGAGCGCTGGCGGGCTGCTCATGGGCGCCGTGGCCAACATGGCCCCGGAGCGCTATCGCGCCATCGTTGCCCGCGTGCCTTTTGTGGACGTCGTTACGACGATGCTCGATGAAAGTATTCCGCTGACGACCAACGAATTTGACCAGTGGGGCGATCCGCGCGAAAAGACGTACTACGATTACATGCTCTCGTATTCCCCGTACGACAACGTACGCACACAGGACTACCCGGCGATGCTCGTCTTCACCGGTTTGTGGGACTCTCAAGTCCAGTACTACGAGCCGGCCAAATGGGTGGCAAAGCTTCGCGCCCGCAAAACCGACCGTAACCCCTTGCTCTTGAGTGTCGACATGACTGCCGGCCACGGTGGCAAAAGCGGACGCTTTCAAAGCTACCGGGAAACGGCGCGCGAATACGCCTTTTTGCTCTGGCAATTGGGACTTGACCAGTAGCGAGGGTCCGATATGCGTGCGCTTAGTTTGCTTTTTTGTCTGTGCGTGGCCGCGGGCCCGGCAATCGCCGCAGGCGATGCGAATGTTTCCCCTGCGTTGACGGTAAGTGACGCGTGGGCGCGGGCGACCGTCGAGGGGCAGACCGGTTCGGGGGTATTCATGCACCTGATGAGCCGCCAAGATGCGCAGCTTCTCGGAGCATCGTCCCCCGCGGCGCAGCGCGTGGAGATCCACGAAATGCGTGTTGTCAACGGAATGATGAGCATGCAGCGCATCGAGCACCTTGACCTGCCGGCAGGCAAGACGGTAGCGCTCGAGCACGACTTTCACATCATGCTCATTGGGTTAAAGCAACCGCTGCAAGTTGGCCGCAGCATTTCTCTTACGCTGCACTGGCTCGACGCAACCGGAGCGCGCCACAGCACAAATGTGGTCGCACCGATACGCGCTTTGAACAGTGCGGTCAAATCCTCCTCGGCGGGCAAGCGTGATTGATGCATCGGCCAGGCGCCGCACGATCGCCGTGGTGCTTGCGCTGGGGGCAATCGTTCTGGCAACCCTCGTTTTGACGTCCAGATGGGCGCTACCCTGGCTGGGTGGCGAAGGGCCAAGTCGATTTCATGGCCGGGATGTGACTTCGGAGAACTGGGCCGCGGATTTTAGTCTCTCGGATGCATCAGGCCAAGTGCACACGCTAAGAGACTTTCGCGGCAAAGTCGTGCTGCTTTCATTTGGCTACACCCACTGTCCCGACGTCTGTCCAACGACGCTTGCAAAGTTCGCCGAGGTGCGGCGCATTCTGGGCGTGCACGCGCAGCGTGTCCAGGCACTGTTTGTCACGGTGGATCCGGCCCGCGACAGCGCGCAGATCTTGCGCGCATACGTGCCGAACTTCGACCCAAGCTTCATCGGTTTGCGTGGAACGCCCGAACAAACCGATGCCGCCGTCAGATCCTTTCATGCAAGCTACCAGATCGTTGATCGCCACGGGGAAATCGCGGTAGACCACACCGCCTCGACCTACGTGATCGACGACCGTGGCAATACGCGCATCGTCACGCCCTACGATCAAAGCGCGCATGCGCTGGCAGAGGACGTCTTGGTGCTCTTACAAAGCCGCTAGAGGCCAGCGGCTTGGCTACGAGGGCCCTGCAGCGGCTACAGGTCGCGTGCTGGCAATGTTGTTGGCACACGCAGCGGCCGCTCGATCCCGGCGAATTCGCAGTTCTCGCCGATGCGCCGCGCGACATGACGCAAAACGCTCTCGCCCGGCAGGCGGATGCCGAAGGCAAGCAATAAGGTCGCCAGCAACGTGACCCCGAAAGTCTTCAGATTAATGCTGGGCGGCGCCGTGTGTGCGTACGACCAGGCAAATAACAACAAGGCGCCAGCTCCGACAAGAAGTCCGACGATGACTTCGGTCCAGGTGTGGACGCCGATCATTACTCGTGAAATCGCTATGATGCCAACCAACGCCGCAACGAGAACGGCAATGCTTACGCGTGTGAGCGCTCCTCGACCCGTTGCGGCCACAATTCCCAAACTACCGAAGACCGCAGTGCTCAAGCAGGCGTGTCCGCTCGGACTGATCAGATCAGGTCGCCAGTGCGCCGCGCACGAAAGAAAAAGCACCTTTAGCACGGCAATCAACGCAGCGGCCAGCAGCACGGATCGCAGCAGCAACCACGCGGCACGACCCGAATGCGACAGCCAAAGCAAAATCGCGCTGACCAGCGCGATCGGCAGCAGCACCCCAGAGTCGCCCGCATCCGTAAGGAAGGCAGAAAAAGAAGTTACCGGCACGCTTGTGCTCATAAATACCAACAGCGCCAATGTACCTGTCAATGCGATTTGCACAAAATCGTGGCAAGCACCCGAAATCCGCGCTACAGCGCGCTTTCGGCGGTTGCGCAGTGCAGGTGCAGAGAGCGCTAAAATGTCCTTCAAAGCGCCTGGCGTCGCAGCCGAGTCCGGACGCAGATCGTTCTTCCCAAGTCGTTCACTCGCACTACCCGATCGCCACTATGCAAAAAACCGCGTCCGCGCGCGTTCAACGCGCCGATTACCGCGCCCCCGCGTACTTGCTCGATCGGATCGCTCTGGAATTTGACCTCGATCTGAACGCAACTGAGGTACAGGCCACATTAGAACTGCGACGCAACACGGCTGTTCAGCGCGCGCCAGTCGAATTAGACGGCACGCAACTTGAGCTTATTTCCATTGAACTCGATGGACATGCGCTTGGTGCAACCGAATATCAGCTCGAGGGCGATGTGTTGCGCTTGGCTTCGCCTGCGGCCGATCGTTTTACGCTGCGCGTGCGCAATCGCATCCATCCGCGTGATAACTCCACGCTCATGGGTTTGTACGTCTCCAACGATTCGCTCTTTACGCAATGCGAAGCCGAAGGCATGCGCCGCATCACGTGGGTTCCGGACCGACCGGACGTGCTTGCGCGCTACACGGTGACGCTTCGGGCCAATCGGGAGCGATTTCCCGTGTTGCTTTCCAACGGCAATCTGGTCGGCCAAGGGGACCTCGGCAACGGGCGTCATTACGTGGTCTGGGACGATCCGCACCCCAAACCCAGTTATCTTTTTGCCGTCGTTGCTGCGCGGCTTGCGAGCCGCGACGAGAAAATTCGTACACGCAGCGGACGCGAAGTGTTGCTGCAGATCTGGGCTGATCCCGCGGATTTGCCTCGCCTGGAGCATGCTGCCGCGAGCTTGCGCCGCGCTATCGCGTGGGACGAAACGCGTTTTGGGCGCGAACTGGACCTGGACCGATACATGGTCGTGGCCACCGCCGACTTCAACATGGGGGCGATGGAGAACAAGGGACTGAATATTTTTAACGCCAAGTATGTGCTGGCCGACCCTCGAATCGCGACCGACACGGACTTCGCAACCATCGAGTCCATCGTCGGGCACGAGTATTTTCATAACTGGTCCGGCAACCGCGTCACCTGCCGCGACTGGTTTCAGCTCAGCCTCAAAGAGGGCTTGACTGTTTTTCGCGATCAGGAGTTCACGCGCGACCTGCTAGCGGCAGAGGCTGCCGCGGTCAAAGCCGACCCGGCGACGGCGCGCGCGATCGCACGCATTGACGATGTCCGCGCCTTGCGGGCGACACAATTTCCCGAGGATGCGGGCCCGATGGCGCACCCCGTTCGTCCCGACGCGTACCTGGAGATCAGCAATTTTTACACCGCGACCGTCTATGAAAAGGGTGCGGAGGTCGTGCGCATGCTGCAGACGCTGCTGGGCCCCGAGACGTTTCGGCGCGGGCTGGACGTGTATTTTGCGCGCTACGACGGTCAAGCCGTGACTTGCGACGATTTCATCGCCGCAATGGCAGATGCCTCGGGCCGCGATCTGAGCCAGTTCTTGCGCTGGTATTCGCAGGCCGGCACCCCGCACGTCGCGGTCAACCGCGTCTACGATGCTGACTCGCGCACGCTTGAGCTGCGCATCGCACAGAGTTGTCCGCCTACACCCGGTCAGCCCAACAAGGAGCCGTTGCTGATCCCGCTGGCGTTCGGGCTCGTCGGCGCCGATGGCCGCGACCAGATGCTGCACATTGAGGGTCGGCTGCCAACGAACGCGACAACGCAGGTCATCGAGCTCACCCAGGGCGTGCATTCGCTTCGCCTGCGCGACGTTGCGCCGGGCTCGGTTGTATCGTTGTTTCGCGATTTTTCCGCACCCGTCATCGTCGAACACCGCTACGAGGATGCAGAGTTGGCGCTGCTCGCCGCGCACGATAGTGACGGCTTTAATCGCTGGGAAGCGGGACAAAAGATCGCGCTTGCCGCGCTGCTGCGCGCCACGGACTGCATCGAAGGCGGCGAAGTCGTGCAATTTAGCGAGACGCTGCTGCGCGTTGCGAAAAAAACACTAACAGACGAGTCCATTTCGCCCGCCTTTCGCGAACGCAGTTTGCAGTTGCCAAGCGAAACCATCATTGCCGAGCAGCGTGCGGTCGTCGAACCGCGGGCGATTCGAGACGCGCGAAACAGCTTGCGTCGCTGGTTGGGCAGAGAACTCCTCGAGCAATGGCGCAAGATCTACCTCGAAATGAGCAGCTCCGAGAAATACCGCCCCGATTCGACGCACGCCGGGCGTCGCGCACTGCGAAATCTTGCCCTATCGCACCTGGTGCCAACGGGCGATGAGCAGGCGCTGGAGCTTGCACGCCGCCAGCTTGCGCAGGGCGATAACCTAACCGACCAGTACGCAGCCCTCGCAGCCATCGTGCAAAGTCCGACGCCGATCAAGGCCGAGGTGCTCCTGCAGGTTGCGCGCGAGTGGCAAGGCGAGTCGCTGCTTATGAACAAATGGTTTTCGCTGCAAGCGACGGCGCCGGCCTATGAGGGTGAGCCACCGGTCCTGGAGCGGGTCAAGGTGCTGCTTCGGCACAGCGCGTATTCGGAGAAAAACCCCAACAACGTCAACGCGCTCGTGTTGAGTTTTTGCAACGGCAACCCGGCCGAGTTTCATCGTCCCGACGGCTCCGGCTATGCTTTTTGGGTCGATCAGGTGATGCGCTTGGATCGCATTAACCCTATTATCGCTGCTCGCATCGCTCGCAGCCTCGAGCGCTGGCGCCGCTACACGCCCGATCGCAGCGCACAGATGCGCCGCGCCCTTGAAGAAGTTGGTCGCAACCGCGAAATTTCCCGCGACGTGCGCGAAATTATCGATCGCGCCCTGGCAAACTAGCTCCTCTGGAGCCTTTCGGAGCCTTTCCCATGAACCCGCTGACCCTGACCCACTTTTTGATCCGTTGCGAACGCAGCAGCGCCATGGATCCGAATCTTCGCCTGCTCCTGGAAACCGTCGGACGGGCGGTCAAGACCATATCGCATGCCGTTGGGCGCGGCGCCCTTAGCGGGGTGCTGGGCAGCGCTTCCTCGACCAACGTTCAGGGCGAGACACAAAAAAAGCTCGACATTTTGGCCAACGAAATGCTTATCGAGGCCAACGAGTGGGGTGGCACGCTTGCGGCCATGGCATCGGAGGAAATGGACGAGCCTGTCGGAATTCCGGTCGCCTACCCGCGGGGCGATTACCTATTGCTCTTTGATCCCCTGGATGGATCGAGCAATATTGACGTAAACGTCTCCATCGGGACCATCTTCTCGGTGTTACCGGCACATCATCCGCGACCCGAAGAAGCTGCGTTCATGCAGCCCGGGACCAATCAGGTCTGTGCGGGCTACGCGCTATATGGTCCGCAGACGCAGCTTGTGATCAGCGTTGGTCACGGCGTGCACGAATTTACGCTAGACAAGGACACCGGCACGTTTCTGCTGACGCGGGAGAACCTGCGCGTTCCCTCGCAGACCCAGGAGTTTGCAATCAACATGTCCAACATGCGCCATTGGGAGCCGCCGGTGAAGCGCTACATCGATGAATGTCTTGCCGGGGTTGATGGCGTGCGCCGCAAGAATTTCAATATGCGCTGGGTCGCTTCGATGGTCTCGGACGTGCATCGCATCATGCAGCGCGGGGGCATCTTCATTTATCCGCGTGATCGGCGTGAAGCCGATAAACCCGGCAAGCTGCGCCTGATGTATGAGGCCAACCCGATGGCATATCTAGTCGAGCAGGCCGGAGGAGCCGCAACGGACGGACGCCGACGCATCTTGGACATCCAGCCCTCCTCCTTGCACCAGCGTGTCGCGGTATTTCTGGGAAGCCGCGAAGAAGTCGAGTACGTCACCAAGCTGCACGCAGGCTAATACTCGATTGCCGCGCGCTGCGACTTTTTACGGCGCGCTGGCTTATCCATGCACGTGAACCAATGCCAAATCGGCGTTGGTGCCAATTGTCTGCACCGTCCACGAACCCGACTGTTTGGCCGCAAATTGCGAAACTTCCTGCACACGATCGGGTGAAAGCGCAAGGTACCAGTCGCGAGGCTGATCGCCCGGCGGCATTGCCGCGGCCAGATCAGGCGCGTTGCGCACCAAACCGCCCGAATAAAAACGCAGGGAAGCCGGGACCTTGCGACCAACATAGACGATCTGATTTGCGCTAGCGCCGCCGTGCTCGTGCCACTGGGCCACGAGCGCCGCGCTCGAATGCCTGGCGACTTGGCGCGGTACCCAGGCAATGGTGGCAACCGCGACGCTAAGGCCCGCTGCACCCAGCGTGGCGTACACAGCAAGGCGCCAACGCGGTGCGTGCTCCAGCAGCGGCGCAAGAAAATCGGCCACAAGCACGGCCAAGGGTGCGAGGGCCGGCAAGACGTACGTCCAAATTACGTTACCGGCGAAAGTAAAACAAGCAAGCGGAACCAAGGTGGCAAGAAGCAAAAAGCCGCGCTCCGCATGTATTGCGCCGTTGGCGCCGCCGCTTATGCGACCATTGGCACGGCCAGTCCTTATCCACGCGCGGCTCGCCGCCAGCGCAGCGCCCACCACGATCGCGGCCCCCAGCCCCAATGCGCCCGCCAGGTATGCCCAGATCATGCCCAAGGGTTTGGCATGCGCAGTGCCGTACAAATCTCCCTGCCAGCCGGGCTTGAGAAACCGCATGACGTGCTCGCCAAGCAAAAAATATTGCAAAAAGCCTGGAGTTCGCTCCTCTGCCAACAGGTACCACGGCACGCAAATTGCCGCTGCCAGCAAGGCTCCGCTTGCCCAGGGCAACGCACGCCACACACCTGCGATGCGCCGTTGCCAAAGCGTCCAAAGGACGATCGGCGCTCCCACGTACAGCAAGATCACCGGGCCCTTTGCCAGCATGCCCAAGCCCGCGGCGACAAAAAATCCCCAACGCCAGATCGCAGCGCGGGAGGAGCGAATCGCGCTGTGGTGAAAAGCCGCAAGCATCCATGTCGTGCACAGCGCCAAGGACGGATCGGTCATCACCGCCCCGGCACTGACAAAGAACAAAACCGAGGTCGTCAACAAAACCAAGCTGAGCAAAACGGCGCGGGCGCGCTCTGTTGACGAGCGCCAGCGCGCGAGCGAATCGGACCAGGTCAAGCAAAGCGCCAAAATGCCAAGGGCACAGAAAAACGAGGGCAGACGCAAGGCAAATTCGTTTACTCCCAGAACCTGCATCGCGCCCACGCTAAGCCACGCGTACAAGGGTGGCTTGGCCCAAAAAGGCGTTCCAGGAACCTCCTGCGGCGTAACCAGGTTACCCGTGGAGAGCATCACGCGTGCAATTTCGCCGTAGCGCGCCTCCGTTGTGTCCATCAGTGGATAGCTGCTCAGCGTTGCCAGGCGAACCAGCAACATTGCGCCCACGAGGGACAAAAGCACGATCGATTCGGGCCCGCGCCAGTTCCAGCGAAGGCCCTGCGCGCGTGTTTGTTCGTTTCGGCTCGAAGCCGCGGTGCCCTGGTCGGCGCTGCTGCTCTTCAAGGAATCAAAACGCACGAGCCCGACGTCTTCCTTTCAGCCAAGTCCGCATGCGCTTGTGCTGCCTGCTCCAGGCGATAGCTGTGTTCGACTTCGACGCGAATGGCACCGCGATCGATCAGATCAAAGAGCTCTAGCGCGGACTCCTCCATTCGAGATCGCGGCACGATGTGCGTTGCCAGAGTTGGCCGCGTGACAAAGAGCGAACCCTTTTGTGCCAGGATGTTCAGATTCACGCCCGTGACGGCACCCGAGGCGCTGCCAAAGCTCACCATCAGGCCGCGCGGCTGAAGGCAGTCAAGCGAACCTTCCCACGTATCTTTTCCCACGCCGTCGTAGACGACGGGCACCTTGGCGCCTGCCGTGATCTCGCGCACCCGCTCGACAAAATCCTCGGCCCGATAGTCGATAACCTGCCATGCCCCGTGTTCTCTCGCGATGCGACCCTTCTGGGGCGAGCCGACCGTCCCAATAAGACGAACGCCAAGGGCTCGCGCCCATTGGCATGCGATCAGTCCCACGCCACCGGCCGCAGCATGAAACAGTATCGTTTCGTAGCCCTGCAGACGGTAGGTCTGCCGAAACAGATATTGCACCGTCAAGCCCTTGAGCATAACGGCCGCGGCCTGCTCAAAGCTGATCGATCGTGGCAGCAGAACCAGACTGTTGGCCCCTATGTTGCGCACCGTCGCATACGCTCCCAGGCCACCCGAAGCATAGGCAACCCGATCTCCGACCTTGACGTTGTTCACGCCGGAGCCGACGGCCTCGACTTCGCCTGCGCCCTCCATGCCAAGGCCGTGGGGCAAGTTCTCCTTGTACAGCCCGGTGCGGTAGTAAATATCAATAAAATTCAGACCGATCGCACGATTGTGCAGCCGAACTTCCCCTGGGCCCGGCGCCGGCACCTCGCGCTCGACCATCTCGAGCACTTCGGGTCCGCCATACCGGGATACTTGCACCGCGCTCGTTTTCATACCCAATCTCCGCCTCGGATCGCTTCCGCGATAATAGCCGCCTACCATCGACCGCGCCTTGCAACGCGCGAGACCCCAGGAGCAGCATGGCGCGCATATCCGCATACATCATCGCGTATAACGAGGCCGAGAAAATCGAGGCGGCACTGCGCAGCGTCGGCTGGGCCGATGAGATCGTCGTCGCAGACTCCTACAGCACCGACCAGACCGTGGAAATCTGCCGGCGCTACGGGGCGCAGGTGATCCAGGTTCCATTTGAGGGTTTTGGCAAGCTGCGCAATGCCGCATTGCAAGCGCTATCGGGCGACTGGATATTTAGCTTGGATGCCGACGAGCGCTGCACCGAGGCCGCAGCAGCGGAAATTCGCGCTACGGTGCTGCGGGCCGATGCCTCCGATGCCTACTGGGTGCCACGGCGAAACTACGTCTTTGGACGCTGGATGCGCTACTCGGGGTACTCCCCCGATTACCGGCAGCCGCAACTATTTCGCCGGGGCAAATTGCGCTATACGGAAGATGCCGTGCACGAAACATTTGTGCTGGACGGTACGCTGGGTTATTTGCACGAACCGATTGCGCAAATTCCCTTCCGCGACCTGGCGCAGATGCTGCACAAGATGCAGCGCTACTCGACGCTGGGGACCGAGCGGCTTAGTGCGCGCGGCGTTCGCCCGTCCATGGGAGGCGCCTTGGTGCACGGTATTGCAGCATTTTTGCGTCATTACGTGTTTCAGTTTGGATTTTTAGATGGCTGGGCAGGCTTTATCATTGCGTTTGCCAACTTTGAGGGAACTTTTTACCGCTACGCCAAGCACTTAGAACAGGCGCGTGGCCTGGTTCAAGAGCCGGCATTGCCTAGAAGTTTTCGAAACTAAAGGCTTTATAGGCTCCAATAAACATGGAGACGCTAGGCAGTTTTCGGGATACCGCTAGGCCAAGTGCATGGGGTAGCTTCCCCCTGGGAGAGATTCCCGGCATGCGGCGTGCAGCAGCTGCGCGCGCCCAGTGCTGGCAACGATACGCCCTGGCGCAAACCGATTGGATTTTCGAATTGCAACAACCGTTCGCAACACCGCAAAAGCCTTCTCATGACGCCAGCGCTTGCCGTTGATGCTCGAGACCCGAAAGAGGCGCCACCGAGCCTGCCAAAGCGCATCGGGCGCTTCATCATTCGCGAGGAAATTGGCCGCGGCTCCAATGGTGTCGTTTATTCCGCCTCCGACCCAGTGCTTGGGCGTGATGTCGCGATCAAAGCGATACCGATCGATCCAGAGCAGCCCGACCACCAGGATTTGGAAGCGGCTTTTTTGCAGGAAGCAAAAATCGCGGCGGGCCTAAACCACCCGTCCATCGTGACCGTCTTTGACGCCGGCAAAAATGAGTCAATGGTCTACATCGCAATGGAGCGGCTCAAGGGTTCGGATCTGCACCACTGGTTGGCAACCAACCGCCCGATGTCCCCCGAGAGCGCTGCGGCCTTGATCGCCCGCGTTGCCGATGCGGTGCATTTTGCCCACCGCCGCGGCCTGATCCATCGCGATATCAAACCAAGCAACATCTTCCTCGGGCGCGACATGAAACCCAAAGTCTTGGATTTCGGGATCGCGCTGGCCCAGGGAAAGCAGGGAAAGACCGATGCTTCGCGCAAGCTCATCGGCACGCCCAACTACATGTCGCCGGAACAGGCCCTTGGCCGCGCCCTGG
>CAZSOI010000233.1:0-3933 GCA_964608115.1 uncultured Burkholderiaceae bacterium | reverse complement strand
ATCTTTACGTCGACCTGCGTTCCGCTGCGAATTGTCTGGTACACGACGCAATAGCGTTCTGTCAGCCTGAGCAATTGATCAAGCTTCTCGTCAGATGCATCCGAATCAACGAAAATGTCGAGACGGATCGCCGCGAATCCTACGGGTGCTTCCTTGGCCACTCCCAGGGTCCCCCGGAAATCAAGATCGCCTTCGGCGAGCACACGACCCGATCGCAGCGGAATGTCAAGCGCGGTCGCAACGGCCTTCAACGTCACACCCGCGCAGGCCACCAGCGCTTCGAGCAACATATCGCCAGAGCAAAGTTCCATGCCGGTCCCGCCCGTGGCCGGGTGAAGTCCCGCGATGGCCAACGCGCGGCCTGTCTCTACTTTGCAAGCGATGCGGGTATCGTCGATCGTCCCTGTCGCCTTGAGGGTAACCAGAGCAGCTCTGGCGTCGCTTCGATACCGCTCCTTCAGCGGCGTCTGCATCTTGCGCAACGTTTTCGCGTCCATGCGTATCTCCCCTAGCCGCCGAAGCCCCGGTACGCGCAATATATGGTGAACGTTAACAACAACAAGTCAAAATGATTGCGCGCGCCGTTACCGGAGCACGGACTCGGTCAGAACAGTGCATCCCACCGCACAAATAGCGGATATGGCCGACTAAAAAGGCCCAGATTACCCGATCAAACCCATGTCAAGCGCCTGGCAATCGCCGACAGCTTCACGTAAACGGTTTTGGTGACTCTACCTCACGCGATTAGCCGCTTACAAACCCGCTGAAACTCGTCGTCGGCTTTCACCGTTTCACGCAGGTCTTCGCGCAAGGCAATCGTTTTGGCTGCACGCGCGAGCGCCAGTTCTTCCCGAAGGGGGCGTCGCTATACGAGACAGAAGCACACTGCGGAAAACATTTCGCCGGGGATTTTTAATACCGTCTTTAGTCCGTTTCGCTTTGCGTATATGGCTTTTGCCGATATTACGAAAAGCACGCGTTCGCTCGCGGGGACGCGGGGGTTTGCGACGGTCCCCTGCTTCCTACTTTGAAGATTGAGTGGCGATCGCGGAGGGCCCGCGTCGCAGTCGCCCAGTGACTATGACAACCTGCCCCAGCCCGGACAATTTCTCCAAAGCGGACATACCAGAGGCGAACTACCAACCTGAAGACGTCTCGTCTGACTGGGCTTCGCTCGCCCTAACAGCGGAATTGATCGACAAAGGCAGTCTGGTGACTCGCGTACTCACACGGTCTCGACTCATCGCGAACTGCAGACTGCTAGCCCATGCGAACGTGTCCGGTCAAACTCATTATGAGGAAGAAGAAACCACCGACCGCGAAGACCCCGCCAGCCGCGTACAAGAGAGCGAGCCCACTTTGGCTCCCGGGCTCTAGCACCGCCTCGGAAGGATCGGCGGGGTCGTAATAGACCAGAACTTTCGACTGACCGGGATAACGGGCCACAATACTCTGCGCGCGCCGAGTAGTGGAAGACCAATCCAATAAGTGACTCTGGACGACGAATAATCGGTGCCATTTACCCTATAGCGATAGGCCACATCGGCTTCATACGTCGGCCCGGAATCACCGCTTGACGTCCTATTCGAGCGAACGAGAGCCGCGGAGTGCGATATTTCACCCTCTGTCGAAGGCCACGACGAGCTTTGCCTCGCTCTGAAGGCAACCTTGAGCCCGTACCGGACGATGAACCATGCGATGATGACGAATACCAGACTAAGCAGAGCCGGCAAAAGGACCTTCATGACGACCTTCATTTCTTCATTCGCCCGTAATGCCAATTGCACGACGTGTGCCGCAGTGCCGGTGACGGGGGAAAGCGCTCATTTCCAGGCGAATTCAGATGCAACGACTTGCGTCAGCTATTGGCCGTGCAGTAGCAAAGGGTAGGTTCGCGGTATTACTGCAATCGGCCGCGTCCCGGCCATTGCATGGTATTGTCGTCAGCGACCGCCTTGCGATAAACCCGACCTCAACCATACAAGCGGACTTTGCCAGTCGGAGTTTTCGCGCAAGGTGGACCCAGCGCGGACCGCGCCCCGCTAAACAGACGCGGACTTTGCAGCATTGGGCCGACCCCGATGCCTCCCTTCTTCCTCGGAATTCAAGCGAACTAACCGAGGCAGCCAGGTTCGTCGCGAAGGCTTCGGCCCTAGCCGAGTGTTCGGACGCTCTTCGCTTTGTACATCTGCGCGTCGGCCTCCTGAATAAGAGGTTCCGGCGATGCATGCTCGCCTGGGCCGGACTGCGCATAGCCAATGCTGACGTTGGGCCGAAATTCCTGTTTTTGCAAATATCCCTTAACTCGACCTTCCCATTTCTCCTTGGCACGCGATAAGTCGCAGTTGTTCAAAATGACACAAAATTCGTCCCCGCCGAGCCGGAAGCAGTAGTCTTCCGATCGCGTAGCGTACTTCAGGGCCTTGGCGACGTCTTTCAAGAGCCGATCACCCACCTGGTGACCGTGCTTATCGTTGATCAATTTCAATCCGTCGACGTCGACATAGGCCAACGTCAGCGGTTCGTCACGCCTCTTTGCCGTTCGAAGTGATTGTGTGAGAGCCACGTTCAGGTGATGCCGATTAAACAACCCCGTCAAGGAGTCCGTGCGAGACAGCGTCTCCAGCTCCAGCGTGCGTTCCCGAATCTTCTCTTCCAGTACTCGGGCATAATTCTCCGATTTTTCCCGGGCGGTTTCGATCTCCGACAACATGCTGCGAATGTACGTATCCACCACAAGGGAAATGTCGAACATGATTAGTTTTTGCAGGGCGTCGATCGTTGCGGCACGCTCCTTCTCGTCCTTAATCGACTCCCGCACTACATCTACCAGCATGCGCCTCAACATGGAGATTGCCGAAAGATAGAGTCGCGGCTCTACGCCGATGCGCTTGTGAATCATCCCAATGCGCAGGCGGCTGTTGACGTACTCGACGTCATAGACGCCACTGAAAAGATCCAAAATATAACTGTGCTGCGCGCTGCGCAACCGACGAAGAGTGTCGGAATCGCCGATCAAAAGGGCAACCTCGGGATTTGCCGTCTGTAACTCGTAGAAGTGATCGACAAGCGCATCGAGTTGCGTATCGACTAGGGGACGAACCTTCAGCAGTTGGGCGGCGTCACTTGATGTGATGAAGAACAGCTCCTTGCGACCAGAGATGTGCGATTCGGTCAATCGCATCTGCTCAAGAAGGCTGAAGTCGGTTACCTTCATCTTGACCCCCCTCCTTTAAAGGGAAGAACAAGCGTTGCTAATTCGCGACCCCCCCTGCGTCCAGGTTATGTGATTTGTCCTCTCACAAACCACGCAACATGCCGTAGTTCCATTGAGAGGTTATCCTCTAACAATTTGGAGTCGATTGCAACCGCCGGATTGGGGCATCTCGATCTGAGACTTGGCCGCTCAAGAGACCGGCGTCTAACTCATGACTGATTGCAGAGTAGAGAGCGCTCCGAAAGCCGACGAAGGCCGAAGAGTTCTCGATGACCGCTTTCAGCTGCGATCCGCGTTCGGGGCCGACCTTCGCTTATGGCCGACCAGGAGCGTCGCTGGTGTCGGCTGAAGCCAAGGCCGCACGTCCGGTCTAGGTCAACAAGCAGCAATCCGGAAGCACGAAGCCCGCAAACCTTCTGATAGCGGTTGCCGACGAGCTCTCGCAGATAGCGGCCGCGTTCCGGCCTTGCCGACCCCATGCGGTCGGATGCGACTGGCCGCTTCCGAGCAATGAAATCGCCAAGTTTCCAGTAAATGAGCGTTGGCGCCGTCACAGTTTTTCTTCGAAAACTCTACCCTGACGGTTCGTCGCGTTGCTGAGGTCGCCGCTGCACCCACTGCAGGATTGAGCCCATCATGCGGAGTAAGTAGGCCCCCGCCACCCCGACAGCGAAGTTTCCGATCCAGATATTGGAGTTGGTATTGATCGGCCTGAC
>CAZSOI010000232.1:0-2111 GCA_964608115.1 uncultured Burkholderiaceae bacterium | reverse complement strand
ATCAATGCGGCAGCGAGTATTCGGGCGTGTTCTTTGTCTGTGAGGGGTCACTACACGAAAGTGCTCTGAGTGTACGACATCTTGAACATTGGAAGAACGGATCGGCCGGTTGAGCTCAATGAGCTGTCGTGCCGGACGGCTCATCGTCATCCGAAAAAGTCATAGCAAGCGGCGTGAAGCTGGCGCACTTCAGTTCGATTATTTTGGCAAAATCGCAGGTGTAGCTGCTGGCATCTCAGTTCTAGACCGAATCCACCTCGGGCTTCGCCAAGGGCTACTAGGAGTATCAAGCGCAGGCTCGTCCCCGAGGCCGGACGATTGTCTTCGGAGGCTCTCGGACCTCCGAAGCAGCAGGCTCCCACCCTGTGAGGAATAGCCAAGTGAAAGGATAAAAGATCGTGAATCGCAAATTCAGCACCGCTGTCTGGCCCCTGTTGGCTGCGGTTGCGATGCTTTGCGCTGTCGCTCCGGCCAAAGCGGCGGACAAGGAGCCAAATATTGTCTTCATGCTTATGGACAACTTGGGCTACGGCGAACTAGGCGTTTACGGCGGTGGCATCCTTCGCGGTGCGCCCACGCCGCGTATCGACAAGCTCGCAAGCGAAGGCATGCGGCTACTCAACTTCAATGTCGAGGCTCAGTGCACGCCAAGTCGGTCGGCGCTCATGACGGGCCGATTTTCCATCCGCTCTGGCACATACGAAGTCCCGCTTGGCGGCATTCCGGACGGGTTGACGCTGTGGGAGGTTACCATCGCGGAGTTGTTGTCCGCGAGAGGCTACGCTACCGGTATATGGGGTAAATGGCATCTCGGCAGCGCCGAGGCGCGGTTTCCCACGCATCAAGGATTCGACGAGTGGTATGGCATCCCGCGCACCTACGACGAGGCCATGTGGCCGTCGCTGAACGAAACAAACAGCATGTGGCCATCGGTTGGCAACAAGCAAGGCTGGAACGCAAACGTCGTTCCCCCCGAATACATCTACGAAGCGCGTAAGGACGAGAAAGCCCGGCAAGTTGCGGAGCTGAACGTCGATCGCCGCCGAACTATGGAAGCCGAGATCACGAGCCACGCTGTGGATTTCATCAAACGCAACGCGAACGCGACCAAGCCGTTCTTTGCGTACGTTTCGTTCTCGTTGGTCCACTTTCCGACGCTGCCAAATCCTGAGTTCGCGGGCAAAACGGGCAACGGCGATTGGGCCGATTGTCTGGCCGAGATGGACTACCGCACTGGACAAATTCTGGACGCGATCAAGGAAGCAGGCATCGAGGAGAACACGATTGTCATCTTTGCCAGCGATAACGGTCCAGAGGCGACCCACCCGTGGGAGGGTGACAGCGGGCCATGGCGCGGTACGTATTTCACGGCGATGGAAGCCTCACTGCGTGCGCCGTTCATTATCCGATGGCCGGGTAAAGTTCCAGCGGGCGCTGTCAGCAACGAGATCGTTCACATTGTCGACATCTATCCGACCCTTGCCCGTGTGGGTGGAGGGGAGGTTCCGATGGATCGCCCGATTGACGGTGTCGATCAATTGGATTTTTTCCTGGGTAAACAAGAGCACTCCAACCGCGAAGGATTTCCTGCCTACGTCGCTGATCGGTTGTCTGCTGTCAAATGGCGAAACTGGAAGGTACACTTTATCTGGCAAGAAAACATGTATGACCCGCCGGTGACCCTCCCACTGCCAAAAGTCATCAATCTCCTCACCGATCTGAAGGAGAAGCGCGACGGTGAGTTGTACCAGGGAATATCATGGGTCATCGCGCCGGTTACGAAGATCGTCGCTGAGTTCTCGGAAAGCTTGAAGAAATATCCGCCGATCAAACTCGGCACTCCTGACCCATATTCTCCACCACAATAGACATCTGAAGCTTATGATGGCGCTGCAGCAGGTTGAGCAACGCGTCAGGCCTATTTCCGGTGGTACGCCAGGCGATGGAACAGGACTTCATGATCAAAGACTTTAATGTTTCCGAAAAAGGTCTTGGTTCGTACTGGCCGCTCGGCATTCTCCGATGGGTTATGGTGCTTATCTTTATCTCGTTCGGCATTCAGAAATTCACGCCCGAGTCCGCACAGGGCATTGCATTATACATTTCCAACA
>CAZSOI010000231.1:0-19223 GCA_964608115.1 uncultured Burkholderiaceae bacterium | reverse complement strand
TTGACGAGCTGACGCACATTGCCGGGCCAAGAAAAGCGCCGGAACATTGCCAGCACCTGCGGATCCAGCCGTAGCCCGGGAAGGTTCTCCGCTTCGAGGATCTTGCCGATCAGGACCTCCAGGTCGGTGCGCTCCCGCAGTCGTGGCAGTCGGACGACCAAACCGTTGATGCGGTAATACAGGTCCTCGCGGAAGGATTCGGCATCAATTAGCGCCCGCAAGTCGCGATGGGTGGCGCAAACCAAGGCAATATCCACGTCGATGCTTTTGTCCGAGCCCAGCGGGGTCACATGCCGCTCCTCGAGTACGCGAAGCAGTCGCGCCTGCAAATTGATCGGCATGTCGCCGATTTCGTCCAGAAACAGTGTGCCGCCGTTGGCACTCAATATCTTGCCCGCATGACCGCGCTTTCGCCCGCCGGTAAAGGCGCCCTCGGAATAGCCAAACAGCTCCGACTCGATCAAACCCTCGGGTATGGAAGCGCAGTTGATTGCAACGAAAGGACCGCAACGCCGCGGCGAATCATTGTGGATGGCACGGGCTAGCAGTTCTTTGCCGGTGCCCGTTTCGCCCAGTATGAGCACAGAAATATCTTTGCCACTAATTTTTTTGAGCTGCTTAACGACTCGCGCCATTTGCGTATCGCCCGTGTCAAGCTCGCTCAGACCTAAGGGAAGGGCACGGAGTTCGCGCTTGGGCACGGACACGAGTTGTGCCACGGTGGCTGGTGAGGCTTCCCCCTTAAAGACGCGCTGCGCAGGCACGAACAGCGGGGATGGGTGGTAGTCCATGCGCAAGAACACCTTGATGCCGCTGTGCAGGCAGCAACTCAACACTCCGGCGCCTGAGCGACGCTGCTCGTCAACCAATGAGGAGATCGATGTGCCAAAGAGTGAGTAAAAGGTATGAGCCTGCAGTGCCCGCAAGGGTAGTCCTAGCTGGAACTGGCCGCTGGCGTTGGCCGAGAGAAATTTGCCGGCCTGTGTGAACACCGCGATTCCCTCGACGAGGGTACCAATGAATTCCGGCCGCGAGTGAAAATGAATGCGCACTGCTTCCGGGAAGGTGTCAGCGAAAAAGTGGTTTTCGATCATCTGGGCAGACATGCGCACAAGGGCAAGCGTGTGTTTGTGAAAGGTGCGGTGCTCCCCGGTGATGTCCAGCGCGCCGACGATAGTGCCGAAAGGGTCGACAAGCGGAGCGCAGGAGCAAGTAAGAAAGTGATTGACCGACAGAAAATGTTCACGGGCATGGACCACGGTCGGCTCACCGGCGGCAAGCGCAGTACCGATGGCGTTGGTGCCCTTGCTGCGTTCGGACCATTCCACCCCGGGCTTGAGCGCCACGCGATCGGCACGCTGTACAAAACCCCCGTCGCCGCACGCTCTCAGGATCAAGCCCTTGGCATCGGTGAGGATCACCATGCTGTTGGTGTTGACGATCTGCTGGTGCAGCGTCTCCATGATCGGAAGGGCGTGCGCCACCAAATTGCGGTTTTGCTCCAAGGCATCAGAAAGATCCGAACGCGATGAACTGCAGTCCGGTTTGTCTCTCTCGCTCAGGCCAAAGCGCAAGCTGCGCTCATGCGAAGCAAGAATCTGTGGGGCAAAATCCGTGCGTGTTGCGCCTTGGCCCGCGTTCTCGGGCGGGGCGTATTGCTCTTGGCTCATCTTTGCTTCCTCCTGACTCCGCGCTGATGCGGGAGAACCCAGGTTCCAGCAACGTCGCTCGATTGCGCTTCTTTTTTGTCGTGCAGGTGAAAAAGGCTACACGAAATTTAGCGATTGTTGCAGCCCGAAGCAGCTGTACCAAACTGCAACAACCCCAGCGCGAAGTGCAACAACAAGAGGCCTTGCCTTGGTGAGCTTCGCGGCGCAACAAGAGACCGCAGTTTCGTTATGGGAAACGACCCGCGTTTGCGGTAGCGACCTAACTATTGCAGCACTTGCCCGAGTGAACCGAAGGCCTAGCATCGCTATTTACCGAGCGCCCGCAATTGCGAAACGTTATCGGGTGCTCGCAGGTGGCACGGGTATTGCCCATGCAGTGCCTGTCGCCGGGCATCGTTGCGCGCGACGCAAACAAACGTAACGGGGAGATCCGAATGTCAGTGAGAACAATGAAAATCGGCCGATGGAGTTGCATCGGCATGCTGGGCTTCGGTCTGGCCGGTGCGGTGCAGGCACAGGTCACCGATGCCATGATCGCCAACGCCGGCAAGGATACGAAGGAAGTTCTGACGTGGGGCGTGTCTCCGAACGGGCAACGCTTTAGCCCGCTGACACAGATTAACGCTTCGAACGTCGGCCGGCTCGTACCCGTGTGGGCGTTTAGCTTTGGTGGGGAGAAGCAGCGGGGGCAAGAAAGTCAGCCCCTCGTATATAACGGCAAGATGTTTGTCACGGCGTCGTACTCACGCATCTATGCGCTGGACGCCAAGACGGGGCAAAAGATCTGGAAGTACGAGCATCGTCTGCCAGAGGGCATCATGCCGTGCTGTGACGTCGTCAATCGCGGCGCTGCGCTGTACGACAACCTCGTAATTTTTGGCACGCTCGATGCGCAACTCGTGGCTCTTAATCAGGACACGGGCAAGTTGGTATGGAAGGAAAAGATCGACGACTATCAAGCCGGTTATTCGGAGACGGCGGCGCCAATTATCGTCAATGGGCTTGTGATCACTGGCGTCTCGGGAGGCGAATTTGGCGTCTCGGGACGGGTCGAGGCGCGCGATGCCAAGACCGGCGCCCTGGTCTGGACGCGCCCATCGGTCGAAGGACAGATGGGCTATATGTACGACAAGGACGGCAAGGCGATGCCCAATGGCGTTTCGGGCACGACCAATGCCAGCTGGCCTGGCGAACTATGGAAGACCGGGGGCGCGGCCACGTGGCTTGGTGGCAGCTACGATCCGACAACAGGCCTCGTGTATTTCGGCACCGGCAACCCGGCACCCTGGAACAGTCACCTGCGTCCTGGCGATAACCTCTTTTCGAGTTCCACGCTGGCCATCGATCCTAAGAGTGGCCAGATCGTGTGGCACTATCAAACGACGCCGCATGACGGGTGGGACTACGACGGTGTCAACGAGTTCGTCACCTTTGACATGGATGGAAGGCGTTACGGTGCCAAGGCCGACCGCAACGGCTTTTTCTATGTCATTGACGCAAAAGACGGCAAGCTGAAGAACGCCTTCCCGTTTGTCCGCAAGATCACTTGGGCCAAGGGCATTGACCTGGCAAGCGGCCGTCCCGAGTACGTCGATGACAATCGGCCCGGCGAGCCGCCAGCGGCGAGCTCCTCCGGCAATGCCGGTGGGGCGCCCGCGGATGTCAAAGGCAAGATGGTGTTCTCCGCGCCGTCGTTCCTGGGCGGTAAGAACCAGATGCCGATGGCCTATAGCCCGAAGACGAAATACTTCTACGTGCCGGCCAACGAGTGGGGAATGGAGATTTGGAACGAGCCGGTGTCGTACAAGAAGGGTGCTGCTTACCTAGGTGCGGGCTTTACCATCAAGACGATCACCGATGACTACATCGGTGCCCTGCGTGCGATCGATCCGAAGTCGGGAAAGATCGCGTGGGAGATCAAGAACAACGCACCGCTTTGGGGTGGAGTGCTCGCGACGGCCGGTGACCTTGTCTTTTACGGCGTTCCCGAAGGGTACTTCAAAGCAGTCGATGCGCGCTCTGGCAAGGAACTGTGGAAGTTCCAGACGGGCTCGGGCGTTGTTGCGCCACCAGTGACCTGGGAAGACGGCGGCACACAGTACGTGGCCGTGGTCTCCGGATGGGGCGGCGCGGTCCCGCTGTGGGGTGGCGACGTTGCCAAGAAAGTGAACTTTCTTGAGCAAGGTGGTTCCGTCTGGGTATTTAAGTTGATGAAGTAACGAATGGCGCAAGAGCGCCACAGCGCGAGGACGAGCAGATTCCGGATCTCTTGTCCCAAATCCAGAATGGGGGTCGGGTGTATAACCTGACCCCGTTTTTTTCTTCTCTGGCCGGTCCCTTAGGCCTGAACCAATGGCACTCCGGCGGTCGCATCGAGCCGCGCTTGCTTGTCGATCCACAACGCATCGGATCCTGGGTAATGCCGCAGCAGCGCGTCCCCATCGGAACGGTCCATCACCATCAGCGCGGTCGAAAGCCCGTCAGCAAGCAGTCCCGTACTGGCTAGCACGATGGTGCTTGCGTAGCCAACGGGCGACACACCTGTGGCCGGATCGAAGATGTGGTGGTAGCGATAATCGCTTGTAAACGTTGTCGCATAATCGCCCGAAGTGGAAACAACGCGCCCGTCCATTGCAATAAGGGCACTTAGTCCGGTCCGATTGCGCGGGTGCTGCACGCCCAGCGTCCAGGGTTCTGTAGGTGCACGCCGTCCGAGATTGCCAATTTCTCCGGTGTCCACCAGGGCTGCTTGCACTGCCTCCCGACGCAGGATCTGCAGCACGACATCGACCGCATAGCCCTGTGCCAGGGAGTTCAGAGTGATCTTTGTGCCGGGCCGCTGCAGACGTATGCGATCGTCTTCGACACGCACGGCGCGGTAGTCGACCAATTGGCGCGCGCGAGCAATGGCATCGGCACCAGGCAGGGCGCCGTCGCCATGAATTTTCCTGGCCTGATCAAAGAGCTCCCACAAGGGTTGCACCGTGACGTCAAAAGCACCGTCCGTCAGCTCTGAAAGCTCGGCCGCAAAACGCAAGTTCTTCAGCAAGTGCGGATCGGCCCCGTCGAGTGCGCCCGTGCGATTGAGCACACTAAGTTGGCTGTCGGGTCGATAAAGACTCATGAGAGCATCTATGCGTTGGACCTCCCGCATAGCCCGGCGCAGGGCATTGTGCAGCTGGCCGCTTTCCGCTCCCAAGGCGCACAGGCTAATGACGGTCCCAAAAGCGGTACCTGCCACTCGTGCCACGCATGGACCGCGAGACCCAGGTGCGCCGGTTAGCAGCCGCCATTGATCGCAGCTCAGCGCGCCGGTGAGCAGCAGCGGCGTTGCAACAAAAAGGCGTCTTTTCATGGTGCGGTCTCCGGCTTAGGGGTTGGACTACCACTACCAAAGGGCGGGCCAACAGCAACCAGCGGGATCATCTTGTGTCGCTTGGCTTGCAGCAGCAACGGCGCACAGTCCTTTGGACTTTCGTAGATCGCCACGCAGTCCATGCACTGAAAACATTCCTCGTAACGAATCTGACCACTTGCGTCGATTGCCTGATAAGGACAACGGTACCGACAGGTTTGGCACGGCTTGCCGCACTCCGTGCGGCGGGCAATCCAGTCCCAGCGGCGCAATCGACCAAATAGCGCCAGCGCGGCGCCCAGCGGACACAGGTAGCGGCAAAAGAATTTGTTGATCACAACGCCAAGAAGCAGCAATCCCACGGCGTACGCGACAAATGGCCAGGAACGGACAAAGACCAGCGTAACCGAAGTCTTAAACGGCTCAATTTCCACCAAACTGTCCGTTAGTCGCGTGGAGATGAACGCCGAGGCGACGATGATGCCCAGTATCGGATACTTCAGCAGCTTTAAGCGCCGATCCCAGGCCGACTTCAGCCGGACAGTCGGCACCCGCAACCAGCGCGCAATGGGCGCAAGCAACTCCTGCATTGCTCCGTAGGGACACAACCAACCGCAGAACGTACCGCGTCCCCAGATGAGCAAGGTGCCCACGACAAAGATCCACAACAATGTGCTCATCGGGTCGTAAAGCAGGAAATCCCATCCTCGTCGCTCGCGGGTTGCCTGCAAAAGGCCGATGAGGTTGACGATGGAGAGCTGACCCTGGGCGTACCAACCGATAAACAGGACTGTGAAGAGCAAAAACGCGGGGCGAAAGCGGCGCAACCAGACAAAGCGTGTTACGAGCGGCCACTGTCGTGCAAGCGCGGCTGCCAACAGTGCGCAAGCCGCGATGAGCAAACCGATTTCTCCGGCGCGAGAGATCCATACCGAGCGCCAACCCTTCTGGTCGTCGGCAGCAGGGATGATGAAGCGTTGCGGGACATCTAGTGTCAAGGCGAAGCTTTTGGTCACCCGTTCCGGGTAGACCATGCCGACGGACCGCGTCACCGCAAGCTGCAGCTCGACCGGTTTGCCCAGATCCAGGCCGGAGGCGCCGATAATGCGAAAGACCTTGCTCAGCGTAAAGCCCGGAGTGCCGCGCGGCTCTAAGTCCACGTCCATGTCGCGCATTTCGATGGGCAACTTGTCCTGAAGCAAGGTCAGGCGGTCGGGCACTGAACCGCGGACATAGTCCTCGGAGAGAAATCCATAAGCACCATTGGACATCAATAGCAGCAGATGATCATCTTCGTGCGATCGCGCGCGAAGCGCCGCCAAGCCGCGATCGTCAAAAAGGTTTCGGCCTGCGCTGGGGATATCGACGAATGCCGCATACAGGTTGATGAAGGTGTCGTCCGATGTGCCTTCGCTGCTGCCGGGGTGGTGGGCTGCAATAGTGCCGGCGAATGCCTGTTCGACGTCTCGGCCGCGCAAGTACAGATGAGCGATCAGCCCGGAATCAATCAGCCTGCGCCATGGCATTGGTTCAAAGAGGTCCGTGCGCACGCGCGCTACGCGGTCGGGATCCTGGCTGCCGGAGTAGCCCAATTTGCTGCGGGCAACTTTCAGCGCCGCGGCGAGCATGGTCTGATTGATGATGCGGACAGAGGCAGTGGCTTTTGCCACTCCATCGATACGCACGTTGTTACCCCCAGCAGAAGGCGAGGACGCGCTGCTCGATTTTGCCCCGATCTTGATGTTTTGCATCAACGACAGGCCCTTGTACTGCGCCACAAAGCGAAACAGCGGTTCCTCGCCTAATCCATCTAAGAACACTGGTTCGTGCTGCGAAAGAACCTTGACATCAAAAAATTCCCCTTGTGGATTCATGGCAACGAGCAGGTTTATTGGAGTGCCGGAAAATCCTGGGATGGGGGCCAAGTCAATTGACTCAAACACGTAGCCGACGAGTTCTGTTGCCGGGCCGTTTTGCTTAAAGATTGGCCAGACCGGAACGTCCGTCATCTTTTCGCCCACTACAAATGGCGAAGGAAACTGCGCTTGTAGGTCAGACGACTGCAGTACGTCAGCCAGGGCGGGAAACGACATCGACATGCTCAGCACGAGCGCCAGCAACGCAAAAAAGAGGTACGCTGCCTTGGACATTGACGCGAGCTGTAATGGCCCTAATTTTCTGCGGGGAATGGATCCTTGGTTCACACGCTCATCCTGGAACAGCGTTGCGTTGCCTGGTGCAAACTTTATGCCGCCGCGATTGCGCTTTGCAATCTTGTTTGTTCACCGCGACTGCTCCACATTGGAACAAGTGTTGCAGGATCGGTCCCGCGGCCTTGGTGGATTTGCCCTGTGACCAGCAAGAACAGGCATTAATTGGTCCTTGCACGCCCCAGATAGACGCCTTGGCACACGATTTGCTGTTGAGCGTTAGGATGTGCTTGCCGGTGGCAAGCGAGAACGGGGGGCATTATGAGTGCAATTCGAGATTGGTTGATCATCGCGCTCGCGGGCATGATGATCGCAGGTGGGGTCAGCGTGGCCGCTGCCCACGGAAATGTCACGCCGCAGGCGGTGGACACATCGGCACTGCCACAGCTCGGTCCGGAATGGCGCAATACGAATCCTTTTACGGGCAATGACCTGGCAATCCGAATCGGCGCGTCCGCCTTCAACCAGAACTGTGCGCGTTGTCACGGCTTGGAGGCGGTTTCGGGGGGCATCGCACCGGACCTGCGCAAACTGGACCGCGATTGCATCGATCTGACCAATCAGACAAAAAAACAGGCCTGCTATGACGAAGTCAACGTGTATTTTCTGACTTCCATCCGCCATGGGAAAGTGCGCAACGGAGCCGTGTATATGCCGCCCTTTGAGGGCATCCTTACGCAAGAGGCCATGTGGTCAATCAAGTCCTATCTAGAGACAAGAAGGATCAGCGAATGATGCGTTTGCCAAAGCTCCACTGCGGTTATGGTCGCGATGTGCGGCGAGCGCTTGCGGGTCTTTTCTTGCTACTTGGGGGCACACTCTCGCCTCTGGCGAATTCGCAAGAGGCTGCGGTTGATCCGGTGGTCAAGACGGGCATTTTGAAAGTCGCGGTGTACAAGGACTTCTTCCCATTTTCTGACGTCAAGGAAGGCGGCATTGACGTAGATTTTGCCCAGGCCCTGGCGGAGAAAATCGGCGCCAAACTTAGTCTGTTGCCTTTTGATGCGGGCGAAGCACTCAATGACGATTTGCGCAATATGGTCTGGAAAGGACACTATTTGGGCTACGGGCCAGCCGACGTGATGCTGCATGTGCCGATCGACGCGGTGTTGATGCGGCAAAACGAAAACGTCACTTTCTTCGGCGCTTACCACGTCGAATCGCTGATGCTCGCGGTAAACACTGAGCGAATTCCCGACTGGGACGGCTTTGATGTTTTCGCGCGAGAAAAGATTGCCGTCGATGGCGGAGCGCTGGGCGCGCAGGTCATCCTTGGCATGGACGGCGGCCGCTACCGAGAGCAGGTCGTCAACTGCCGGCGCATCCAGGACGCGATCGAGGAGATGCGTGCCGGGCACGTTGCCGCGGTGTTGGCAATGCGCTCTGAACTGGAGGCCGCTGGACTGAACAAAGCTCCCTATCGCCTCATCGAAACCACTGTACCGGGAACTCCCCGTCGCAGTTGGGCGGTGGGGTTGGCTGTCAAGGCCGCTCGCAAGGAATTGGCCCAACGTCTTGCTTCAGCCCTTGAGCAATTGCAGACAGATGGCACGTTGGCCCAGATCTTTGCGCGCCACGGTGTGCGCTACATACAGCCATAAGACGCCGCTTGAATTGAGATCATAAGGACCCGGTGCACGCCCTGGTTGCTGCAACAAAACCGGCAAGGGGCAGATCGGTGCAGGTCGCTATTCGTGATGATTTTTTGGAGATGCAAAAATGCTATCGCTACGTAAAGTGCTCTTCCCGACGATTCTCGCAGTAAGTAGCGCGGCGGCTTGGGCCGACGCCAAGCTGGACGAGCAAATGTATACGCTGGCAAAAAACAGCGGCTGCCTGATTTGTCATCATGTCGAATCGGGCTCCAAGGGGCCAAACGGCATGGAGCCAATCGGTCCGAACTGGGAAGATGTGTCGCTGCGCTACAAGGGCAGAAACGATGTCGCCGAGACGCTCGTTAAAACGGTGATGCAGGGATCCAATGCTTACAGCAGCCACTGGACAGGCAAAGTCAGTGGCATTGCTATGCCGCCCAATGCGGTCGCGATCTCGGAAGATGATGCGCGTCGATTAATAAACTGGATTCTCGCGCTCAAGAAATAGCTGTATCGCGCGCCTGACAATGCTAGGTGACCAGGCGCATGCGCGCGGACAGGCCGTCACGCGCAACAAACGCGTGATACACGGCCAGCAGGATGTGTCCCGCGACTAGGACCGAAAACGCGACGGCCAGCACATCGTGTGCACCATTTAGCAGGCCGTAAATCACCTTGTCGTCTGGTCCCCAAGGCGGCAAGGGGTACAAATTGAGAAAATTGATCCCATGACGGCTGAAATTGGAGGCTAGATATCCGGTAAGCGGCATGCCGATCATGCACACGTACAGGAGCGCGTGACCGACGCGTATGGCGCGTAACTGATTGGCCGTGGTTGACTCTGGGTAGGAGGGGGGCTGGTGGCGCAGGCGCCAGATCAGGCGTGCGAGGATCAATACAGCAAGCACCAGACCTGAGGATTTGTGCAAGTTTACGGCCATCGCCCTTTGCGGCGTGCCGCGCGCAAACTCACTGAGCAGCCAGCCAAAGGTGATCTGTCCGAGCAGGGCAACGCCGATAATCCAATGCAAAAGAACGGCAATGCGGTCATAGCGCCGAGACTGCGAATTACTCATGAGACTGCTCACCTGCCTTTCCGATATGCGCTTTGGCGGCGCCGCGCGCGCACTGCGCAAGGTCCCGAGAATGCCTAGGTGCACCAAGCGCGTCAAGGCAAGTGCTCAGGGGTTTGGCAATATAGTGGATGGCACCACCAGTGCTTGCACGAGTTGTCCAAGGGGGGAGGAGGCGATGCAGTGAGGCCGATTGGCGCTGCCGCGATACGGGCGCTTTGTGCGCTGGCATGGTGCACTGGTATGGCGGCCAACGCGCAGGAGGCCGAAACTGCCATGCCTGCTTCGGGCGCGCCGGGCGGCGTCGGCGGCGGGCCGCCAGATTTGCAAACCGTTGTTGTGCAAGCCAGCGCTTTGCCGGGTGCGGCAATTGACGTCGACAAAATACCGGGCAACGTGCAGACGCTGCGCGCTGCCGATCTGTCCCGCGATGGTTCGGCGAGCCTTACTCGGGCCCTGGGGTCACAACTAGGCAGTATCAGCATCGGCGATAACCTCGATGACCCGTTCCAACCGGATATTCTTTATCGCGGCTTTGAAGCTTCGCCGGTTCTCGGTACCCCGCAAGGACTTGCCGTCTATCAGGATGGGGTTCGTATCAACGAGGCATTCGGTGCCACGGTCAACTGGGATTTGATACCCGATATAGCGATCCAGCGTGTGGATATCGTGAGCTCCAATCCCGTGTATGGGCTCAATGCGCTTGGCGGTGCAGTCTCGGTGAGCATGAAAAACGGTTTTAGCTATCGCGATGCGCAGGCCGAGGTCTCTGGCGGATCTTTTGGGCAGCGTGCCGCCTCGATTCAGTACGGTGCAAGTTCCCAGCAGTTCGGCGTCTATCTTGCGGGCAAAGTCATAAACGAAGACGGCTGGCGCATGTTCTCCAGCGACGCTCTACGGCAGCTCTATGTCGCCGCCAGCGAACGTAGCGATCATGGTTCGCTTGATCTGAGCTACACGCACGCAGATAACCGACTAAACGGCCAGAGCGCCGCGCCGATCCAGGAACTGGCGGTTAACCGATCGTTTGTGTTTACCGGTCCGCAATCGAATCTGAACCGCTTGGATTTTCTTACCCTAAATGGCACGTACGAACTCTCCGAGGCCTGGTCGCTGCAAAGCGTGCTGTATTACCGCCAGTACGGACAGGAGGTCGCCAACGGCAATGCCACCAATTACACGTCCTGTACTTCCGCTGCCAACGCCGGTCTGCTGTGCCAGCCCGATGGCCTTACTCCCGTAACAGGCATCAGTGGAGCTGCGTTACCGGACATCTCCCTTGGTGGAACCGTGCCCATTGGAGAGAACGATTCGGAGAATATTCGTGCCTATGGACGAGGAATGGTTTTGCAAGCGTCCGACTCACGGCCGATTTTCGGTAGCGGCAACGAGTTTTCTGCCGGCGCCACGCTCGATAGCGCCAGTGTCGGGTTTGCTTCGCAGACTCAGGTCGGCCAAATCGGTCCGCAACTACTCGTAGAGCCCACGTCGCTGATAGTCGATACGCCGGAGGGCACACCCTTTACCGCAACGCCCGTGCGGCTGCAGGCGTCCAATCGTGTTTATGGGCTGTACGCAACCGATACCTACGACGTTACGGCCCGGCTCGCCTTGACGGCAAGTGCGCGCTACAACCTTGCGTACATTGATTTGCGCGATCAGCGCGGCATAGAACTGACTGGGGATAATCGATACACGCATTTGAACCCGGCCATCGGCGCAGCCTACAAAGTCATGTCAACTCTGACGACCTATGCCGGCATCTCGCAAAATACGCGCACACCGACGATCAGCGAGATCGAATGCTCCGACCCGACACGGCCTTGTTTGCTGCCATCGAACCTGGCTGGCGACCCACCATCTCTGCGGCAGGTCGTCGCCCATACAACCGAACTTGGCGTGCGGGGCCAGATTTCCGGCGCTTCCCCCCGTAGCGGCCGCATCTCTTGGAATCTGGGCATCTTTCGCACGCGACTCGATGACGACATCTACGGCGTTGCGACGTCGGTGAGCAGCGGCTTTTTCCAGAACATTGGTGCGACCCGCCGCCAGGGACTGGAGAGCGCCGTGCGCTACGATGGGGCGCCTTGGTCGGCGTACGCGAGCTATAGCTACATTGACGCGACTTTCGAGTCTGCGCTGACCATACCATCGCCCGCCAATCCCTTTCGCAATGCGAACGGCAACATCTTCGTGCAACCGGGTGATCACCTGCCGGGTATACCCAGGCAACGACTCAAGGCGGGGGTGGATTGTCAGATCGATCCGAAGTGGACACTGGGCGCGACATTCAGGTTCGTTGGTAGCGCCTATTATTTTGGCGACGAATCAAATCAGTTGCCACCGTTGCCGGCATATCGCGTCGTAGGTGTGCATCTGTCGTACCGTGTCGCTCGAGCGACCGAGTTTTTCGCTGGCGCCGACAATCTTCTAAACGCCCGTTATGCTACGTATGGCATCCTTGGTGATCCGACCGGAGTTGGTGCACCAGGTATTCCGCCAGGTAGTGTTACGAACGGCGCCGGCGTCGATAATCGCTTCCAGAGTCCTGCGGCGCCTTTTTCCGCTTTCATCGGCATTCGGATCGGCATCTAATCGATGCCGGCGTCGGTCAGACCGCGAGCGGCAAGGCCTGCCAGAACGCATATGCAATCATCCCTGACCATATTGCAGAAGGAATACGAAACATGAAGAACAAAAGTGTCTACCACATCGCTCTTGCGATGGCGCTTAACGCCATCGTGCTCCCGGCACTGGCCGCAGCGACGGGACCGGGGATGTCCTACGTGACCAATCAGGAAGACGCGGTCAGCGTGATAGATCTGGCGACACTCGAAGTCACGAGAACTTTGGAAATCGGTGCTCGCGGGCCACGTGGCATTGGTTTGACAGACGATGGGGCCTGGCTGGTCACGGCAAATATGTACGATGGCAATATCTCGGTGCTTGACACCAAAACCGGCAGCTTGGTGCGGCAAGTTAGCATCGGCAAGAATCCGGAGTTCGTGCGCGTAGTTGGGCAAACTGCCTATGTGACCTTTGAGCCGAGTTCGCAGTCGCGGGGCGGACCCGGGCCCGGGGAAGGCAACGCCGATCGCGAGGATGATGCCAAGATCCCAGGTCACATCGCGGTGGTGGACCTCAAATCGGGCAAGATCGTGCAAGACATCGTCGGCAAGCCCGAGACGGAAGGTCTTGAGTTTTCCCGCGATGGGTCGCGGATGGTTGTGACCAACGAGTCGGACAACTCCCTGGGCGTGTACAACATGTCCACCGGCGAGCTCATCAACACGGTCTCCGTGGCGCAATACGGCAATCGCCCACGAGGCATCAAGCTCTCGCCAGACGGCAGTACGTACCTCGTCACCCTTGAGCGGTCCGACAAGCTGCTCGTGTTCAACGAACGCCTGGAGCTCATCAAGGCGCTTCCCACCGGCAAGGCACCCTACGGCGTGGCGTTTAATCGCCGCGGCGATCGGGCGTTTGTTGCTGCGAACAGAGACAAAGCCCTAGAGGTCTTTGACGCCAAAACGTGGGAAAAGATAAAGGTCATCCCGACCGGCGATCGATGCTGGCATTTTAGTTTCACGCCGGATGATTCGCGCATCTTGCTTGCATGTGGAAAATCCAACGAAGTCGTGGTCGTCGATGTTGATCGGCTGCAAGTAATCAAGCGAATTGCAAATCTGAAAACGCCATGGGGAATCGTGAGTTTTCCCAAATCGATGGGCAGCATCGACTAGCGTTGCGGCTTTGATTACCCGCCAGCCCGATGCGAGCGCGAACACTTACGCCTCGATGACTCCCCACTGCAGTGCCAGCAGCGTTAGTTCCGCCTGGTTGCTGGCGCCGAGTTTTTGCTTGACGTTGTATAGATGTGTTCCCACGGTGCTTGGCGATAGGTTCAGTTGCGCCGCGATCTCGCCCACGCTGCGACCGCGCGCTAATTGAATGAAAATTTCGAACTCGCGTTCGGACAGCACATCGCAGGGGCTGGCAGAGTCCTGCAGCTGCGACAGGGCAAGATTTTGCGCGGTCCACGGATCGAGATAGCGCTGCCGGGATGCCACGGCGCGTACCGCCTCGGGTAGCGTCTCGGGAGCGCTGCGCTTGCTCAGATAGCCCATGGCACCGGCGTTTAGTGCGCGGCGCGGGTGGGCCGCGTCCTCATGCGCAGAGAGCACCAAGACGGGTGGTGCGCCATCACGCGAACGCAGTCGGCGCAACGTTTCCAAGCCGCCCAAGCCAGGCATGGAAAGGTCCATCACGACAACGTCAGCGCAGAGCGCGCCGAGCAATTGCAACAGTTCGTCGCCATCTGCGGCCTCGCCGATGACCTCGATGCCGCTCCCCTCGGCTTGCAGCAGCATGCGAAAACCCATGCGTACTACCGCATGATCGTCGACGAGGATCACGCGGATCATGGCGCGATGGCCTGCCGAGGCAGCTGCGCCGTAATCCGGGTGCCGCGCCCTGGGGCAGGTCCCGCTTCAAAGACGCCGCCCAGTGCAACGACGCGCTCACGCAGTCCGGTTAGGCCAAAACCGGCTGCACGCTGTGCGGACGGCGCCAATCCATGCCCATCGTCATCGACAGTGAGCACCATCGTTCCATTTGCCGACCCAACCAGCAGCACATGAACCGAGTTGCCGCCGCTGTGCTTGATCGCATTGGTTAGCGCTTCCTGGGCAACGCGATAGGCTGCCAGTGCTGGGGCTGCGTCCACGGGGCCATCCATATCGCGCACATGCAAGGTGACCTTCAGCTCCGGGTGCAGCCGACCCATTGAAACTACGAGATCATTTAACGCGTCGGGCAATCCCACGGGGCCCAGATCAAGCGGTGTCAGGCGCGGAATCATGCCATGCATAGCGTCATAGAGGCGTGCAGCCTCACTTTCAATTAGCCGCGTTGCTTCGCGGCCGACCGTGTCCTGCGGCGGCAACCTGCTCGATATCGACTTGGCCAAGGAACGGATCGCGGTAACCGATTGCCCGAGTTCGTCATGTAGCTCTGCGGCAATCTCGCGTCGCTCGCCCTCCAGGCGCTCTTCCATACGGTGTGCCCATTCGCGGCTCTCTGCCAGACGACGTTCCGTTTCGTGCGCATGGATGCGCTCGCGCACGTTGCTTTCGATGGCTTCTCCCAGGCGGTTGACGGATTCGCCGATCAAGGCCGCCTCCCGGCCACGCAACCGGGGTAGCCGCACGGAATAGTCGCCGCGCTGCATCTTTTGCAAGGTCTCGATGATTTGTGTAAACGGCTGCAATGTTCGACCCACGGCCCAAAACACGGCGACGTTAATTCCAATGAGGGCCAGCGCTGCGGCGAGCAGCAGTTCGGTCAGATCATCCCATCCATCAAGGATAGCGCGTGAAGCCTCGGCTTCAATCGTCAGCGTTCCGTCGCCGACCCGAATCACCTGCCTTTGTGCAGGCGGACCAATCAAAGAGCTGAACCAGGCGGGCGGGGCGCTTCGCCCCTGCTTGTACGGCGGCGGAGGCGAACGGTACAAAATGTTGCCCTGCGCATCGAGCAGCACGATGTCGTTGGCTGGGACCCGGCCCAATTGCTGCAAAAATCCCAGCATTGCCGGCGGACCACCATTGGCTACGATCCAGCTCACGCGTGCGAGCAACTGCGCAGCGATGCGATTCGAAGCAATGATTTCTTCTTGTACGGCGGCGCGTGTGGCGTCAATCCGCAACCAGGCAAGTGCAGCCACAAATACCACTACTAGCGTCGCAACTATTGCGTTGAGCCGCAGCCGCAAACTGGCGCCAGCGCCCGCGGTAGCACTTGTCGATGAGCCGACCCCAGCCTCCAGTGGCGCAGGAGCCGCCGCAGTTTGCGCCGCGCTCGAGTGCAAATCGCCCATGAAGTCTTCCATAGCCTGATTTTGCGCGATATGCGAGTTCTTTTGGGAAACTCAGTTCGCGCCTTAAGCGGATCGTTCATGAAAATCGCTAGGCAAGATTCATGTTTCGCGCGATGACAATGTTTGGGTGACACCATATAGTCCGTGCGAGGTGCCGGGCGCCGGTGCCGATTCATGATTCTTGTGAGGAGCTCGCAATGACCTGGGAAACCCCGACCGCTATCGATTTTCGCTTTGGCTTTGAAATCACGATGTACATCGCCGCCCGATAGGCAAAACGCAAGCTAACAAGACTGCACGCTAGCGCAGGGGGTGCCGGCAGGCGCCCTCGGTTCAGCGTTGCCCTCATTGCCTCTGGGCCCTTACCGGCGCGCTGGAGTTTGTCGCCGGCTTCGCGATACCGCGTTGGCGGTGTGGCTTTAATGTGGGCCACCGCTCCGGTGGCGTACGTAGCGGACGTCGCAGGCCCGCCGTTACGGCAATTAACTGCAAAGTCGGAGCACTAGGCCGCGCGCCCTTCGTTCTTACAAAGTTGCCCGATGAAGTTGCTTGTTTTGGGTTCGTCGGCCGGTGGCGGCTTTCCACAGTGGAACTGCAACTGCAACCAGTGCGTTGGCGTGCGCGCGGGCCGCTCAGGACTGCGCACACGCACCCAATCCTCCATCGCGGTGGGTGGACCGCAGGACTGGGTTTTGGTGAATGCCTCGCCGGATTTGCTGCTGCAGATCCAACGTCAGCCGTCTTTACAACCAGCGCGCCGTCTGCGCGACACCGGAATTGCCGCGGTGCTGCTTTGCGACGGACAAATCGACCATACGGCAGGGCTTGTCTTGATGCGAGAACGTGCAACCGCCTTGCCGGTCTGGTGCACGGACCCCGTCTATGACGATTTAACGCAAGGAAATCCTGTCTTTCGCCTGCTCGAGCACTATTGTGGCGTCGAGCGCCACCGCATCGATCTGAGGCCAGATTTCTTTGCGATAGATGGCATCGCGGATCTGCGGGTACGTGCTTTGGCGTTAATAAGCAAGCCGGCGCCGTTTTCGCCGCATCGCGAAGCACCGGTGAGTGGAGATAACGTGGGTTTTGTTTTCGAGAACCGGGCTAATGGGCGTCGCATTTTTTATGCGCCGGGGTTGGCCGAGGTCGATGCGGCGGTTTGGGACGCCATGCGCACGAGCGATGTTGTGATGGTCGACGGAACCTTCTGGACGGACGATGAAATGATCCGCCTGGGTCTGTTGAACAAAACCGGTCGTCAGATTGGGCATCTGCCGCAATCTGGTGTTGGGGGCATGCTTGAGTGCCTGGCGCGACTGCCTAGTGCCACACGCAAGCTGCTCATCCACATCAACAATACCAATCCCATCTTGGACGAAACATCGGCCGAGCGCGCGGCCTGCACGCGCGCCGGGGTAGAAGTTTGTCACGATGGTCTGGAGATCGAACTGTGAACGACGGCACGACTCAGGAGCAACGGCGCGCGCAAGGATCCGCATGGTCGCGCGAAGAATTTGAAGCGCGTCTGCGCGAGCAAGGCAAGGCCTACCATATCCACCATCCCTTCAACGTGATGCTCAACACGGGCAAAGCTCGACCGGAGCAGATCCGTGGGTGGGTGGCCAACCGCTACAGCTATCAGGTGGCCATTCCGGTAAAGGACGCGGCGGTGCTATCGAACTGCCCCGACCGGGAGGTGCGGCGGGGCTGGATCCAGCGCATTCTGGATCATGATGGTTTTCAGATCAACGGAGTCAAGGATGAAGGTGGCATCGAGGCTTGGATCCGGCTTGGTATTGCGACGGGCCTGACGCGCGAGGAGATCACGGATTTTCGCCACGTGATCCCGGCCGTGCAGTTTGCCGTCGACGCGTACGTAAATTTTGCGCGCCGCGCGCCCTGGCAAGAAGCGGTTTGTTCCTCGCTCACCGAGCTTTTTGCGCCGGAGATTCACAAACAGCGCCTGGCCAACTGGCCCCAGCACTACCCTTGGATCGAACCACAGGGACTGCAGTACTTCCGCAATCGTGTGACACAGGCGCGTCGCGATGTCGAACAGGGGCTGGCGATTACGCTCGAATACTTCAATACCTTGGCGTTACAGCACCGGGCGCTGGAAATTTTGAAATTCAAGCTCGACATTTTATGGGCCATGAACGATGCGATGGCCAGCCGCTATGGCCTAAGTGGCGTGTCTTCATGAGCTTGCCCGACGCCCTGCTGCCGCGCCTTGGCCATGGCTATCGCCTTCAGTGGGAAGAGGCGCAGGGCTGCCACGTGCTGCTGTACCCGGAAGGCATGGTCAAGCTCAATCGTAGCGCCGGGGAAATCTTATTGCGCTGTGACGGACAAACGAGTCTGGCGGACCTGGTAGCCCAACTGGAAAGTGCATTTGGCAAAACACAATTGCGTGGCGACGTGGAGCGCTTTCTTCAGATGGCAACTCAGCAGCATTGGGTGGTTTTGGAATGACCAGCACTGCGCAGTCGGCGACGACACAACGACCCGGGCCGCCGCTATGGTTGCTCGCCGAGCTCACCTACCGTTGTCCGTTGCATTGCGTGTTTTGCTACAACCCGACGGATTTCGCGCTTCATGAGCAGGAACTGTCTACAGACGAGTGGCGAGGCGTGCTGCGCCAGGCGCGCGCGCTGGGCGCGGTGCAGTGCGGCTTTTCTGGGGGCGAACCATTACTGCGGGAGGATCTGGAGCAGCTCGTCGCTGAAGCGCACGCGCTGGGCTATTACACCAATTTGCTCACCTCGGGCGTGGGACTGACCGCGACGCGAGCCGCCGCTCTGAAAAGTGCCGGGTTGGATCATATTCAACTCTCGTTTCAGGATTCCACGCGTGAGCTCAACGACTTTCTGTCGCACACTCGAACCTTCGAGCTAAAGTCCCGCGTGGGGGAGATGCTAAAGGCGCAGGGCTGGCCGATGGTGATGAACGTCGTCATTCACCGCCTGAACATCGACCACATCGACCGGATCATTGCCATGGCGGATGAACTGGGTGCAAGCTACCTGGAACTGGCCAATGCGCAGTACTACAGCTGGGCACAGGTCAACCGCGCGCACCTATTGCCGACGAGCGAGCAGTTGCGCCGTGCCGAGGCTATTACCGATGCCTGGCGTCGCAAGCTGCAGGGTCGAATGAAGCTTTACTTCGTGGCGCCCGATTATCACGAGGGCAGACCAAAGAAGTGTATGAACGGTTGGGGCAATGTGTTTTTGACGATTGCTCCGGACGGAGTTGCCCTGCCATGCCACACAGCGCGAATGTTGCCAGGGCTGCCGTTTCCCAGTGTCCGCGAGCAGTCCCTGGGGGCGATCTGGTACGACTCAGAGGGATTTAACCGGTATCGAGGGACCGGCTGGATGAAAGAGCCTTGCGTAACTTGTCCGGAAAAAGAAAAAGATTTGGGCGGATGCCGCTGCCAGGC
>CAZSOI010000230.1:0-35465 GCA_964608115.1 uncultured Burkholderiaceae bacterium | reverse complement strand
ACCCTCGCCGGCACGAGCATGGCCCACATCGTTGAGCGCTCGGGGGCGGGCATCGTGTTAAGCGATGCGAGCGCATCGTCCTTGCTGCAAGCTGCCAGTACAGCGGTGGCGCAGTACCCGCAGCTGCACGCCCGCGCTCTTGCTGCGGGGGCGCAATTTCAGCCTCAAGCCAGCTGGGCGCCACTGCTGGAGCGCCTGCGTGCTGCGCGCGCGGCTTAAGCAGATAGCGCTTTAGCTTGAAATTGCTACGCGCTCGGAGCGAAAGAGCCGCAAAGTCAGGTAAAAAATCAGGCCAGCGCTAGCCAACGTGACCGCCATCCCGGATGCAATGGTCAGGTTGTCCACTCCTTCGCCTCGAAGCATCCGCAAGACGGTCACCTGCTGACCAAATAACGGCACCACGGACATCCAAAGCTTTGGACGCATTGGCACGGCCATCATCAGCACCGACGGTATTAGCGGCAAGAGCTGTGCCAGTCCCAGGTAGGTTTGCGCTTCGCGAAAGCTCCGCGCAAAGGAGGCCACCCAGATCTGGGCGATCGCAATCAGCAGCACGAGCGGCGCCATCACCGTCAGCGCACCAAAAACAAATCGAGAGCCGATGCTTAGCCCCAACCCGGCCTCATCGGCGGGCATTAAATGCCCGACGAGGACAAAAGCGAGCAAACCAAGTATCAGACTGGCCATGCTGAAAGTCGCGGTCGCGAGCATCTTTCCCAGCAGCACTGCGCCCCGCCCCACCGGGTTAACAAGCAAGGGTTCGAGCGATTGGCGCTCGCGCTCGCCGGCCGTCGAATCGATCGCCAGCCACATTCCTCCGATAAGCGCGGTGAGGATCAGAAAATACGGCAGCATGCCCAAAAGCAGCGCACCACGCGCCTGGGGCGTGGCCTGGTCACGGGCGGCAATGACGACCGGGTTGGCGATGGAGGGCGCGATACCACGGGCAAGCAGGCGCAGCGACGTGGTGCGGTGGGAAAACCCCTCGATCATTGATTCGATGCGGTCGACCTCTCCACGCACATCCTGACGCGATGAGTCGTAGATCAGTTCGATCTGCGCCGGGCGCCCCTCGCGCCAATCGTCGGCAAATCTGGCAGGAATGCGCAGCACAAGATCCAGACGTTGCTCGCGCACTGCGGCCTCCGGATCGGGCACTTCAGGCAGTGCCAGCAGACCTTCATGCTCAAGGGCCTGAACGAAATTGGGCGCCGTTTTTTGGCCGACCACAACGACTGGAAGCGGTTTTTCGGCCTTTTCAAGTTCGCGTCCAACGATCATATGCATCAGGACGAGAAACAGCAAAGGTGTGAGCAGCGGACCAAGCACGAGAGCATTAAGCAGCACCCGCCGATCGCGCAGACTCTCCGCGCATTCCTTAGAGAAGACAATGAGCGCCTTGTTCACGTGCTTTCCTCACGCGCCGCCGCACCGATGATCTTCATGAATGCGTCTTCCAGGTTGCGTTCTTGCGAATGCTCGCGCAGCGCTTCGGGTGTGCCGTCGGCAACCACTCGGCCGTGGGCGATGATGACGATGCGATCGCACAACGCAGCGACCTCCTGCATGATGTGGGTCGATATCAGCACGCAACGACCCTCGGCACGCAGGCTGCGCAACACCTCGCGCAATCCGAGATTGGCCATGACGTCCAGCCCATTGCCAGGTTCATCGAGGATTACGTTGCGCGGGTTATGCACCAAAGCCCGGGCGATTGCCGTCTTGACGCGCTCGCCCTGAGAAAATCCTTCGGCACGGCGCTCCGCAAGCGCCTGCATCTGCAAGGCGCGCAGCAGCTCCGAGCAGCGATCGCGAGCCTGTGCGGCACTTAAGCCATGCAGGCGGGCAAAGTACTCGATGTTTTCTCGCGCACTAAGCCTCTTGTAGAGTCCGCGCGCATCAGGTAGCGCGCCGATTCGTTTGCGCACCTCCATCGGAGCGCTTGCCGCATCGATGCCATCGACGCGGATCTGGCCGCGATCGGGTCGCATAAGTGTGTAGAGCATTCTGAGCGTAGTCGTTTTGCCCGCGCCGTTGGGGCCGAGCAAGCCCGTGATTTGCCCGTCGAGCGCAGAAAACGAGACGCCGGCGACGGCTTGCGTAGTGCCAAACGCTTTCCAGAGGTCGTGTGCTTCGATCACGGTGCCGAACCGTTGGCGTCGAGGAACATCGCGCTATCGCCCAGGTTTCGCAGGCATTGTTCATCCAGGCGTCCGGGATCCAGGTCGTGCACGAATTGTCCCACCAGGCGCGGCATGCAGCCCGCGCCCAGAACCGCGTGCCCTTGTCCCGGGACCAGGAGTAGCCGCGCGTGCGGCAGCGCTGTAACGATTTCCGCGCCATAGCGGGGCGGCGTCACCGGATCAAATTCACCGGCCAGCACGAGTACCGGCACATCTGAGTGAAAGGGTTCATGAAAATCTGCGGGCCGCGCCCCGCGTGGCCACACCGAGCAAGCCAGCAATGCCGCGCGTATCGGCCCACTGCCCAGCAGCGTCGTCTCATCTTGCGCACTTTCGTGCAACAGGTCCGCGTCCTCCGAACACAGTACCGAAGCGGACATGCCGCCGCTTAAGTTCTTGGAGAGCTGACCGACCACAAGTTGCGCCTGGCTAAGCAATGGTCCAAAGCGGCCCTCGTGCGCCTCGGAGATAACAAACGGCAGCAAAGCGCTAGTGGCCGCGCTGTACATGTAAAAACGGACCAGCGCCGCTACATCGTCAGCGGCGAGTGTGCGTCGCACAAGCGTAAAGGTCAAAGGATCGTGCATCTCGATCGATTGCGGCTGTCGACGCAAGCGCTGCTGCACTACCTGCAGCTTCGCATATGGATCGCCAAAGCGCCCTTTGCAAGCGGCATCTGCCTGGCAGCGCGCAAGCCGACGCTTCACAACGTCCTCGAGATTGCGCGCATGTTCGCTTAGCAGCACCAGCCGGTTGGGCACCGCGCTGTCAAGAACGATGCTTCGCACCGACTGCGGAAAGCGGGTGGCGTACTGTTGGGCCAGCCTTGTCCCATAGGAAATTCCGACCAAATCCAGCTGCGGCTCGCCCAGCGCCTGGCGCACCGCCTCCAGATCCCGCGCCGCGTCAGTCGTGGTGTAGAACTGCGGCGAAGCCTTGTGGGCAAGCTCGGTAAGACACTTGCGCACACCAGACAGTTGGCGCTGTCGGTCGGCTTCAGTGGCTAGGGGATGCGAAGGTTCGTCAACCTCCATAGCCAGCGCTTCCGCACAGGCAAGCGGATTCGAAGCCCCCGTGCCGCGTTGATCGACGAGCAAAATGTGGTGGTGCTTGCGCAGTGCGGACAGCGCACTGGCTACAGTCGGGTAGTCCTCACTGGCAGCGCCTCCGGGGCCCCCGTCGAGAAAAACCACCAGATCTCGATCGGCTTCCGCGGCAAGGCTGCGTACCAGTACCACGCGCAAATCAATGTGACGCCCGGCTGGTTCGTCCCAGTTCTCGGGCACCGAATACGTTGTGCAAAAACCTGCCTGCGTAGGGACCCCGTTGGCGCGCTGTGCGCCGACCTCGCAAGTTTTAAAGTCCAGATGCCCGACATGCCAGGCATCCAGAGATTTTGCAGTCGCAATCTGCGCAGCACGGTTGGGCTCGATGCTCGATGGCTGGGCATCGGAGGGCGGGCCCACAACCAGGGCACCCAGCAGACCCGAAACGATCATCCGAACCATTCGGCCGTCAGAAAATCGCGCTGGCCTCTGGTGCTGCCTCTGCAGCAGCGAATTGGCACGAACGATCCCCACCTCGCAGGCCGGCTCAAACGTACTGGAAATGGGCGCTGACCTTTGCCTGCGTTCGCAGGTCCTCGATCAGTCGCTCCTCGCCGCGGACACGCCATAAGTCCGGAAGCATGATGTCGGCGGCGGCCTGCTGGTTACGGTAACTCATGACCACACGGCAACCCGTGCCGCCGGGCGGCTCCGCAGCGCTGACACGATACGCGGCCAAAATTTCGCTCAAACAGCCAGGATCAGTTTCGCCGGCGACTAGAATCGTCAGCGCGGCCTGCGACAGGGCACGCGCCTCTGCCAGATCCATAAGATCGTCGGCACTTATCGCCAATCGTTGGGAGAACTCGTCGTAGCGCGCACGCCCAATGACAAAAACGAGTTGATCTTCCTTTAACAAGGAACGGCGACGATCGAACAGTTCGGAGAAAACCGCGACCTCGAGCTGCGCGCTGGCATCGTCAAGCAGCACCGCGCACATGCGGCCGCGACGGGTGTTTTGCTGGCGTACCGAGACAATGATGCCCGCGATGCGCACGGCGTCGCGCGCCTGCTTTAAATCAGCCAGGCGCGTAGGCGCTATGCGGCGAGCCTCGGCTTCGAATTCGGTGAACAGGTGCCCGCTGAAGCAAAACCCCAGGGCCATGCGCTCGTTAGCCAGCTGCTCGCGCTGAGTCCATGCACTCGATGCTACTTGCACCGGTTCGGGCAGCACCGCCTGCCCGTTGCCGAATAGATTCTCCTGACCGGCATGCGCCTGTGCCCGTTCGGCATCTTGCAACGTGCTGCCCAACGCGGCCATCAAGCGGGATCTGTCAGCGTCAAGGCGATCGAATGCGCCAGCGCGAATCAGAGCCTCGATCACGCGCCGGTTGACCTTTTGCTTGTCAACTCGCATACAAAAGTCTGCCAGACTGGCAAAAGGGCCGGCACGACGCGCCTCGAGCACCGATTCGATGGCCGCGGCACCCGTGCCTTTGATGGCACCCAGTCCGTATTGCACGGTCTTTTCGTCAAGCGGGACAAAACGATAAACGCCAGCGTTGATGTCGGGGGCGCAGATTGTGAGTCCGCCGCCGCGCGCATCGGTCACGAGATCTTGCACCTTTTCGGTGACGTCCATCACGACAGAGAGGTTGGCGGCGGCAAACGCCGCCGCATAGTGCACCTTTAGGTACGCCGTCTGGTAGGCAACGAGCGCGTACGCCGCCGCATGCGACTTGTTAAATCCGTAGCCAGCAAACTTTTCCATCTGATCGAACAGTTCGCTTGCGGCGCGCTCCGGTACGCCGTTTTTGGCCGCCCCCGCAATAAAGATCGATCGATGCTTGGCCATCTCTTCGGGCTTTTTCTTTCCCATCGCCCGGCGCAGCAGATCCGCGGCTCCAAGTGAGTAGCCGCCAATCGTCTGCGCGATCTGCATCACCTGCTCTTGATAGACCATGATCCCATACGTGGGGCCGAGGATCGGCTCCAGGCGCGCATCCTCGTAATGCGCGCGCTTGCCGTGCTTGCGGTCGCAAAATTCCGGGATGAGTTCCATCGGTCCCGGGCGAAACAACGACACCAGGGCAATGAGGTCGTCAAAGCGATCCGGCCGCGCGCGCTTGAGCAGATCGCGCATGCCGCGTGATTCAAACTGGAACACTGCGGTCGTATTTGCCTGGCGAAACAGCGCAAACGTGTCGGCGTCATCGAGCGGGATCGTCTCCAAAGCAAGGGCGTCGGCCGGCTCGAGCGCGCGCACATAGCGCAGTGCCAGATCCAAGATGGTAAGTGTCGTGAGTCCGAGAAAATCGAACTTCACCAGACCAATTGCCTCGACATCGTCCTTATCAAACTGGCTCACAACCGAATCGGTGCCCTGCGCGCAGTACAGCGGACAAAAATCCGTGAGCTCACCCGGTGCGATGAGCACACCGCCGGCGTGCATGCCGACGTTTCGCACCAGGCCCTCGAGTGGGCGTGCCAGTGCAATAAGGGCGCTGGCTTCCTCATCGCCATTGACCGCGGCGGCAAAAGCCGGCTCCTCCTGCAGCGCTCGCTGCAGCGTCCATGGATCAGTGGGATTGTGCGGTATGAGCTTGGAGAGCTGATCGCACTTCGTATATGGCAAATCCAGCACTCGCCCGGCATCGCGCACGACGGCCTTGGCGCCCAAGGTGCCGAACGTCGCAATCTGCGCCACGGCCTGGGCACCGTACTTCTTTTTCACGTAATCGATGACTCGGTCCCGGCCGTCCTGGCAAAAGTCGATGTCAAAGTCCGGCATCGAAACCCGCTCGGGGTTTAAAAACCGTTCAAACAGCAAGTCGTACCGGATTGGATCCAGGTCCGTGATCCCCAGTGCGAACGCGACGAGCGACCCGGCGCCCGATCCGCGCCCCGGTCCAACCGGCACGCCGTTGGTTTTGGCCCAGTTGATGAAATCGGCCACGATTAAAAAATATCCCGAGAAGCCCATGCGTGCGATGGTCGCCAACTCCGTGTCCAGGCGCGCGCTATAGCGAGGCCGCTTGGCCTCGCGCGCACCCGAGTCAGCAAACAAGGACTGCAAACGCCGCTCCAGCCCCTCTTGCGCCAGGTCGCGGCAGTGCTGATCCAGGGACACGCCTTCCGGTGTCGGGTAGTCGGGCAGACGCGCTTTGCCCAGGTCTAGTTGCAGATTGCAGCGACGTGCGATTTCCACCGAGTTGTGCAAGGCCGAGGGAACGTCGGCAAAGAGTTCGCGCATCTGCGCCGCGGATTTGAAGTACTGCTCGGGCGTAAAGGACCGCAGGCGCCGCGGATCCGTCAGCGTGCGGCCCTGAGCGATACACACCCGGGCCTCGTGCGTGCGAAAGTCCTCCGGTTCGAGAAACTGTATCGGGTGGGTAGCAACTACCGGGAGCCTGAGCCCCGCGGCCAGCGCAATCGACGCGTGGCAGCAAGCCTCATCGGCGCTTCGGCCCGCGCGCTGCAACTCAATGTAGAGGCGGCCGGGAAACTGTTCGGCCAGGCGCTGTGCGGCGGCGCGTGCCGCCTGCACCTGTGAGGCGACCAACAACTGGCCGATGGCACCCGCCGGTCCACCCGATAAGGCAATTAGTCCGTCCGTGCCATCGGGCGAAAACCACTCTGAGCGCATCTCCGCGCGCTCGTTATGCTGGTTTTCCAGCCATGCCCGCGAAATCAGACGGCACAAGTTGCGATAGCCCGTGCGATTTTGCGCAAGCAAGGTCAGGCGATGGGGTTGCTCCCGATCGGCTTCGTTTGTGATCCAAGCATCGCATCCGACGATCGGCTTTACCCCCGCACGCCGGGCGGCAACGTAAAAGCGCACGGCACCAAAGAGGTTCGCGCTGTCAGTCAAGGCAATGGCGCCCTGTCCGTCGGCTGCGGCTCGCCGCACCAGCTCCTCGATACGCGTCAGGCCATCGACGACCGAGAACTCGGAATGCAGGCGCAGGTGCACAAATTCGGTAGCCATGACACGCGATTTTAGTGAACCTGCAAAAGTTTCTGTGGATCGCGCTGATATACCATCGCGGCTGCGTTGGCGATTTGGCTTGCGGCGCACCCCTTAGGAAAGCTTGCGTGGAGTTCAGCTACAGCCTCGAGGTCTTTGGTCCGATTCTGCAGATCTGCTTAATCGATCTGCTCCTGAGCGGGGACAATGCCATTCTCATCGCCATGGCATGCCAGCACCTGCCGGAGGGTGTTCGGCAAAAGGCCGTGCTCATGGGTACTGGCGCCGCCGTACTGTTTCGCGTTCTGCTTACCTTTGCGGCGACGCTGGCGCTGCGCGTGCCCTATCTGAAGCTGATCGGCGCCGTCCTGCTGTTGCTGATCGCGATCGAATTGCTCGGCAGCGACACTAGCAAGCGCAAGACCCCGGCCGCGCAGGACCAGAGCGAAGGGATTTGGAAGGCGATTGTGCTCATCGTTGTTGCCGACGCGGTCATGAGCCTGGATAACGTCGTTGCGGTAGCTGCCGCCGCGCAGGACAACCTGATCTTTCTGTTCCTGGGTCTGCTGATCAGTGTTCCCATTTTGGTATTTTCGAGCCTGCTGGTCGTCCGCCTGCTTGACGCGCACCCGGTGCTGATCGAGGCTGGGGCAGTGCTGCTGGGCTGGATCGCGGGCAAGACCGCCGTAAGCGACCCGGCAATCGCCAGAACGCTGGATTCGCAGTCTTTTGGCTTGGTAGCCTTGGCGCCGCGTACGTGCTGCTGCAAGGGCGTTTGCTGCGGACACGACGCACGGCGCAAGACGAGCAACGGATCGCACAGCCGCCCGACGCGGCCGGCGTTGTGGTTGCGGCCCAGGTGCTTGCCCAGACTGTGCCGGCCGCGGCCCCAGCGCTGTGGAGCGGGGCGCCGGAGGCGGCCCTTCTCACCAAAGGCGATGAGGCGTTCCCTAAGAAATTCTCGAACATGGATCTGGCGATCATGGCCGGCGTCGCGGCGCCATTGCTGGGCTTGCTGGGGACCTTGGTATACGTACTTTGGCATGCGGTCGCGTCGCATTGATGTCCGGATTCAGCCGCCCCAATTTGTGCGCTATTCGTAGGAAAATGCAGTGATGGATGAACGATACGAACCACAAGCCGAAGAGCTCACCAGCGCCGTGCCGGCGCAACGTGCAAGTGGCTTTCGCCGCTATGCCACGGTGCTACGCAACGTCATGCAGTCACTGGGCCTGCAGGGCCGGGGGCGACTGGTTGCGGTGGCATTTGTCCTCGTGGCCTGGCTGCTATCGGGTATTTATCGGGTGGAGCCCGACGAGCAAGGCGTGGTGCTGCGCTTTGGCAGGTGGGTTGACACCGTCGAGCCGGGCTTGCACTACCACCTGCCGTACCCGTTTGACCGGGTATTGCTGCCCAAGGTAACGCAGGTCAACCAACTGCAGCTGGGCGGCGCTGGCGAATTCATCGGCGCTCCCCTTGCTGCTGGCGGGCCCGTCCGCGGGGACATTGCCAACCAGATGCTCACAGGTGACGAAAACGTGGTCATCGCCGAGTATGTCGTTTTCTGGCGTATCAAAGACGCGGGTTCCTATCTGTTTCACGTTTTGGAGCCCGCGGCGACTTTGCGAATGGCGGCCGAAAGCTCCATGCACGCAATCATTGGCCAGCACCCCATTCAGGCGGCGCTTTCCGACAAACGCCAGGAAATCGCCGACCAGGCAAAGGACATGTTGCAGCGCATTCTCGATCGCTACCAGGCCGGAATTCTGATCACCCAGGTGCAATTGCAGCGCGTCGATCCGCCGGCTGCGGTGATCGATGCATTTAACGACGTGCAGCGTGCCCGTGCCGATCAGGAGCGTGCGCGCAACGAGGCCGAAGCCTATGCAAACGACATACTGCCCCGCGCGCGCGGGGAGGCCGATCGCATGAACGAAGAGGCCAGCGCTTACAAGGAACAGGTCGTCAATATCGCGCGCGGTGAGATTCAAAGTTTTCTCTCGGTGTACGAGACCTACCGCCAGGCCAAAGACGTGATCTCCTGGCGTATGTACTTGGACAGCATGGATCAGCTGCTTAAGAAGTCGGGCAAAGTCATCGTCGACTCCTCCGGCAAGGGACTGTCGGGCGTCGTACCCTATATGCCCCTGAGCGAAGGCAAGGAAAAAGGGCCACCGCCTGCGGCTGCAGCGCAGGGAGCACCGCGATGAATGCGCGTCGAATTGCAGTGGTGGCCGTCCTGGCGCTGCTCTTGCTGGGCTTGCTTTCGCTTTTCACCGTGGAACAGACCGAGCAAGCCCTGGTAGTGCGCTTAGGCCGACCCGTGGACGTCGTGCACGTGCCTGGGCTGCATGTGAAGCTTCCGTTTACTGACACGGTCGTGTTCTATGACACGCGACTGCTCCCCCTGGAGCCACCGGCCGAGCAGATCATCCTGGGCGACCAAAAGCGTCTCGAGGTCCAGGTCTACGCGCGCTACCAGATTACGGACCCGCTGCTGTATTACCAATCGGTTCGTACGGTCGAGCAGGGCCGATCGCAGCTATCCCAGATTGCCAGTGCCGCCGTGCGACGCGCCTTGGGACAGGTGAAGTTAACGGCATTGCTGGGCGAGGAGCGGCGCAGCATTACGGATGTGGTGCTTCAAGAGACGATCGATAGGGCCAAGCCTCTGGGTATCACGGTTGCCGACGTGCGGATACGGCGTGCCGACCTGCCTGCCGAAACCAGCCAAGCAATCTATGACCGCATGAGGTCCGAGCGCCAGCGCCAAGCAAAAGAGCTGCGCGCCCAGGGCTATGAGTGGGCGCAGCAAATCCAGTCGCGCGCCGACCGGGAGCGCACCGTTATCTTGTCGCAGGCACAACGCCAGGCCTTAACTACGCGAGGACAAGGCGATGCCGAGGCCAACCGCATCTATGCGCAGGCTTTCGGACGGGATCCGAAATTCTTCGAGTTTTACCGTGCGATGCAGACCTATCGGCAGGCGCTGGCCGATTCCAACCCCACGCTGGTGCTCTCGCCAAATTCAGAGCTGCTGCGTTATTTCGGCAACAACGCCACGCGCGACGTGCGGCCCTGATCCGCGCCGCGGCACACTTGCAAGTGATGATGGCTCATGCCCCTTAGCTATGAGCTCATTCGGATTGCATTGTTTGCTCAGGGCACGCAGATCCCGTAGGCTTCGCGTTTTCTCATCATTTGGGAGCAGACCATGGCGCAAGCTGGAGGCCGTGAAAACTGGCACTTTGAAACGCTCTCGGTGCACGGTGGCTATACGCCCGATCCCACGACCAAATCCGTGGCGGTGCCGATTTATCAGACTGTTGCGTACGCCTTCGACAATACGCAGCACGGCGCGGACTTGTTCGACCTGAAAGTGCCGGGCAACATCTACACGCCCATCATGAATCCGACCCAGGATGTGCTCGAGCAGCGCCTTGCGTCGCTCGAGGGCGGCATCGCCGCACTTGCGCTTGCGTCGGGTCAGGCTGCGGTGACCTACGCGATCCAGACAATTACCGAGGCGGGCGATAACATTGTCGCGTCCAGCGCCTTGTATGGCGGCACCTACAACCTGTTTGCCCACACGCTGCCGCAATTTGGCATCTCCGTGCGCTTTGCCGACTATCGCAAACCGGAGGCGTTCGAGCCGCTGATCGACGCGCGAACCAAGGCGGTTTTTGTCGAGTCCCTGGGTAACCCGCAAGGAAACGTGACCGACTTTGAGCGCATCGCACAGATCGCCCACAGCCACGGTGTCCCGTTGATCGTGGATAACACCGTGCCTACGCCGTTTTTATGCCGGCCATTTCAGCACGGTGCCGACATCGTGGTGCACTCGCTTACCAAATACCTCGGGGGTCATGGCACGAGTCTGGGCGGGGCCATTGTCGATTCGGGCAAATTCCCCTGGGCGCAACACAAGACGCGCTTTCGGCGCTTAAACGAACCCGACGTTAGCTACCACGGTGTGGTGTACACCGAGGCGCTCGGACCGGCCGCCTATATCGCCCGTGCGCGTGTAGTACCGCTACGCAATACGGGCGCCGCAATTTCGCCTTTTAACTCGTTTTTGATACTGCAGGGCATCGAAACCCTGGCATTGCGCCTTGATCGCATCAGCGACAATGCGATCAAGGTTGCGCAACACTTAAGGCGCCATCCGAAGGTCAGTTGGGTCAACTACGCGGGACTCGAGGAGCACCCCGACCACAAGTTGGTTAAGAAATACCTCTCGGGCAAGGCCTCGGGTTTGCTCACTTTCGGACTCAAGGGTGCCGCCGGCCAGGGCCGCGAGCGTGGGGCGCGTTTTCTCGATGCGCTGCAGCTGTTTACGCGTCTGGTCAACATCGGAGACGTGCGCTCACTTGCCACGCACCCGGCTTCGACGACGCACCGGCAGCTCTCGCCAGAGGAGCTGGTTGCAGCCGGCGTTTCAGAAGACGCGGTTCGTCTTTCCATCGGAATTGAACACATCGAAGACCTGCTCGCAGACCTCGACCAGGCGCTCACGGCCGTCTGAAGAGCCGATGACTTGGCATCAGCGCTAGGCGACTACCCGCTAAAACGGGTAGTCGATGCCGCTGAAGACGGCCAGTTTTTCTGTGCCGTAGCCAATGTCAAGATAGCCCACGACAAAGGGGCTAGCGACAAGGCGAAAACCCATGCCGGCGCCTAAGTGCAGCTGCGTAACGGGCGCAGTGGACATCGAGGCAAATACTTTGCCGGTATCGATGAAGGGGGCAATTTCGAGCTTTAGGTCCGTACCAAAGAGGTGAAAACGCTGCACCCAAGTGCGCGCCTCGACACTGCCGGCAAAGCTGTTGCGATCGATAAAGCGCCCCGCGCCAAAAGCGCGCAGGGGCTGCGCCTCACCGATGATGCTGCGATCGCCGCCCAAGCTGCTGAGCGCCCAAAACGGCGCATCCGTGAAAGTTGGCATGTAGCGCAAGGCGGCGTGCGCAACCACTGTGAGGTCCGGCCCTGCCGGCTGAAAAAATGTAGCGTCGACCCCGAGGAAGGTATATGCGTCATTGCTGCCAAGGGCGCGCGTAGAGATGCCCGCGAAGGCAACCAATCGCTGGCCCAGGCGCGGCACAACCACGGAATCGCGAGTGTCATAACTAAAGACAACACGCTGCTGCAGTTCGCTCACTTGCCCAACTCCCATCAAAGTGGGGTAGCGCGCCGTTATGGACGGCAGGGAGTCCAGGATGCCTTGTTCGATATCAACCGAATCGGCGCGCGCCATATAGGCAAGTTGCGCCTCGTGAGAGAAATTGCGTGCCGCCGTCGCCTCGAGGCGCACCTGGCTGTCGACAAACGTGGTCTGGTTCGCGGGTAGCGAATTGTTACCCAGACCAAAGAATCGGCCAGTGCCACTGCGATCGAACACGGCGTGCGCGCTCCAGGACCACGCCTGGTCACGCCGCAGACCGGCGTCGAATCGCGCGTCAAATTCTCGCTCGACGTATTGCTTTGCGCCGGCGACGACCGACCACTTCTCGTCGTCAGAGGGATTGCGAAAAATGCGCCAGCGTGCGCCCCAACCAAAGTATTGGCTGTGAATGATGTCGGGCGCGAGAATCTTTTCGATCTCGCCGTTGGCATTGTTGGTCAGCCAAACCGGAATCAAACCCAATGTCACACCGCTAAAGGGCGCAGTATCAATCTCGGGGACGGGGAGAAAGGAAAGTTTGCTCAAGTCAAAGCGGCTTGATTCGGCGCCGGACGTCTCCTGCGAAGGCGAAGCATTGGATGTTGGCGCGCTTGGCACCGGTGCGGTTGCCTCTTGTGCGCGCACACCCAGCAAGGGCGCAGCCGCCAGGATCAGTGCCGCAATTTGCCGAGTGCAAAACGCGCACACGGAAACGCCGCATCAGCGTCTTGGGCCAAAGCGATAAATAAATTCAAGACCGTAAAGGCGCGGCGCACCAGGAATCTGCCAGGACGTTGCCGGCATTGGCGAACCCGCGATATCGACGCTGCCACCAGTGATTGCATATTCGCGGCCACCGAGGTTGGTGGCGAAAGCGGCAATTTCCCAGCGTCCCTGGTTATCGAAAATATAGGCCGCGCGGGCATTCAAGGTTCCGTAGGCGCCCTGGTTGTTAAAGTCATTAAAGACGCTGAACTGTTCGGAGTCTTGCCAATCGTAATCGGCGTGAACGCGCACGATGCCACCCCAGGCGGGTTGCTCATAGCCTACGCCAAGCCCGAAGTTAAACCGGGGCGTCAGGTAAAACTGGTTGTGCGACTCGTCGACGGTTGGCATTCCAGCGCCCGGGGAATAGAGAAATTGACGGTAGCGGGCGTCGGTAAAACCAAAAGCCGCCCGCAGCGACCAGGCCCGCGCGACCCGCAGGTCCGATTCGATTTCCGCACCGCTGACGCGCGCTTTTCCGGCATTGATGACGTACGTTGTCGGCGAAGGCGGAACGCCAACCAGCTGCGGCAATAAGCGCTGCATATTGTCGTAGTTGCCCATAAAGATGTCGGCGTTGATCAGCAATGCGCCGTTTAGCAGATCAGCCTTTGCACCCAGCTCGTAGTCGGTGATTTCTTCCGGACGGAAAGGCTGCTCCTGCAAACTGTTCACCGGTATATTCCAGCCGCCCGAGCGCTGTCCGCGGCCCGTGCGAAAGTACGTATTGAGCTCCTCGGTAAGACGGTAGCGCGTAGAAAGCTCCCAAGACCAGTAGGAGAAGCTGACATGGTCGTCCAGGGGCGGGCACGGACCAGGGGTCTCCGTAATCGTGCAAACCAGTCCAATTACCGGCGGGACAGTGAAGTCGTTCTCGCTGAGTTTGCGCACGTCATCCGTGCGGCGCACGCCCGCCGCAGCGGACCAGCGATCGCTCAGATGGTATTCCCCATGCAAAAAACCAGCGCTGGAGAGATTTTGCAGCGAATTGACTTCATAGACCGGGGCCGTAATAGCCGAACCCGCGCCAACCACTGTATTGAAGAAATTTTGATAAGCGAGCGACTGTGCCGGTATTTCTGAGGGCGCGCTGCCGTCATCGCGAAACCAGTATAAGCCGGCAACCCAGTCAAGCTTTTTCTCGAGCGCGGCACCACCCACCTGCAACTCGACAGTTTTTTGGCTTGAGCCGTTTTGCAGCAGCGTATCGGCAAACGGTAGCGTCGTCGCGTCCACGTCAATGGCCGTGTCATTGTGAAGATGCCGATAGGCCAAGATCAGCTTGGCACGCGTTAAGTCGCCGAGCGCCTGGGTTAGCGTGAGTTGCGTGGCATCCAAACTCGTGTTGTCGTGGGACCACAAACCTGCATCGGTTTGATAAAAATTGTTCGGAATTACCACCGGTGGCAGGCCAAAAACGGGGGCCTGCTGCCCGAGCTCGTCGACCAAGGTTCCGGGCAAGGGATGCAGCAGTGCACCGACCTCCTGCGCGCTAAAGTGCTCGTAGGTCCAATACGCGTCAAATCCGCCGCTTGGGCGCCACAGCGCGCCCAGACGCGCCTGGTAGCGGTGCTCGTTGTCAAAACCGCCCTGGCCGCTACCAATACTCGACCCATAGCCATCGCGGTCGTTATTCTGAATTGCAAAACGAAATGCCACGGTGTCGCCAATCGGAACATTCACGATGCCTCGGCCCATGAACATGCGGTCGATTCCCCGATCGGCACCAACTTCGGCGCTGTAAACCCCAAGCTGCGGCCGATTGGTGTTAAACGAGATCGAACCGCCGGTGTTATTTCGGCCGAACAGCGTACCTTGCGCCCCACGCACAATCTCGACGGTGTCGATGTCCAGCAAGGTATTCATCGCCGCCTGCCCGTTGGCCACGTAGACGCCGTCAACGTAGATGCCAACCGCCGGGTCGTACGCAATCGCGGATCGGATCGCGGTCTGTCCCCGCATCGTTACGTCCATCGCCGAAACCGATTGCGGCGAGGGCATCATGCGCAGATTCGGCACCTCCCGCGCGACGTCGTCAAACAGAACGGCGTCTTTGTCCTTGAGTTGCTCGCCGGTCTCCACCGTTACTGCTACCGGAGCGTCAATGATTTTTTCATCCCGGCGCCTGGCGGTGACAACGATTTCACCCAAGTCCGTGACCGCCACGACTTCATCGGCAAGAGCCAACGGTGCAGCCCCCACGAGACCGCCCATCGCGATCGAGCTGCTCAGAGCCAGCAAGGCGTATTGCCGACGTGCTTGCCACAGACGCAGCCGCGGCATTGCCGCACGCGCAGCCGTCTCCCCCGCCCTTGGTTCGCGCATCCTTGCCTCCCCGATTAGGATTGCGGTCGAAGAAACCTTTGCCCACTTATTCGACGGGCCACGTCGCAAGAAAAACGCGACAGCGGCGCTCTTCGCCACGCATCGATCTTAGTCGTATCTATCCTTCGAGGAATACCGGCGCTGAGGTTGCGATGCGTGCGCGCAACGGTATACCGAGCGATATTCATCGTTGAGTTTTTTTAATTTCCGCCGCAGATTCTCTTGCACGCCCACGACAGCTCACGCTAAAGCCTGGCATCGACGTAGCGCAAAATGATCGACGCGCAGGGCAAAGCGTCAGCTCGCCTACGCTGAAAGTAGCCGGCCTCAACCATGCTGGCAGGCGCTTCAAAGCGGTCGATCAAGCGATTTCGCCAAGCGAAACGGCCATGGCGAAAAGTGAACCCGACGCGTATGTCAGAAGATTTTCCGCCGCAGGCTCCCACCTTGTGAAATCCCCGTCCCGGGGCGGCGGGCGCGCCGTAAGTAGCCTGAGGCCGTGCGCTGCCGGCGCTGCTGCACGAAAAAAGACCGGCAAATCAAAGGCATTTTCCCCAAAGCGCGGCAGGGCGTTTCCAAGACAATTTCCCAGTGAGCAAGCTGCTGCTCGTGCTACCCACGCGCATCTTCCGCCATCGATTAACCAGCAATCGCAGTGCGGCACGAACAGTGGTCGATGCTTGGGCCGCTGAGGCAAAAAAATTGCCACCGTCGTCGGAGACTCCTCATGAGACACCCGCGCACTGCCCGCACAGCAACGCGTCTGGCCGCCGCGACCGGGCGCCTCAAACGGCGTCCCGATCCAAGCATCCCAAAGATCCTCGTTTGCCACGCATCGCGTCGATTCTTCGCCGGCGCGGTCGGCACGCGCATGCATCCGGTGGTCGCATGCTCGATGCCGCGATGGTCGATCGCGCTCTGAGGCACCGCACGACGGACGAACCCTCTCGATGCGTTCCCTGACAGATATGCAAGTCCATCTGTACCACTTCCCGAGGCGATCTGTCGCGAGTTCGCGCAAGCTCCACGCAGCTTGTGCGTCATACCAAGACCGCTTCTCAAAGGCCGGCGGCCCCGGCTGCGCGCCAAAGTCTTGCGTGTGCAAAGCCGCTGGGTTTCCCCTGCTTTGTACCGAGTGCCGCGATCTGCCATGACTAAGCGCGGCTTGCCGTTTTGGGTCTGGGCATTCGTGCTGGCCCTAGCGATTACCGCGGCAACGTTCAGCTTTGTCCGGCAATACGAGGTGCATCGCGCCCAGGCAGATTTTCGGGCCTCCGCAGTGCAAAGAATTGATCTGCTGCAGGCCAATATCGCGCTGGCAACCAGTGAACTGAGGGCGCTTGGCGCCTATTTTGATGCGTCAACCAACGTGGATCGACAGACCTTCCATCGCTTGGCCCAGTCGATTCTGAAGGCGGGCTCGCCCATTCGGGCACTTGAGTGGATTCCGCGCGTGGCCTGGGAGCAACGTGCTCGCTATGAGCAGGCGGCGCGTCGTGACGGTTTTTCGGGTTTCGAATTCACGCAGCGCGAAGAACAAGGCTCGATGCTTCCCGCGCAGACGCGTGCGGAGTACTACCCCGTTTACTTCGTTGAGCCGCTGCAGGGAAATGAGAAAGCGCTCGGATTTGATTTGTCCTCCAATGCCACCCGCCGCGTCGCACTAGAAAAATCAAAGATTACCGGGGAGCTTTGCGCTACTAGCCGCGTAACCCTGGTGCAGGAAAATTCCGACCAATATGGCTTTCTTGCCTTTCGGCCGGTGTATCGCGGCGGCATTGTCCCCGACGGGTATGCCAAGCGCCAGGCCGGCCTGATTGGATATGTTCTGGGCGTATTTCGCATCGGCGACATGGTGGATTCCGGCACCGAGGACGTGAGCTCCAAAGTGCAGCTGACATTGATCGATGCCGATGCCGAACCGGGCAAACGCATCCTGTATCCCAATGCAGTGGACATCGATAGTGCGGACGCACTGCCGCGGAACGAAAGGGTGACAAAGACTCTTCCCGTTGCCGGCCGCTTTTGGACTGTCATCGCCACACCAAAGCCGGGGATCTTCGAAGCAAACCATTACGGGAGCACCGCGATACTCGTTCTTGGTCTACTGACCTCGATCCTGTGGTCCGCGTATCTTCGGCAGATGCTGGTGCGGCAATCGGTCATAAAAGAAGCCATCGAAGTGCGCACCCGCGACCTGCGTCAGGAGCGCAACTTCAGCAATGCCGTCTTCACTTCGGCAGGCGCCATTATCTTTGTTGTCGACCGTACAGGTCGAATCGTTCGCTTTAATAGCGCGGCCGAAGCCTTCAGTGGATACAGTAGCGACGAGGTTAAGACGCAGCCATACTTCTGGGAAAAATTTCTGATCCCGGAAGAACGCGCGCGAAGTCGCGAGATCTTTTTGCGATTTGAGGGCAACGGTGCTCCGCAGCGCTTCGAGGCGCACTGGCAGAGCCGATCGGGCGAACAGCGTCTGTTCGACTGGACGACCTCCGTGCTGCTCGATGACCAGGACTCGCCGCAGTATCTGATCGCCATTGGGCTCGATATCACTGCACAAAAGCGCTTGGAAGAGGCGGCCAAGCAACAAGAGACCTGGCTGCGCACGATCCTCGATCATCTCGGCGAAGGCGTGTACACGCTAGATGCCGGCGGCAAGCTCACCTACATGAACGCGCAGGCCGAGCAGCTGCTCGGCTGGAAGTCGGAGGAACTCCAGGGCAAAGGCATCCACAACATCATCCATCATCATCGCCCCGATGGCAGTTTGCTGCCTGCCGCGGAGTGCCCCATTTACCTGGCAATGCAAGACAAGCGGGTCTATCGCTCCAATGACGAGGTGTTCTTCTGCAAAGATGGAACCCGACTGCCGGTGAAAGTGCGCGGCGCACCGCTCGTGTTGGAAGGTAAACATTCGGGTTCAGTGGTGATGTTTGCCGACGTGCGCAACGAAATGCTCTTGCAGCAACGTCTGGTCAAGGCCAAAGAGGCGGCCGAGCAGGCAGATCGGCTGAAGACGGATTTTTTGTCCACGATGAGTCATGAGATGCGCACGCCGCTAAACGGCGTAATCGGCATGACGGATCTGCTGCTCGACACCTCCCTGGATGCGGAGCAGGTGGAGTTTGTCCGCATCATCAAGACTTCGGCCGATACGCTCGTATCGACGATCAACGACATTTTGGATTTTTCCAAGATCGAGGCCGGTCGTCTGGAGCTGGAGAAGACCGACTTTTCGTTGCGACAACTTGTCGAAAGCAGCGTCGATGTTCTGGCCACAAAGGCAAGCGAAAAAAAACTCACGCTAGCGAGCTTTGTGGAGTCGAGTCTGCCCGACCACTTTGTCGGCGACCCCTTGCGTATACGTCAGGTTCTCTTGAACTTCCTTGCTAATGCCGTCAAGTTTTCTGACGAAGGACAGGTCGTAATCAGCGCCCATGCAGCGCAAGGCGACGGCGCGTGTCCAACCGTCCGACTTAGCGTGCGTGACGACGGAATCGGAATCTCGGAGCAGGCAATGAGTCGCCTGTTCGAGCCTTTTTCCCAGGCCGACAGCTCCACCACTCGAAAGTACGGAGGTACTGGCCTGGGGCTTGCGATCTGCAAGCGTCTCGTGGAGGCGATGGGGGGCAAGATCGGGGTCGAGAGCACACCGGGGCACGGTTCGACTTTCTGGGCGTCGATACCGCTGCTTCTTGGCGAGCAGCACGCCGTGGGCGTGTCGAACCCCGCACAGGGGCGCCTTGCTTTTGTCGTCGGCGATACCGCGCAGAACCGGGCGACCTGGCACCGCTACCTCGAAGATTGGAAAATGCGCTACCAATCGGTGGAGAACCTCTCGGGCCTGCAAGAGCGTCTGCAGGCGCTTGGGTCGGGACCACGGCCGGATGTCTTGCTGCTCATTGAGCCGCTTGGCGAGGCAGGAGTTGAGCAGGCGGTATCCGCGGTGCTCGCGCAGGGAATTCCGGTCGTTTGCTGTTTGCGCGAGGTCAATAAGGATCTAAAGGGGCGCCTGAGCGATCGGGGCATCGCCGTAATCCAAAAACCGATAAAACAATCGACTTTGCTGGCAGCAATGCAGGCCGCATGGTCCTCGGCAGCCAAAGCGGCCGTGCAGCCACCACCCCCGGCTCCCGCGCCGGATTTGCCGCCGGGCGCTACCCGTGCCCGGCGCATCCTGTTGGCCGAAGACAATCCGGTCAACCAGCGCGTGGCCGTTTTGATGCTCAAACGGCTTGGCTATGAGGTAGACGTTGCGGAAAACGGGGCCGCAGCGGTCCACATGGTGGCGGCGGGCGACTATGCGCTCGTGCTGATGGACTGCCAGATGCCGGAGATGGACGGATTTGAGGCTACCGTTGCCATTCGCGTCCAGGAAATCGAAACGGGACGACACGTTCCGATCATCGCCATGACTGCCAACGCACTACAAGGCGATCGGGAACAGTGCGTTGCGTCCGGGATGGACGATTACATCTCAAAGCCTATCGACGTTGAGCGCCTGCGCGAAGCGCTGACGATCTGGACCCGATCACCCGAGGCCGAAGTCGCGCCCTCTGCCCCCTCCACTATTGCCGCGCAGCGGCCAGCTTCTGACATGGACATGACACGTCTTACCGAAATGTTCGGTGACGATCGCCCTGCGATCGTCGATTTGTTGGCTGCCTTCCGCGAATCGTTGCTGCGGCTGCGCGAGCGTATGCAACAGGAGGTAGGGTCTCGCGGTACCAATGTGAAAAGCCTCGCGCACGAGATGAAGGGCATGGCTTCCAACATGGGGGCCACACGCTTAGCGACGCTCGCAGCACAAGTTGAGAACGCCGCACAGCGGGACGATTGGACATCCGTCAGCAGCGGCGCCCAATCCCTAGAAGCCGAAATCGCACTGCTGGACGCCTTCGTCGAAGACTACATTAAGGGGTAGTGCTATGCCACACGTCATTGTCGTCGACGACAACACAACGAACCTGACCTTGTTTCGGCATCTTTTGCAAAAGCTCGACGGCGTGACCGTGGATTGTTTCCAAGATCCCCTGCAGGCGATCCACTGGTGCACGGAACACGAACCGGATCTGATTTTGCTCGACTACATGATGCCGCAGGTCGATGGCCTGGAGGTTATCCGCCGCGTGCGTGCAATTGCCGGTCGCGCGGAAATTCCGATCGTGATGGTGACCGCCGACACCGAAAGTGAGGTGCGCCACCGGGCGCTTGAAATCGGTGCGCAGGATTTCTTGAATAAGCCTGTCGATAACGTCGAGCTGCGTGCGCGCGTGCGCAATTTGCTGGCATTGCGCCAGAGCCAACGCCAGCTCTCCGACCGCGCGGCATGGTTGGCCGAAGAAGTGAAAAAGGCCACACTCGAGATTGCCGCACGGGAGAAAGAGGCCATTCTTCGGCTCTCGCGCGCAGCGGAATATCGAGATCCGGAGACCGGTGCTCATCTTCTTCGCATGTCCAACTATGCCCGCCTCATTGCGGCAAAGCTCGGATTGCCGGAGGCCGAGCAGGACTTATTGCTGCAGGCTGCGCCGATGCATGATGTAGGTAAGGTTGGAATCTCTGATCAGATTCTGCTCAAACCCGGGCGACTGACCGCCGCCGAGTATGAAGTCATGAAGCAACACGCGGTCATCGGCTATGAGATTTTGCGCGATTCGGCGTCCCCGCTTTTGCAGTGCGCCGCAACCGTGGCGCTCACCCATCATGAAAAATTCGACGGCAGTGGCTACCCCAATGGCTTACGAGGCGAGGCGATTCCGCTCTGGGGGCGCATCGTCGCGGTCGCTGACGTCTTTGACGCGCTAACTTCGGCGCGGCCCTATAAAAAGCCCTGGACGCTGGAGGAGGCCGCAAATTTCCTAAAAAAAGGCACAGGCGGACACTTCGATCCGACCTGCGTCGAGGCCTTCTTCTCGGCCTGGCCGGACGTGCTGGCGATTCGCGCACGCTACGACGACACGGAAAAGCTCGAGACAACTGACGAGGTTGTGGGGTAGACCGAAAGTCCGATGCCGAGACAGTCGATCGGCACCGGCCAGAGCTGTCGAACGATAAAATTGCCGGGTCTTTCCGGACGGTACGGTAGTTTCACTGGCCAGGTCGGCCGGTAACATATCGTGTCGTATTGTTTCTTCCCACTAGCATCTTGAGCGCCGCTGTAGCAGTAACGCCCTCGCTTCTTGCCCACGCCACAGGCATCGCCGCTCTGGGCCTTAGTCTGAACGGGCTCGTCCACCGCAACGATCAGGTCTTGCGCCGTACTAGCACTGCCGCGTCTTTGCTATGGACGTGCAACAACCTGCTCTTAGGCGCAACTTCCGCCGCCGCCATGAGTGTCCTGTCCGCGACCCGCACCACGGCGGCCGATCTGGTCCAACAGCGCGCAGTCCATACGCGCCATTGGGCCTGTGCAGCGTTCGTCCTTAGCGCTCTTATCGCATCGGCCATCACCTGGCAGGGCTGGCCAACACTGCTTACCGGCTCGGCTTCGGTTGCAGTGAGCTTTGGCGTGTTCTACCTTCGCGGCCCGCAGCTGCGTTCTGTCATGCTCGTAAGCGCCCTGCTTTGGAGCTACAACGCCTGGCTCTTTCACTCTCCCGAACAGATCACGGGCAATTCACTGGGAATCGCCGCTGCGATGTACGGTCTGTGGAGAACACGCAACCCCAATGCGCAACACGGTGCCACCAACCAAGGCGACCGCACCGACGCAGCAACGGCCGATTTTGCGCAACACGCCCCCACGATAACAAAGCGCATCTGACCCCAGGACAGGGTTGTAAGAACCGCGCGAACAAACGCCACGCCCGCCGAACCCATCGCGGGCAACTGCAACAGGGGGACGAAGGTGACGGGCTGGCAGTAGTACAGGCGACTTCTTTGCCCTAAGGGCGCACATCGCGAACGCAATTGCTCTTGCGCCGTGGGCGGCATGGCGCACGTAGTCGAGTTGACGCATCTTCCCCCAACAAGCATCATCGGTCGATGACATTGCAAACTTCGGAGTCGCCCATGCCGGCCAGCCTTTTGCCACGCGCGTCTTTGACGCTTGCTATCGCATTGCTTGCCTGTTCGGCACATGCCGCAAACGATCGCGAATCGACCCAACAATGCCGGGAGTTGGTTGCCAAATTATCGCGGGAGTCGTGGCCTAAGGGCGTAACGGACGATGGTGGCTCGCGCGTCAGGTTCGACAGCCATTACAACTCTAAGCTCGGGAAGTGCGTCTTTTTGGAGACCGTGTCCGGTGTCTCGCGCAGCCCGGCGCTAAAGCGAATATTGCCCCGGGAAACCCAAAGACTTGGGGATGCGGATGAAAAGCGCAACCTGGGCAAATTTGATCAATGGAACGATGAAGTGCCCGTTGCCTGCTGGGTGCAAGATAAGAAGTGCAGCTCCAAACAGGAGTGGGAGCGACTCATCAGGCCGTACTTGGAAGAGTAAGCAGCCAGATAAGTCGATCGCTGCAGAAGTTGGTCACGGTGAAAAAATTGGCTCGCCCGCTAGGAATCTTCCCGTCCCGTTTGCTCTTCCGTTTTTGAAAACGCGGGCTTGTTGGTCGGATCCTGGAGCTGTTCGCGCCAGCCTTGCTCTTCTGTATGCAATTCATCTTGGGCAAGGCGCAACTCCTCGGCAAAGTGCAGCCGCCTTCTTGAGACGTACCACTTCCCCAGAAAAAGCGCGATGGTCACAACCACCAGGGCACCCGGCAGCCTCCAAAGATAAAAGGCAAGCGACACTGCCAAAGCAGCTACTGCCGCCGGGATACCCCAAGGTGCCTTTCTTGCCTTTTTGCGTGCCTCTGCAATGCGCGCTTTAGTGTCGGCAATCGACGCGGGGTAGCGTTGGCGGTGCTCCTCCATGAGCTCCCGATACTTTGTAATCAGCGCCTTGCACAGCTCTTGATCTGAAACGCCAAAATATCGCCCGCGCACATCTTTCGCGTCCACAAACTCTGCGGACGCAGCAAATGACCCGGTCACACCCGCCCTGTGTTCCAATGCCTCGAGCTCGGCGATCAGCGTGTGCAGCCGGCGTCGATGTTCGTCAAAAAAGCCGGGCATGGATCGACCCTAGATCGAATGCGGCTTCGCGGCGCATGCCGTCCGTGTCCAAGTTGCGGATCGGGCGTTGGCTGGTAAGCGGCCCTCTTTCACACCCTCTTTGACGAACCGATTCATGGCCCGACCGCTAGGCGTTGTTTCGCACCGCGATTTCCGGCTCGTAGATCGACGCGACATCGATCGCGTGGTTCAGGCAGTAAATCGCCCAGTGTCCGATCGGCCGCGGAAATATGGCCGGAAACAGGTCTGAAGCAAGTGTGCAGACCGACAGATAGTCGAGGTAACTCGAGCGTGTGTGCTTAATAAATACACGGCCCTTTCCGTTGCCCTTGGATTCCTCACGCGCGTAGCTTTCGTTGCGAACGGAGTACGCAATGTAGCTGCGCCAATTGATCTCGAAAACTCGACCGACCTCTGCGCGTTCGGTGCCGCGTGCCGACGCGCGCAAGGCTTCCGAGGAAGCCGGGTCCGTAGTGTCGGCGTCCAGAAGATCGCTTCCGCTCACCTCCTCGATAATGAGCCGAAGAGCATTGGCCTCGGGCTCTTCGAGCAAGCGCAAATACAGGTGCTTGCAGGCATTGATCAGGGCCGCGTTGTCATTCATCCGAAGATCATGAACAAAAGCTCTGGAACCAAGGCGAAATTGTCCGCAACGATACAGCCAAGGCGATCTGCACGGCAACGTCCACAGTCGGCGCCCAAACTGGCGAGCTTACGCATCGTGCATTGTTTGCCAAGGTGCTCGCCACGGCGCAGTTGCCTAGCAACGACAAGCAACCTCAGCGCCGAACCCACGGCTTGCGCCGCATGCAAGGCACCAAATCCAAAAATCACGAAAACAAACCAACCTCTTCTTCAGCGCCCCGGGGCATGAGCCAGGCGCTCGCGCGGCCCGGCCCAGTACCTGTGTTCCGGGAGTCGTTGATCGAACCGACCCCAAGTACGCGAGCAGACCAAACTGCGCCAAGATATCGACTAACTGCTGCGCGGATCGCAGCCGGCAGCGGCTTGCGACGAACCGAAACCTTAGGCCGCTCGGGCATCCTCGTCCAGGACGCTGCGCGCGAGGAATCTTGACCTGCGTGAAAGCGCGGGCCTAGTCCTAGGGATATTCTTTCGATCAAAGCGGGCGGAAGCTTACATCCATGCGCAATTGCGCCTGCGCATGGAAAACCTCCCAGGAGGCAATGCCACGCGGACATCTTGCATCGGATCCCTACTGGTAAAGGAGCACCACATGACTGCGCCAATTGCCGAGTGGCACGAGGACCACGTCAAGTTCAGTCAGCTTTTGAATTTACTCGAACAACAGGTTGCCGCATTTCACCGGGGTGAGCATCCGAACTACGATTTGATGAGCGACATCGTGTTTTATCTACGCAGCTTTGGCGACTGCGTTCATCACCCCCGGGAGGATGCGGCGTTTGCTCGGGTGCTTGCGCGCAAACCCGAATTGGATTCGGTGATAAGCCGGTTGCTGCAAGAGCATCGTGTGATCGCGACGGCTGGCGAGGATCTCGCCGACCGGCTCAACCAGGCTACTAGCGATGTTATGGCGCCACGCGAGGGCCTGGAGGCGGCGGCGGCCACATATCTTGTCTACTACCGCAACCACCTTTCAACCGAAGAGCGCGAAATCATCCCCCCGGCCTCCGAACTGCTTACGAAAGAGGACTGGGCAGAGGTGATGGCGACCGTACCACCGGTGTCCGATCCCTTGTTCGGCAACGACGTTCAGGCGCGCTTTGGCGAGCTGCGCAAGCAAATCGCTCGGGAGCAGTCCCTCACGCTGCAAGGTTGACGCGAACTCGCAGGGCCGGAACGACCAGAAAAGTGCCTTCGGGGTGCAGCGAATTTTGGGGCGGTCGAGTAGCCGCCATGCGGCGGCGACCGCCGCCGCATTTCCGCATGACCACCTACTGCGCGGCCATGCGCTCGATGCTATGCGGCCTCGCGGGAAGCTGTTTGCCCGTGCGCCGCCTTATTAATGGAGAGCAATTGCTCTTCATCGATGCGAATCAATCTATCTTCGATGCCCAATGCATCCGCCAGCAAAGCCAACGCGACCACAATGGCCAACAAGCAGGTCGCCACGATCGCAAAGGCTGTTGCAACGCCCGCGTTAAATAAGAACGCAAGAATCGGCCACCACAGCGCGATGCTCACCGCGGGCACCAACAGCGGCCAATAATTGACTCGGCCAGAGCCGATCTGTCCCGATTCTCGTACGAGCTTCATCGTTTACTCCGGGGCGTGAGCCCGAGGCTCTATGAGAGCAAACGTAACGGACGTGTACCGATGCGATACAACGATTTAGAAGGGAAAAGCGCTCCACTTCATTATTTTCGATCCGGTTTCGTTCCAAGCTATGTAGCAAACGCATCGGGTCAGCTGGTCTGGGCGTTTCGTCCATGACAATGCACCGGCCTGGGACGTCACTCTGAACCGTCCCTAGCGGCGGGCGACGCCCTTGCCCGCAGCCTGGCTCTTGCCAAATTTGGGTCCGCCCGCGATCCGATCCACCTGCCCGGCAAGTCGTCGCAGGCCGATCGCCCTACAATTTTGCAGAAGCGTGACAGGTCAAAAGGCGCGCCGTCCGCAGCGGTGCCGCGAATATCGCCGACCAGCGCTTGTCAAACGGACATGGCGGCGGCTGTGACCGCCCAGCTCAGGGCACCGTAAGTAGCCCCTTGTTTCGGTCACCAGCTCCAGCTAGCCACGCCAGGCACCCTTGGTAGCCCGGCGCTGAAGCTGCATGGCTCGAGTTCGCGAACCGCCGCCGCCAAGTCCTTAAAATACACCCTGCGTGGGGAGCCTCGTTGATACAACGCAACTGCGCTGAAAGGACGTCGCAAGAACACGGCATACCGGCGCGCTACCAATGCCGCGCGTACACCGAGAAGCCGACCAAGGAATCCATGATTAAGACATGGAGACGTGCCGGAAAAGATTTTCGCAAGATAAGAAGGCAGTGCAAGGCGCACCACGCTGGGCAATTGCGAAAAGTGGACGACACTCCAGATGGTTACTCCCCGCTGCGGACCAATGAGGTTTTCAATTGCAGAGCAGGAACGTCGAACACTTTGATCAGTGGTTTTGACAAAAAACAGATCGTAATTTCGGCTGTGCGGCGCCACATTCCAAATTCCGCTGGTCTGGGCTATATGTGCCAATCCGCACGGTTTCGTGCTTGGCATAAATGCGCTCACGAAAGTAGGGGCATCGTGCACTTGGGGCCTTTCGCAGGGGTACGGTGAGGCGAGCGTACGAGGAAACGGCAATGATCAGGACAACTCGATTTGATCTACCCAGCGATATTTCCTTGTACTGCCGCATTGCGGGGCCTGCCGGGGCACCGGTTTTGCTTTTCTTGCACGGTTTTCCAGAGGCCGCTTTCATCTGGGACGAGCTGCTCGAGCATTTTGCCGATCGCTATCGCTGCGTCGCACCCAACCTGCGAGGTTACGCACCATCGTCCGCACCGACAGACCCACAACAGTATCGGGTCCAGTGCCTTGTCGCCGATCTCGATGCGTTGCTCTCTTGCATGGGTACAAGGCCGATTGATGTACTGATCGCCCACGACTGGGGTGGCGCGGTCGCTTGGGCGATTGCCGCACAGCATCCGGACTGGATCAAACGGCTTGCAATTATCAATTCGCCACATCCCGGGATTTTTCTCAGACACCTGCAGCATAATCCTCGACAGCAGGCGGCCAGTGCCTACATGAACTTTTTGCGTCGACCCGACGCCGAAGTGCTGCTATCCGAAAACGACTTCGCGCGCTTGTGGTCCATGTTCGGTAACTGGGGTTCGGGGGATCTGACGCGTGGCAATACATCTTGGCTAACCGACGCGTTGCGCCAACAGTATCGGGCGCTATGGCGCGCCGGGCTCACCGGGCCATGCAACTACTACCGCGCCTCCCCCATGTATCCTCCGACCGCGCAGGACCAGAGCGTGATGAGCATCACACTGGCCCCAGAGAAGATCACCTCGCACCGACCAACATTGGTGATCTGGGGCCAAGAGGATTTGGCGCTACCCGTGTCGCTGCTCGACGGGCTCGATTCCTATGTTCCGGACTTGCGGCTTGTGCCCGTACCGGGCGCCACGCATTGGATTGTGCATGAGCGAGCACAACTCATTTGCGCAGAACTCGAGCGGCACTTGCCGGGCTAGATTTAGGGGCGTATCCACCGGATTGCTGCTACCCGGGACGGCCCAAAGTGGACGGCGCGAAGTCAGCAAACTGTCGTGGACTTTGGCGCGGATCTAGCAGCGACGAGTCTTTCGTTTCCCTTGCCAGAAGCGTCGCGATAAAGGTGAGGACCGCCAACACCATTAGCATTGCGGACACCCCCGCGGTGCCACCAAAGTAGCCCACGAGTGCTGTTGCAATGATGGGCGACAAACCTCCGCCCAGCGCGGCCGAAACCTGAAACCCAAAGGAAGCACCGGTGTAGCGAACTGAAGTGCCGAACAACTCGGGAAAATACGTCGATTCAAGGCCAAACATCGTTCCGTGACCAAGGCTCATGGCAATTATGATGGTCGCGATGATGATCTGCGGGTCGCGTAGATCCAAAAGCCAAAAAAGCGGAAATGCAAAACAGAAAGTAAAAAATACGCCGACAAAATACAACGTGCGGCGTCCGAACAAATCCGAGAGCCGCCCAAACAAGGGGATGGTGATAACTTCGAGCAGTGCCCCTAGAAAGATCGCGTTCAGCAGCAGGCTTTTGGGCAACTGCAGCCTACCGGTAGCGTGGATGACGACAAAAATGGTCAGGATATAGACCCAGGAAACCTCGCAGATTTTCAGCCCGAGCGCGATCAAGAAACTGCGAGGATTTTTCAAAATCGCCTGAAAAAACGGATTGCGCACGATCTCGCCCCGTCGCCGGATCTCTTCGAACATCGGGGTTTCCGGCACGCGGATGCGTACAAACCAGCCGATTCCGAGCAGCACGATGCTAAGCAAGAAAGGAACGCGCCAACCCCAGGATTTGACAGCTGCATCGGGCAACGTTGAAACCAAATTAAAGACTCCGTAGGAAGCAACCATCCCAAGCGGAAAACCCACCTGCACCAGACTGCCGTAGAAGCCGCGCCGATTTTTCGGGGCATGCTCCAGTACCATCAGTGAGGCGCCACCCCACTCGCCCCCAAGGCCAACCCCCTGCAAAAAACGCAGAGCAACTAGCAAAATCGGGGCCCAGATGCCGATTTGATCGTACGTTGGGAGTAAGCCGACCAGAAACGTACCCAGCGCGGTCACGACCATGGTGATCATCAGCATCACCTTGCGGCCCATGCGATCGCCAAAATGCCCAAAGATCGCCGCACCGAGCGGACGACCGAAAAAGCCAACGGCGAAGGTACCGAGCGATGCGAGCGTGCCAGTCAAAGGGTCAACGTTGGGGAAAAAAAGCTTGTTAAAGACCAGCGCCGCAGCAGTGCCGTAGATGAGAAAGTCATACCACTCCATGACGGTTCCAACAACGCCGGCAAATACAATCGGAGTCATTGAGCCCCTTGCCTGCCCAACGAGCTCCTGTCGATCCAACGGGGTACTCATCGCAGCTATTCCTTTGGTTTGCGCCTACCCCTATGAGCGCCGTCGTCGCCTCGAGTCAGCCAAGTAGGTAACCCGATAGGTTCTAACGCTGGTAAACCCACGAGGTGCTTTACGGCTTCAAATGGAGCACCCGACGATTGAAGCGGTCAGCGGCTCCCCGGGGTCGAGCAAACGTTCATCTCATCGCGAAGGACAAGCCGATGAGCCGCCAAAAAACCACGCAAAGGTCGGACTTCTTGGTATTTCGGCGCAAGAATCTGCGACGTGAACGAGCTCAAGCAAGACAAAGAAACGAAAAGCGTTTGCGTCCGAGCGGCTTCATCGGGATTGGTTAGGACCGCGCTGCCACGTACGACGTGCTTTGAAAGGACCGCCCAATTGGCGGCCTGCCGGAAGGCACGAGATGAGCTTCGCCGTTTTGCGATGTGCCGGCAAAAGAAGGCTCGCGCCCAAAGCGCTTGCGCGCTCAACCCCGGCTGGGCCGCTCGCCTAGTTGCCTGCGCTTGCCGCTAGGCGCCCACTTTCTAGGCGCTGGGCTTACAGGCGGCGTGTCTGACAGACAAGGCTTACTGCTTTTTGCCACTCGCGCATTTGAGCCGCTTCAGCGCTGCGCCGGAATCGAGTACGCGGCGCACCGCGGCCGCTGCGCTCTGCAAGGAATCATGGCGCTTGAGGTGCCAAAGGCAAAGCGCGCCACCACAAACCAAGCTTTCTCGCGTGGGTCCGGAGCTGCCGCCGAGCGCTTCCAGGCCAGCTTGCGCGGCCAATTGCGCCACGATCGAATTTTCCGGTCTGGGCGCTGTCGGATCGTCCTCAACGGCTTCGCGCTGCGCATCTTCAGGTATCGGCGCTGCCACGACCGGTTGGTCGATGGCGAGGTCGGAGGGACGAAAATCCAAAGATTGTTCCTCGCCCTTGTCATGGTAGTAAAACGCTTTGCCGACCTGCCGCAGCGATGGAATCACTCCACCTTCTACGCCGCGGACGATCAACGCGGAGTCAAAGCCCGCGCACCGCGCAAGCATTGCATAAATCCGAGGGTAGGGCTTGTGGACATAGCCCGTCATTAGATGTGTCCTATCGCGGCCACGAATAGGACCTAAAAGCGTCTCGGCGGCTGTAAGCGCTGGCCGCTTAACGATTAGGGAGCGCAGCTTTGCCAGGTCATAGAGCTTCGGACAGAACGCCTTCTGATCGACGTACGCCCATCCTATCTCCGTATCGCCCAGCCGCGCGGCGGCCTGCTCTGGGGAAAGATCGACCGATACACTGGCTGCGGCGAGAACCTGACGATGGGTCACTCCATACTTCGGACCCATACTCTCGACTCCGTGGCAAACTGTGGGCACGCCACAGGCCGCCAGAATAGCTGGTAAAAATGGGGAGGCGGGCAGCGTACGGTTGTAGCCATCGTAGGGGTCAGCAAGATCCACCACGTCGGGCACGGGTGCGCTCACCGATTGCGTTACGTCCATGAGCGCCTCGAGTATTCCCTGGTTTTCCTCGTCGGTCTCCCGTTTCATGCGCAATGCAATCAGAAATACGCCCGCCTGCACGGGATCAACCGCGCCATCGAGCACGTACCGCATGCCTAAGCGCGCTTCTTCTCGAGAAATATCTTTGCTTAACTCCGGACCGGTGGCAATGCGCTTGATGATCGAACGCATCAGCGTCCGGGCTTCACCATGCACTTGCTCGATTGCACCGCTCACGGATTTTTCGATCCGGGCACTTCGATCAGGATGCTATCTCCTTCCAGAAGTACCGCATATGTCTTGAGGTCCACTTCGGCCGGCTCTTCCGTAGCGCGGCCCGTGCGAACATCAAAGCGACTGCCATGCAGGGGGCACTTAACGAGTGCACCGCGCAGCGATCCAGTCGAAAGCGATGTGTCTTCGTGTGTGCATGTGTCATCCACTGCGTAGTAGCGACCATCGACATTGGCTAGCAAAATGCGCCGCTCAGCGACAATGACCTGCATCATTTTTCCCGGCGCAAGTTCGCCGACATTGCCCACTTTGACCAGGTGATCAGCCACGAGTAGCACCTTCTTGGAGAATCGCTTTCGTACGGATTTGCTTGCGCCTGCGCACCAAAAAATTATCTGCCTGTGAAAAAGAACGAAACCGGTCCGCGGTCAAAGTGTTCCCGCGCCTCACATCGCATTTATTCAAGGTTCTTTCGACGCAAGGCAGGAATCTCTAACAAATAAATCAGACAAATCAGACCCGACCCACCGAATTTATTTTAGCTTAAACACGTATGTTTCGAGTCTGTGCGGACGGCGAGCTACTGTTGCGCCCGCCGAGTAAGACCGCAATGAAGTTTGCTCACCGAACGCGATGCGGCCTAACGACGCGACGACGGTAACAAACGAAGAAGAAAAAACCCGATTCCCACCCACAAGCTACGATGAAGGCCGGGGGGAACACCGGATGCCGGTGCGCCAAACTACGAGATATCGCAAGTCAAGTTTCTGTTTCTCAATGTGGCACACGCCCTTGCCGCGTGCTCACTATGAGATCTGCCACCGTTATTGCAGCAGACGCTTTATTCCGGCTGCCAGGTTCAGGGCGTTGTCTGTGCCGGCACGGCGGACCGAAGCAAAAGGTGCTACTGACCATCGGGTGTCGGGTTTGGGCATTTAAACGTGTCTTAACGGGTGCAGCAGCGAAACGCGATGGCATCCGGCCACACGTTCTTCGCCAACACGGGTTACCCGTGTCAACCAAATTCAAGAGGAGACTTACGTGAAACAACCAAACCTTTTGCGAGTAACCCCGGCGCTCATCTTGATGACGGTGACCATAGGGGCCGGCGCTGCCCCCGTAGCGAGTCAGAGCACCTTTGTTTCCATTAAGGGTGAGGACAACGCCTCTTGTTCCGCCCAAGCCCCGTGCCGGCATCTGCAGCAAGCGGTCGCGAGCACCGCAGCGGGTGGTGAAGTACGCGTGATCAACTCAGGCGAATTTGGCGCCGTGCATATCACTCGGAGCGTGCGTATTCTCGCTTCGCCAGATGTCAATGCGGCAATCGACGTCGATAAAAGCACCGACGAAGGCGGTAGCCGTGGAGTGCTGATCGATGCCCCGGGTGCCGATGTGTATTTGCAGGGATTGACCATTCGGTCCAACAACGGAGCGGCGATTGGCGTGCAAGTGAGAAATGCGGCAAGCGTAAGCATCGAAGACTGCGAGGTTTCCGGTTTTCGGCACAAGGGCATCATCGTGACAGCCGATACGAAAGCGCGCATCCGGCACACGACGTTTCGCGACAATTTCACGGCCATCGACAGTTCCGCGCGCTCTTTGGATATTGATGGCTCGGTTTTCTTCTCCAATCAGACGGCGGTCTATACGGAACATTCAACCCGCATCAGCGACACCTCGATTACTGGGGACGTGAACAGCGAGTTTGGCATCGTGGGCCACGCACCCGACGGGCGATCCGTCCGGATCGGCGTTGAACGATCAACGCTGATCGGCACCACGGTTGCGTTGTACTCACACACGGAAGGAACAACCGGATCCGTGCTGCTGGATGTTAACCACAGCGCGCTTTTAGGAAATGCGAGCGCGTTTTACGCCGAAGGCCCGAGCGGCTCGGGGGTCGCTAAGATCGACGGTCACTCGGTTACCAGTATAGGGGCGGCGACGCTGGCGGGCGCTCGCAGATTCGTGCAATCGGAAGCGCCCGACTGGAAGAGCTCGACGGCGGAGAAAAATCGATAAAGCCCGCGGTTGTATCTTTGCCCCGGGTTCTTGCTAACGATGGGTGTGGCGACGGTTGCGTACGCGCTTTTAGGCGTATTCGAAGTTGCTGCGATCACTCAGGACAATGCGATCATTTCGTCATTGCTGGTAACTACTAGGAATCGTTCCGTTAAGGAGTGGGCGGCGCAAATCCGGCTCGCCCCTCGGACTCGAGGTCTTATTGGGTTATCCGGCATGGCATTCGCATGAAGGGGATGCCGTGCTGGCAGCACAAGTGCCGGGAACAAAGACACCTCGGCCTTAGCGACGATCTTGCTACAGTTCCCGCAAATATCGCCGCAGACCTACGAAAAGCTGGCGCTAGCTTAGCTCCCCGTTGTGAACGACCACGGTGGCGCACTTTTAAAAGCATCCTAATGGAGCTTTCCCCCTTCAAATTAGCGACTTCTTGTCGCTGGTCCGCACTGTCGTGCGTACGTAGAAAAACTGCAATGGGGTCCCCAAGGGTTGTCAAGTACTTTGATTTTTCTGACTAAAACGCACTTCGACATGCGCTTCACCGCGCATTCACCGTTGGGGGAGTGCGTCCCTCCAAGCGCACACAGGTTTTAAAGGCGCTTTTGAAAACCTAGCGCGAGTTCCTTCACGCGAGTAAGGATCCGACTGGCGAGTTCGCTGGCGGAGTGCTCAAAGGCTGGCAAGAGCTGCTCGTTTGCGGCTTTTGCTGCCTCCAGGGCCCGGCTGGCGACGTCCTGGGCGAGCTCGAGAACAAAGCGAGTGCCCATTCTGAGCTCGCGCGCCATCGCCTCGACGTGCTCTCGGCCGATCCTGCCCGGTTTGTCCTCGCCGCCGATCCGAAAGGCAAAGGACTGTGACAGCCCCGGGTAGATGCGCGTGCATGTTAGGTCGTAGAGCGGTGCTAGGCGAACTTCCCGGCTGCGAAGCGCCATTATGGCTAGATTCTTTGCGTGTCCATCGTTGTTGCCGAAACAAAGGTTGAAGAAGATCGAGCGTAGAAATAGCTCAAGGTCGGGCGCGGGCGTGCTGCTGTATCGTCGGATGAGCTCGGCGCAGCGCCGTACCCCCGGGCCGCCCTCGGTTTCGTATTTCTTGCTCGATTCGATACCGTCGAGTTGGCACAGATCGTACTGCACGAGGCGCGCCAGAATGCCATTGCCTTCGTCGTAGCGGTCGAAGCGCTTGACGATGCAAGCCTGCGTCATGGGCTCGTAGAACACCTCGGCCGCGCTGAGCCCGCACAGGCTCGCCGCGCGCATGACCAGCGCCTCGTTGGCCGCCGAATGCCACACACCCTCGAGCCTGCGGATATCGGGTTTGAGGATGTGCGTGGACGGTGATGTGCCCTTGGGAATGGCAGGGTTGCCCTTGGCGTCGATGTAAATGAGCGCCTTGTCCTGCGCGCCGGAGAGCGAGATGCGGGCCTGGTCGCCCTTGATATCAGCGGCTTGGATTCCCGAACCCTCGCGCAGCTTCCTGGCCAGCGCGGCCCAGGTCGTAGGCTCGTACCCGGAGACGCCAGGTTGCTGGCCCGGTGGTAGAAGCACCATACCGCCCGCCGAGTCGCCGGCGACGGCCGCGAGCAGGCCGTAGACGGTCGAAACCTTGTGCTTTCGGGCGACGTACTCGCGCAGAGCCCCTTCGGGCAGCAGGTTGTCGAAGAACGCCAAAACGAAGCGGCTCGAATTGCTCCCTGGTTGCTTGGCGATGTTTGAGATCTGCATTGTCTGCGGGTCTGCAAGCCAAGCCTCCGAGTACTCGAAGGATAGCGGCTCGGTATCGCAGACCCGCCCGACGAGTTCAGTGCCGAAGAATACGTTGAGGTACGCGGTCTCACTCATGGCCTAGGCGCGCCCTTCTTGCGCGCGAGGAGCTCGATGCCGAGGATTTCCAGCACATCGAGCACCTTCTGTAGCTGGACCGTGGGTTTGCCGTTTTCGAGATCCACGATGAACCGGTTGCCTGTGTTGGCAATGCCGGCGATGGCGAGCTGCCTCATGTCCTGGTTAATCCTTACCGAGCGGACATAAGAGCCCAGATCGGCGGAGGACCGGATGACGGCCTCGGCCGGCGCCGCGGAGCTGGCGGGAGGGCGTTTTTTCGTGCTCATGGCGTTCGAAGCATTATAGTTACCGTTCGGTAATTCTAAGTGCGAGCAGCACGAATTTCAAGAGAAACTTTACCGATCGGTAAGTTTTATCATTCTGTCGGGGCTTTTGAAGTACCAATTACCGAGCGGTCACACCGCAACGCCCGGGGACAGATCTTTGGAGGGGAATTCCCGTTCGGTAGCCAGGCGCAGCAATGCGACCGCTCCTTCGCTCTGAATCGCTCGCCGCTAGCCGCGATGGACTCGTGGCACCGCTTAAGGTGCGTGCGGTCCTGGTCCACTGATCAAAGCTTGCCGGCACGCAGCAGCGCGCTCAGCCGACCTCGGTTCCATGCGAAGTCGCGACATGCGCGCGAACCGCCGCGGCAAAGCGCGGTCGCCCAGTGGTCGCGAACCTGTCGATGCCCATGGACCTGAGTGCCCTTTCGGGCAGATAGGTGTCAGTTTATTCCGAGCGCATAGGTGACACTTTGCGGCATTTGCGGGGAGTACGCAAATGCCGTGGCGGGAGTGTCACAAGATGGAT
>CAZSOI010000229.1:0-17436 GCA_964608115.1 uncultured Burkholderiaceae bacterium | reverse complement strand
ACAAAGTCCAGATCGAAGCGCCCGAAGCGCCGACAGCTCCGAGCGAAAACAACCTAGAAGAATTGTTCCGGCGCAGCGATGTTCCACCGCGAAAGCAAGACACCGGTCACGGCCGTTAGTGCCTTTTTGCGCCATCCATGTTTTCACCGTTTGACGGCCGTTTTTGCCAAGGTCGTGCTTGGGCAACAGCCGCCTCTGACAAGGGTGCATGTCGCGGCTGCGCCTTTGGCTTAGCAACGCAATTCCCTTCGAGCGACGGCCTTACCTATGCGAATGTCCCGTACGTGATTTGCGTCTTTTCAAGTACACGATCCGCGCCTAACTTGCGTTTATTGGCGGCGCAAGTCGCGGCATTTGTCGACAGGAGCGAATCTCCTTTCAACTTGGCGTTGCGTCTCCAACGAAGTCCCACATTGTCCCTCACACATAGAGGAGACTCGTATGAACAACGTCCAATGCGTATTTCGTATTTCCACTCTCGCACTAATCATGGCCTCCGGCGCTGCGCTTGCCAATTCCGATTCGACTCGCGACACAGTGCGCACCCAACCGGTCGCCGCGAGCCAGGCAGGGGAATCGCCCATTGGCGGACCGGCAACCGCGCCCGCCAATGCTTTTTACTGGGTCCGTCCGCAAGCGCCGTCGAGCGCGCCTGCCAAGACGCGTGCTCAGGTCAGGGCGGAACTCATCGCCGCGCGACGCAACGGTGAACTGCCGGTTGGAGAGCCGGAAATCGCGCCCCGCGATGCGTTCCCGTGGATGTATCCGACCATTGCTACGAGCGTCCCCACCCGAACACGTGAAGAAGTCCGGGCGGAGGCCAGGGCGGCAGTACAAGCTGGCAAGATCCCAGTAGGCTTCCTGGGGCGAAGTGCAGCCGAACTATTCCCAGGGGCGTATGCGCAGAACAAAGCCTTGCCCAGTCTTGCTCACTCGAGTGCTTCGACGCACGCAAACTAAATAAGGCTCGGTTCGTCGCGGGCCACTGGCGCCCGCGCCCCTCGAGCCAAACGATGCGTCAACACCGCGGCCTGCCACGCAAAGGCCGGCCGCGCTTTTGAGCGAGCCGAACCGAAGCTGCTGCGCGGACGCAAATTTCGATTTAAAAAACTATCCGCTTTCAGACCCCGAAAATTCAGCGCAAGTCTTGGCTACGCACTTGCCGCGCCCCCAGCCGCAAAATGCCGACGCGCGAAAGACCCGATTCGAACGGTTTGCTATTTCGCCGCCAACTGCAATTTAGGACAAAAACGTGGCGAATTCGCTGGCCCGGCAGCGAGCCCGCCTGCGCGAAAAATTGACAGCCTGTCGCGGCCCCGATGACCCTTGGCCAGCTGCCAGCTCTTGCGTTCCCAGTGCGCGTTGTCGGCCAAAATGCATACAACAGGGACCACAAAGGTGATGATGATGAAGATGATATAAAGATCCTGCATCGCACATGCTCCGACACCCTCGTTGGGGTGCACGCAGCGCATTTCGTTCGTTACGGTCGGCAAGGCAAGAGGCATTTTTGATGCGCTTTGTCGACCATGCTGCGCGTGCTACGTGCGGCCGGATCCCGGGCAGTTGCGACCCACCCGCGCCTTTTTCTCGGTCAACGACTCGTGCGCTCTAGGCCGCGCTGAGAAACGAACTTGCCCTCGGGCCTAGAGTTTTTGTGTCTGCATGAACTGATCAAAACCTGCCTCGGCAAATCGAAACCAGAGGTTCTCGTCGCGACGAAACGCGTTGTAGTCCGCATAAACCTTCCTCCAGTTTGGATTTTTTTGACTCAACTCGTCGTAATACTCCATTGACGCCTTGAATGCTGCGCTCATCATGTCGCGAGGAAAAGCGTGCAACTTGGTGCCAGACGCGTACAGTTGCTTAAGCGCTATAGGGTTTTTTACGTCGTAATTCGCCTGCATGTCGACATGGCAGTGCGCCGCAGCCGTCTCCACCATGGCCTTGTAATTAGCCGGCAGCGCCTCCCACGCTTTGATGTTGATGAACAAATCGAGCTGCGGGCCTCCCTCCCACCAACCGGGGTAGTAGTAATGCTGGGCAATCTTATTAAAGCCCAGCTTTAGATCGTCGTAGGGACCGACCCATTCGGCGGCATCGATCGTTCCCTTCTCAAGCGCTGGATAAATGTCGCCACCAGGAATGTTTTGCGGCACTCCACCAATGCGCTCAATAATGCGCCCACCAAAGCCGCCGATGCGAAACTTCAATCCTTTCATATCGGCGAGTGACTTGATCTCCTTGCGAAACCAGCCACCCATCTGCGCACCTGTGTTGCCGGCTGGAAAATTGATGATGTTGTAGTTGCGATAGAACTCGCGCATAAGCGATAAGCCATTGCCGTGATACATCCACGCCGAAGTCTGACGCGAATTCAGGCCGAAGGGAATGCAGCAGCTCAAAGCGAATGTTTCGTCCTTGCCGAAAAAGTAATAAGCCGCCGTGTGCGCGCACTCCACGGCGCCCTGCTGGACGGCATCGACGACACCGAAGGCGGGGGTAATCTCCCCTGCAGCATGGACAGAAATCTGGAACTTGCCCTCGCTCATCAGCGAAACTTGGTGCGCAAAAAGCTCTGCCGCTCCGTAGATCGTGTCCAGGTTCTTGGGAAAACTCGATACCAAGCGCCACCGAATTGATGGTTCCGCAGCGACAGCAGGCGCACCCCAAATCGCAGAACTCGCCACCAGGCCGGCGCCAGCGTGAGACAAAAATTGACGACGCAGCATACTTGCTCCTCTTGCCTTCATTTTCTCGCGCGCAGTCGGTACTTCACCGCCGACCTGCCGTGACGATCCGATTTTATCTTTATCTATTGTGCTGAGACGCTAACGCGCACGGCCACTTGCAGCTGGTGCTCGCCGCCGCCTTGCACCACACCGCGCAGTGGCGCCACATCGCTGTAGTCGCGACCGCTTGCCAGTTGCACATGAGCGCTACGGACCATGATGTTGTTGGTCGGATCAAACTCGATCCAACCGAAACGGGGACAAAACGCCGCAACCCAGGCGTGCGACGCGCCGGCCCCGACGAGCGACGGTTCGCTCTGACCCGTCAGCGTCGGTTCAAGCGCCGATTGCGTGAACAAGTAGCCGCTCACGTACCGTGCTGGCAATCCAAGCGACCGCAGACACCCGATCATTACGTGAGTGAAATCCTGACACACACCGGCACGAGCAGCAAAGGCGTCGAGCACGGGTGTACTGACGTCCGTGCTGGTGGCATCGTAGCGAAAATCCTCATGGATTCTGCGCGCCAGATCCTCTACTGCTTCCAGCAACGATCGCCCCGACGGAAACGAGGCTGCGGCGTACGCGTGCAGCACCGGACTGCGCGGCACCAGAGGTGAGGCAAAACAAAACTCCGAAGCTGCACGAAACGGTTCGCCGGCAACATACTGCATAGACGCTCGCACCACCTCCCACGGCGGGCTTGCACCAAAGTCGAGTTGATCGAAGCGCGATTGCAGGCGCACGCGGCTGCGCGTGCTCACTCGCAGCGCCTCATGCGCCACGGTCAGAGCAAAAAACGTGCGCAGGTTATCGAAGTAATCCGAACTCGTGTGTATCCGCGAAGGTGGCGGGTCGATATCGAGCCGAAAGTCCTCCACCGTCTGACCTGGCAAATTGCGCGGGGTAAGATGCGCCAAGTGCTGCGCGAACCCAACGTGCGAGGAGTAGTGATACTCCGTGTCATGCTCGACGATCAATGCGCTCATTACACGATCTGACTGCGTAAGGGTTCGGAGTGACTGAAATAGCGCAACCCGATACCGTTGGATAAGGCTTTCGCGGACGCGATGAGCTTCCCGGTGAGCGCCAACAAGTCGGCGAAAGGCTCCTGCACCTCTCGTTGGCAAAATCGTGACAAGAGCAGCTGCCTCGATTGCCCAAAAAGCGCGGGTTCGTCCCATTCGATCTGCTGTCCTGTCGACGCGCATAACTGCGTCAATTCGCGTCCGATTAGTTCGACCGCGCAAGCCAAGGAGCGCGGATTTGCGACTTCGAGCACAAGCAAATCGACCAACGCGGCTACGTCCCGCTGACCCTGATAGCGCGACCGATAGGTGATCGTGCTATTAAAAAGCAAAAGCACAAGATCAAACCCCGATTCGTGCAGTACTGATTCCTCCTCAAAGAAGGCTTGTAGTGTCTGGCTCATGCAGATCAGGCGCTCGATCTGCCGACCAATCGTGAGCAAGCGCCATCCGTCATCGCGCGTCATGCCGTCCGCCTGTGCAGCGGTAATTGCTCCTAGCCCTACCACGAGGGCACCGAGCGCCGCAAGCGTGTCATCGACTGGAAGCGTCTCCTTGCCGCCCGTGCGGCGAACCGAAGTTGCGTAGCGCTCCACGGTCGAGGTGATTTGATGCCAGTGTTCAAAGGCCAGTCGATCGCGGATCTGCGCAGCGGTGCTGGCAAGCTGCGCCAAATCGAAAGCCACGCTGCTGGCGTGCTCGTCGCTCAAACCAGCGAGCAAAGTGCGCTCGAAGATCCGTTGCCCCAGCGCGGGCGGTGGCACGCCCGGCGGAACTAGGCCAAGGCTCACAGCTGTGCGCGCGATTGCCTTTAGCACAGCTTCCGGCAGCGGAGTGCTCGCGCGCAAGACGGTCAGTATCGATTGCGCGGCTCGCACGGCATTGTCCGTGCGTTCGCTGTAGCGGCCCAACCAGAACAGATTTTCCGCCGCTCGACTGGTGACGACCCGCCGCCGAAAAATCGCGTCGTCGATGCGCAACCGATCCGGCAACATTGTGAACGCATCGACCTCTTCTCCCGTCACGACCCAGGTGTCGGCACTGCTGCCGCCACGCTGCATCGAGACTTCATCTTGCCGATCGGCGATACGAGTCAACCCACCGGGCATCACGTGCCAGCCTCCGTCCCCAGTCGCAATGACGTACACGCGCAACGTGGCCGAACGCGGAACGAGCGCGTCTCGGATCCAACATGGTGCCTTGGAATACGGCAGATAGGACTGGATCGTGAATAAGTCAGGGCAGCGCTCGATTTCTTCGCGCACGTCCTGCAAGTTCAGCAAACCGGTACCGCGGGCGATCGCCGGTTCAATTTGCGACCCTCGATAGGTCGGACGCACGCGGGCCCTCTGAAGTGTGGCAAAGGCGCGCGCTCTTGCGGCCGCCTCGCCGCACCACCAGCTGTCCCGAGGAGGAAGAACTAGCTCTTCGCCCAGCACTCGACGCGCGATGGCGGGAAGAAAACCGTGAATGGCGGGCGACTCGAGAAAAGCCGTGCCCAGCGCGTTGGCAACGAGCACTTTGCCGCAGCGGATGGCGTGGAGCAGGCCTGGCACACCCAGCGCCGAATCAGCGCGAAGCTCCAAGGGGTCGCAAAACAAATCATCGAGCCGCCGAATCATCGCATGCACGCGCTCAAGCCCGTGGAGGGTCTTTAAGTACAACCGATCGTCGCGTACTGTCAGGTCCTCACCCTCAACTAGGGGAACGCCCAGATAGTGAGCCAGATACGCCTGCTCAAAATACGTTTCGTTGTAGCGCCCCGGTGTAAGCAGCACGATGCGCGGCGGAGCTGAACCCTCGCCGACATCGCGCGGCGCATGGTGCACCAGTGTCTCAAGCAGCCGCCGATAGCTCATGGCCAAGCGTTGCACTCGCATCGATGCAAATGCCTCGCCAAAGAGCCGGGCCACCGTAAGCCGATTTTCCAGCGCGTAACCCAGGCCCGAAGGCGCCTGGGTGCGGTGGCCTAGCACCCACCAGCGGCCGTCGGGGCCGCGCGCCAAGTCAAATGCCACCACGTGTAGGTAGATGCCACCCGGCGGCTCGACGCCGTGCAAGGAGCGCAGGTAACCAGGGTTACCCATGACAAGTGCCGGTGGCAGCAGGCCTTCCTCGATGAGTCGTTTGGGTCCATAGAGGTCGCGCATCACCGCGGAGAGCACGGCCGCGCGCTGAATAACCGCCGCGGAGATGGTTTTCCAGTCCTCGGCGGCAACAATGAAAGGCAGCAGTTCGAGGGACCAGCGCCGGGGTGGACCATGCTCATCGCTGTAAACGTTGTAGGTTACGCCGTGCTCGTGGATCTGGCGTTTGAGCAAGATCTCGCGTCTGTGCAGATCGTTCAGACCCGTGGTACCAAGGTGGCTGAAGAACGCCCGCCACGGCGGACGCAGCGTTGCGTCCGAACCACGTAACTCGTCGTAGTGTCCGGCAACCGGCGGCGCGGCAAGTTCTAGAGCCGCGCCCACACCATCGGCAGCATCGTCAAACGGAACAAGACTTTGGGACACGTCAACGCACGAATGAAAGGTCCTGACGCAGGATCATCGTCGAAGGTCAAGGGTAAATGGAAATTCCAGGCTGCGCACGGCCGGAGCAACGTCGACGCGGCCGGGGGTATGGCCAATGCGAAAAAATCGCGCCAGCCGCCGGCTTTCGGCCTCGAAGGCATTGACCGGAAAGGACTCATAGTTGCGGCCGCCCGGGTGCGCCACGTGATACGTGCAACCGCCCAGCGAGCGCTGCATCCAGGTATCAACCACATCGAAGGTCAGCGGCGCATGCACTCCAATGGTTGGGTGTAGCGCCGAGGCGGGCCGCCAAGCGCGATACCGGACGCCGGCAACATACTCCCCCGCGCGACCCGTGGCCTGCAGCGGAAGCGCTTGTCCGTTAACGGCCACTAGGTGCCGGTTGTCGTTGAGGCCATTGACCAGCACTTCCAACCGCTCCAGCGAGGAATCGACATAGCGCACCGTCCCAGCCGGAGCAAACTCTTCTCCCATTACATGCCAAGGCTCCAGCGCCCCACGCAAGGTGACGGTAATTCCGCGTGCGGAGATTTCACCATACAAGGGAAAACGAAACTCAAAATGTGGCGCGAACCACTCCGATTCGAACCTGTAGCCCGCGTCCTTCATTTCACTCAACACGTCTTCAAAATCCATCTGCACGAAAGTCGGCAGCAAAAAGCGATCGTGCAGTTCGGCATTCCAGCGGGTTAGGCGTGTGTTGTATGGATGGCTCCAAAAGCGCGCAACCAGGGCGCGCAGCAGCAGCTGCTGCACCAAACTCATTCGCGCGTGTGGCGGCATTTCAAAGGCGCGCAGCTCAAGCAATCCTAACCGCCCCGCGGGACCGTCCGGCGAATAAAGCTTGTCAATGCAGAACTCGGAACGGTGCGTATTACCGGTGACATCGATAAGCAAATTGCGCAGCAATCGATCGACGAGCCAGGGACGCACTTCCACGCCGGGGGGCGCAAGTCGACGCAGCTCGCCAAATGCAATCTCCAACTCGTATATCTGATCGTTGCGCGCTTCATCGACGCGCGGTGCCTGACTCGTCGGTCCCAGAAACAAACCCGAAAACAGATACGACAGGCAAGGATGGTTATGCCAATACGAAATCAGGCTTGCCAGAAGATCCGGCCTGCGCAGCAAGGGGCTGTCGGCCGTCGTCGGCCCTCCCAAAACAAAGTGGTTGCCTCCGCCCGTTCCGGTGTGGCGCCCATCCATCAGAAATTTGTCGGCTGACAATCGTGAGAGGCGCGCAGCCTCATAAAGGAATTCGGTGCGCTCCACCAGCTCGCTCCAGCTCGAAGACGGATGAATATTCACCTCAATGACACCCGGATCCGGCGTCACCTGCAGCGCCTGCATACGCGGATCGCGCGGTGGAGGGTAGCCCTCGAGGACGATGGCCATGTCCAGTTCCTCCAGGCTTGCTTCCACCACCGCGAGCAACTCCAGGTAATCCTCTAGATGCGCCAGCGGAGGCAAGAAAACGTACAAGTTGCCGCCGCGGGGCTCAACGCACAGTGCCGTGCGCGTGATGCCGGCGGCAGAAACAAAGCGAGCCGGTGGCAAGTCCCCGGCAGGTTGCGCTGATTGCATCGTTATTGTGGCGCGAGCATTAAATGCATCCTTGCCAGCCTCTTGCGCACGGTATTGGGCAAATAGTGGCGCGGCAGCAGGCAACGTAGGGCGCGGCGCGTAGGGGTCGCGGACCTCCTCTGCGATTTGATCTTCCGGGCGGGCCCAGGGGAGCGAGTCCAGCGGCAAGCGCCAACCCATAGGAGAGTCTCCCGGCACCAGGTACATGCGCTCATCCCGAAGAAACCACGAGGCGCTCTGCCATCGGGGGCCCTGTAGCGGGGGATCGGAGCCGTTCTGTGTCCTGCGCAACGGTAAGGCGTAGCCGACCCGCGCCGCCAGTCCCTGGTCGAAGATGCGGCGCAGTCTTGAGCGTTCGAGTTCGTCCTCGAGCTGACTATCAAACGGGTCAACGTTGACGGGCAAACGATGCTCGCGCCAGAGGTAATACCAGACATCTTCGTACGCCGGAATGGCGTACCCCGGGTCCAGTCCGAGCCGATCCACCAGGCACATAATCAGTCGTCGCGCATCATCTATCCCATAACCGCGCGGCGCGCGCTCATCGGCAAAGCGTACCGGATCGTTCCACGCCGGCTGCCCATCGCGACGCCAGTACACCGATAGAGCCCAGCGTGGTAACGCTTCGCCCGGATACCACTTGCCCTGACCAAAATGCAAGAACCCGCCAGAGCCATATCGATCGCGCAGTCGCTGGACGAGATCGGTCGCGTACGCCCGTTTGTTCGGCCCGAGCGCTGTCGTGTTCCATTCCTCCCCGTCCCGATCATCGCTGGCAACAAAGGTCGGCTCTCCGCCCATTGTCAGACGCACGTCCATGGCGGCCAGATCGGTGTCGACGGCTTGGCCCAGGGCATTAATTTGCGACCAACGCTCCGCGGTATACGGCCAGGTAATGCGCGGCGACTCGAAGATCCGCGTAACGCCCATTTCGTGGTCGAATTGAACCTCACATTCTTCCAACGCCCCGGTCACGGGAGCCGCGCTGCCTGGCTCCGGCGTGCAGGCCAGGGGAATGTGCCCTTCGCCGGCGAGCAGCCCCGAGGTGGGGTCCAATCCAATCCACCCGGCTCCGGGAAGGTAAACCTCGCACCAGGCATGCAGATCCGTGAAGTCTGCTTCCACACCGCAGGGCCCATCGATCGGTTTGACGTCCGCTTTGAGCTGAATGAGATAACCCGAAACAAATCGCGCTGCCATGCCCAGGTGGCGAAGGCACTGAACGAGCAGCCAACTCGTGTCCCGACAAGAACCTGACCCCAGCGTTAGTGTTTGTTCCGGCCTTTGGACGCCGGGCTCCAGGCGAATGACATAGCGCAGCTCGCGCTGCAGGCGCTGGTTGAATTTCACGAGAAAATCGATAGTTCGCAGTCGGCTTCGATCTACGCTTAGCAGATAGTCGCGTAGCGGCTTACCGGCTTCCTCGGTCTGCAGGTACGGTTGTAAATCGCGGCGCAGATCTGGTTCGTACGAAAAAGGGAAAAACTCCGCGCCGGGCTCCAGAAAAAAGTCGAAGGGATTAAATACCGACATCTCGACCACGAGGCCCACTTCTAACCGCAGGTCGCGTGTGCGTTCGGGAAACACCAGGCGCGCGAGGTAATTGGAAAACGGATCCTGCTGCCAGTTGATGAAGTGTTGTTGCGGCTCGACTTTCAGAGAGTACGAGAGTATGCGGGTGCGCGCGTGTGGTGCGGGGCGCAGTCGCACAACCTGAGGCGAAAGGGCAACGAGCCGGTCGTACCGGTAATGCGTGCGGTGACGCAGTGCTACGTGGATGGACATGACGCGTCGGCAAACCGAGTTGGGCCAGGCCTCGTGGAACCGGACAGCCAACTGCCAAATGCACGCAATCGGACTGGGCGCGGATTCATTCGCGCGAGCTGTCTGATCCGCGCCGTTGTTGTGCAACCAGTTGGATTGGCGCCACAGCGCTCGAATTGCTAGGCGTCGCTTCCAACCCGGGGGGCAGGGGTGCGCGCACCGGGGCCGACTCCTGCGCTTCCAGGCGCACGGCATCCGCACGCAAGGGGGCGTCTCTCCAGGCAGGATCGGGAATTTCGCTAAAAACTTGTCGCAGGCGTGCACCCCAGGCCGAACGGATCATGCGCATGTACTCGTTGGACTCGTCGATGTACACGAACTTGGTAACTCGCAGCAAGTCGACTTCGTACACCAGAAGATCCAACGGCAACCCCACCGAAATGTTCGATCGTAGCGTCGAGTCCATCGAGATCAGGGCGCACTTGGCGCCCTCTCCAAGCGACGTCTGGGGTGTTATGACGCGATCGACGATGGGTTTGCCGTACTTGGATTCGCCGATTTGGAAATACGGATTTTCCGGGGTGGCCTCAATGAAGTTGCCAGCCGAATACACCTGAAACAGTCGCATGGCTTCGCCGCGAATCTGCCCTCCGATAAGGAAACTGCAATTGAACTCTATGCCAGCTTCCTTAAGCGCCGCCCCATCACGCTGGTACACCGTTCGAACCGCCTCGCCAACAATTCGGACTGCGTCAAACAGGCTCTTGACGTTCCACAGGGTCGGTGCGGACGCATCCGAGCCACTTTCGCAAACGAGCTGGCGAACAGCTTGGGTTACCGCAAGGTTACCGGCGCTCATCAGCACCAGCAGGCGCTCCCCGGGATGCTCAAAAACGGTCATCTTGCGAAATGTCGATATTTGATCGACTCCGGCATTGGTTCGAGAGTCCGCCAGAAACACAAGGCCCGCGTTCAGGCGCATGGCAACACAGTAGGTCATTTCAACGGATCCATTCCGACATTACGCAGTCCCTCTCACGCAAGCCGTACGGTGGCGAGCCTGGCCGGCCATTAGCCAGATCCCTGCAAGGGCACAAGGAAATCTTGGCTGATGCGCTCTCCGATGTCGTTGACTCGCTCCAAAAAACTTGTCAGGAACGAGTGTATGCCTCGGGCCAGCAAGTCCTCCACCCTTCCAAACCGAAGCTCGGCCTCCAGCAAGCCGGCCCGCCGCAAAGTTTCGCCCGAGCGGTCATTTTTCACCGCCTCAAGGTTAACGCATACGTCCTCGATTGAGGCCGCCAGCGAACGAGGCATGTCGCGGCGCAGAATCAACAGTTCGGCCACTCGCTGCGGCGTGATCACGTCGCGATACACACGCCGGTAGATTTCAAAAGCCGATACCGACCGCAGCACCGCCGCCCAATAATAGTAATCTAGGTAGTGTGGCGAGCCCGATAACCCGGGATCAGTTCTTTGGGCCTGCCCGTCGCCGAGTTCGTGAAACTTCACATCGAGGATGCGCGCCGTGTTGTCGGCTCGTTCCAAGAATGTGCCAAGGCGCGTGAAATACAACGCCTCGTCTCTGAGCATGGTGCCAATGGTCACGCCGCGCGAAAGGTGCGAGCGAAATTTCACCCATTCGAAAAATTGTTTCGGATCACGTTGCAATAAACCGTCGCGCAGCTGGCTTTGCAACTGCAGCCAAGTGTAGTTGTGCGTCTCCCACACGTCTGTGGTCAGGGCGCCGCGCACCGCGCGAGCATTCTCGCGCGCCGCTTGCAGGCACGAATAAATGGAGGAGGGATTGCCGGGATCTCGCACCATGAAATCCAGCACCAGCGGTGCGCTCATACCTGCATGCATGGCGTCGTAGCGTGGCTGCAGTTCGGAGATGCCCAACATCGCACGCCAGCCGCGCTCGGTCTGCTGCTGCGACTGTGGCAGCAAAGACGTAGTTAGCGTTACGTCGAGCATGCGGGCAGTGTTTTCCGCGCGCTCGATGTAACGCGCCATCCAGAACAAATGGTCCGCGGTCCGACTCAACATCAGCGGGCACCCCCGCAAAGGGTCATTGTTCCAACACCCAGGTGTCCTTCGTACCGCCACCCTGGGAGGAATTCACAACAAGCGAACCCTCCCGCAAAGCTACGCGCGTAAGCCCGCCCGGAACCATAGTGATGTCCGTCCCTGAAAGCACGAACGGTCGCAGATCGATATGACGGGGCGCGATGCCCGCATCGACGTACGTCGGGCAGGTAGACAGCGCCAAGGTGGGTTGCGCGATGTAGTTCTCGGGACGCAGTTGCAACCGAGCACGGAAGTCTTCGATCTCCGCGCGAGACGCCGCCGGCCCCACCAGCATTCCGTAACCGCCGGCGTTGTGGACTTCCTTGACGACAAGTTCCGACAAGTGGTCAAGCGTGTACTGGAGCTCATCGCGCTGGCGGCACCGGTACGTCGGTACATTTGCAAGGATCGGTTTCTCGCCAAGGTAAAACGAAATCATCTCCGGCACGTAGGGATAAATTGATTTGTCATCGGCAATGCCTGTACCGATCGAATTGGCTAGGGTTACCCGTCCACTTCGATAAACGTCTAGCAAGCCAGCTACCCCCAGCGTCGAATCCGCGCGAAAAACCTTCGGATCAAGAAAATCATCGTCAATGCGCCGATAGATCACGTCCACACGCATCGGGCCTTGCGTCGTACGCATGAAGACGGCATCGTCCTGTACGAAAAGGTCTTTGCCCTCGACGAGCTCGATGCCCATCTGCTGCGCAAGGAACGTGTGCTCAAAGTACGCCGAGTTGTACATCCCGGGCGTCAGCAGCACCACGGCAGGATCGTCGACGCCCTGTGGGGCCACCGAACGAAGATTCTCCAACAGTAAGTCCGGGTAGTGTTCGACCGGCGCCACACGATTGCATACGAACAGCTCGGGAAACAGCCGCATCATCATGCGCCGGTTCTCCAACATGTAGGAGACGCCGCTGGGAACGCGCAGGTTGTCCTCCAAAACAAAGTATTCGCCGGCTCCGGCGCGAACAATATCGATACCCGCGATGTGAGCGTAAATGTCGCGCGCCACATTCACACCCCGCATCTCCGGGCGGTATTGCGTGTTTTGCGTGATCTCCGCGCTTGACATCTTTCCGGCGCGCAAGAATTCTTGCTCGTGATAGATATCGTGCAAGAACCGGTTCAACGCCCGCACTCGCTGGCGCAGACCCTCCTCCAGAAAACGCCACTCCGGCTCGGGAATGATGCGCGGAATGACGTCAAACGGAATCAGGCGCTCCGTGCCTGCTCCATCGCCGTATACGGCAAAGGTGATCCCAACGCGCCGGAAGACCTGGTCGGCCTCGGTGCGCTTAAGACGCATCAGGTCCTCACTTTGGCGGGTGAGCCACTGATCAAAGCTATCGTAGTGTTTGCGCACGCCGCCGTGCGGCACGTACATCTCATTAAAGATCGAGCTCTCCATCCTTTGTGCCCCGATCGGTGGATTTTTGTCAGCGACGGACCGTACGCGCTTGGTTGACGCAAAAAATACGCCAGTACCAGACTCGGCGCCATGGCCGCCCCATAGGTGGAATTGGATCGCTCCGCCATCGCACTGGGCTATCGCGCCAATTAGCTTGCGCACCAAACGAATGCAGCCGCTTTGCTAGAGTGCTCCGCCGCGGTGCAAGGGCGCACAATGCTGTGACACTGAACGGGCGTAAAGCGCCCAAACCAGAGACAGGAACGCGGGCAAATTTGCGCTACGCCGCGCCCGCCATTTGGCGAGGGGGTCGACAACCAACCAAGAGCGAGTTGCAACGGACAATTTGCCACGGCAAAGGCGCGGCCTGGATCGCTTGGAACGAGGATCTTGCGAAGAAAAGGACGCGAAAATCCAAGTGCTGCCACGCGCGTGCCGCATGCGATTACTTGGCACCCGACCGCCCTGTAGGCCCAGGTCGCTGCCCGATTGATCGCAAAGCGCTACACGCCCCTGTCACGGCCATGCCGAAGACAACGTGGACCAGGAGCGTGTCCCAGCCTCTTGCCGCCGAAAACCAAGGAAAGATCAAGGTGAATCCATGCAAGTTCGTTGCGTAGATCAAAATTCCGTATCCACCGCCTGCAAGAAGCGATGTTGCGATGCGTAGTCGCCTGAGAAGGCGAAAAGCCAACGCGGCGTACACCGTGGACAGTGCGTAGTGAATCAGTGCCGCGACGAAAAGCACGTCCCATTGCCAACGGGGTTCGGAAGTCAATATGGCGCGATCCATCGCAAGAGCCGCGGTCAACTGCGCATCGCGTAGTAGTCTTGGCAGTGGATCGGTTGCGGACAACCACCACAGAAGAAGTTGCAGGGCGGTCGCAAAGGTGCCGGCGAAACCACCGGCTATGGCCGCAGCCACCCAAGTCGTCTGGCCGAGGTGCTGTGCAATACGGCCCGCATCCCTCATCTTTCGCGGGATGCGATTCGGTTACTACGCAGGTGCCGTTCAAGTCCCGCACCGCCGGCAAGCATGATTGCGTCGTGATTCCAGCAAAAGAGCGGTTTTGCCAGCGGGGCCAATACGTTCATCCACCACCGCGTGGTTCGAACGTGCCAGTCATAGCGCACGAGCGTGAAACCTCCGCTTCGATCCAAATGACAGCTGCCGTTGCCTTCCAATTCCCCATCGACCCGCACTTCTATTAGGCGCAATGGTTCAATGCGAGTTACGTGGGTGACAAAAGTCAAGCGATAAGGCAGTACACCTTTGCAGGTGCAGCACCGTCGCCATCCAAGACCACTTGGGTCGCCTCGCTCCAGCGTCACGACACGTTCGATGCCAGCCCACCAATTCGGCCATGCCTCAACATGCAAAATTGCCTCCCACACGGCGCCAAGCGGGGCGTCGATCTTGCACCGCGTCGTTAGGCGATATTGGCTCTTATCGACCATGTCCGTGCGCATCATCTTCACGGCGCAAAGAACCGCTCAGGCAAATGTACGTCGGTCTGGGCATCGGCCATGTTGACCGTTTCGATCAGCCTTCCGTCCGTATCGAAACTTTGCACCTTTAGCGGAAATCGGCTGTCCTGCGCGACCCAAACGTCGTATCGATGTACGCCGGCAACGGTTATTCCCGACTTGCCGGTCACTTCAAAGCCCGTGGCAGGACGCTCGGCAATTTCTGTTTCGCCGAGCGGCGACACCTTGCCCTGAGCGCTCAAGGCAAACAAGTTGGCTATTAGCGCGCCCACATCAGAACGGTCGACGCGATGTCCACGTCGATTACCGAGCAAGGGATTGTCCGGCGCGAGCGTCAGCGAAGGAATGTGCTCGACGCCAAAGGGCCAAAGATGAACCCGGCGCACTAGGGGGTCATAGATGAGCACCATTCCCCGATGCGGTTGGACAAACTCCATTCGAATCCAACCCGGTTTTCGAAAGAAATAGCGAACTATCTGACGCTCGCCATCCCCGGACTCAGAGCAAAGAGTAACCTGATACGTGCTTAGCTCACGAAATCGAGTTTGCGCCTCGATCAATGGGTTGGCCATGACGTCAGATCCAATGAAAGCCAAGATAATCGCGCCCCATTGCGGGCACTTCTCCTTGGCCCGGGCGATCTTGCACGAGCCCCAGTGCTTTGTCCGATAAGTCACTCTTGCAACCTGCGCTGCGCCCGAACCAATACGCTGATGTGCCCACACCGTGATGTTGTAACTCCAAGTTGTGCGCAAAAGACCATGAGACGCTTGAAGTAATCGCGCGGCGCGGTGTCGATACAGCTGACACTCACGCCTATTCGCATGGTCTGCATAAAAAGCCTCTACGCAAGCCCCTCCGGCTCGTTTTATCCAAAGGCCTATGCGCCGCTTGAGTGCGCTTACACCCTGTTTGCATGCAGCGCATGGCGCGAGCGGCTCATCGCATGATCCCCGCGGATCTTAGCCAAATAGCGCATGTGCCATGATGCGCTCGCCTCGCCAAGGGGGTCTGAACGTATACTTTCAGGCCTCTAGTTTCGTGTTGAAAGCGCTAGTTCAGGGAATCCAACGTGAAACGCCGCCAATTCATCACGGTCGCTCCGGCCGGTGGTGCCCGCATGCGGTCAGTAGCGGCGGCGCAATCGGCAATGGGACAAGGGCATCCCGAAGAAGGCGGGCAACATGAAAGATTGCCGCTCTCGGGGCGCGAAGGGCCGAAGACGCCGGCTACCGGCCTCATACTGGCCAATTTGCGCGGTCCTGGCACTGCAAGACTCGCGGTGCGAGTTGGCGATGGCCTTTTGGACATCACGCGTGCTGCCAGCGCACTCGGATTGGTGGTTCCACAAACTACGGACGAGTTGATCAGCAATGGCGAGGGCCAACTGCGACAGTGTGTGACTTCGGCTTTAGCCGCACACCGCGATCGCTGGTTGCTGGCTGAGGAGTCTGCTGCCTTCGCTCCTTGTGTGAGCAACCCGCAAAAGATCATTTGCATCGGACTAAATTACCGGCGCCACGCGCAGGAGGTTGGCGCGGCCGAGCCCAAGGCACCCATACTCTTTAACAAGTTCAACAATGCGTTGAGCTACCATCGGGCAAACGTTCCAACGAACGGCCTGCCGGGCAACCATTTTGATTACGAGGGTGAGCTGGTGATCGTTGTAGGTCGTCGATGCGTCGACGTACCCGAGGAACGCGCCCTGGATTATGTTTTCGGCTACTGCACTGGCAACGATTTCTCGGAGCGAACCCATCAGATGATTACGAGTCAATGGCTCGCTGGCAAAACCAGCAACGGGTTTGCGCCCATCGGCCCATACCTCGTGAGCGCCGACCTTGTAGGAAACCCCAATGCGCTCAGGCTCGAGACCCGAGTCAATGGCGAATTGCGACAATCGTCCAGTACGTCGGACTTCATATTCAACTGCCAGCAACTCATCTCCTATTGCTCTCGCCTGTTTCCACTGGAGCCCGGGGATATTATTTTCACAGGCACCCCAGAGGGAGTCATTCTGGGCATGCCCAAGGAGCAACAGGTGTGGCTCAAACCCGGGGACAAAGTGGTCACCTCTATTGAAAAGTTGGGTTCGCTGGAAATCACGGTCGCCTAAATTGACCGGCTTACCCTGCCTATCATGGGCTCACAAGCCGACCGGACTGGTAGTCAGCGATTGCCTGGTCGATTTCGGCGCGAGAATTCATAACAAAGGGGCCGTACTGCACAATGGGCTCGCCGATCGGGTTACCCGCGAGCAACAAAAAACGCGATCCGCCCACCCCTGCTCGCACACGAATGCTCTCCCCTAAGCCAAGCACTCCCGCCGCGCGCTCCGCCAGGGGTTTTTCCTCTTCGCCTACGCTGGCGCTGCCTTCGTACAGGTACAAAAACGCGTTGTCGTTTGCCTCGACGGGCGCGAAGAACAGGCCACCGGCAGGCAGCCGCACGTCGGCATACAGCGATACGCTAGAGCGCGCCCGCGCCGGACCGGCAGCGCGGCTCTGAGCCTGACGCAGGCTGCCACAGACGACCCGTGCCTCGCCGCCGCCGTCCAGGTTCAGTATTGGGATCTCGCTGGCCGGAATATCGCGATAAGACGCAGGCTTCATCTTGTCCTTGGCGGGCAGATTGACCCAGAGCTGGAAACCGCGCATACGCCCCTGGGTCTGCTGCGGCATCTCCGAATGAATGATTCCGCGCGCCGCCGTCATCCACTGCACATCGCCGGGTCCCAGGTCGCCGCGATTGCCCAGGCTATCTTCATGTCGCATATGGCCTTCGAGCATGTAGGTTATGGTTTCAAAACCGCGATGGGG
>CAZSOI010000228.1:0-21352 GCA_964608115.1 uncultured Burkholderiaceae bacterium | reverse complement strand
CCGACGCAATGCGGGCGGCGGCTGCGGCAATCGGAGAAGGACTTGCTGTCTGGGAGCCCGACGAGGAGCAAGACGAGCTGATGCGCGCTGCGCCCGCGCCGCTGTCGCCTCGCGAGCTCGAAGTGCTCGAGCGCGTTGCCACGGGTCTACCCAACAAAGTCATTGCAAGACAGCTTTCGCTGTCTCCGAATACGGTGAAGTTTCATCTACAAGCCGCCTACGACAAACTCGGGGTCACCTCACGAGCAGAGGCGGTCGCGGTGGCAATTCGTCGCGGCGAGCTTGCCGTTTAGCGCAAGGAAGCAACGATCATGGATGAAGAACCGCTCGATGCCTACTCGCGCGTAATCACGCGTGTTGCAGAACTCGCCAGCCCGGCGGTTGTGACGATCCATCCGCAACGCGTGAATCGCGACGCCGGCACGGGTTCTGGCGTTGCCTTCACACCTGACGGTTTGATTCTCACCAACAGTCACGTTGTGCAGGCCGCGCGCCAAATTCGCGTCGAGACCACACAAGGGGCACGCAGCAATGCCGCGCTGATCGGTGCCGATCCACACACCGATCTGGCGCTGATTCGCGCGGAACTTGAGCTCCAACCGCTGGAGCTTGGCAGTTCAAAAAACCTCCGAGTCGGCCAGCTTGCAATTGCGATCGGCAATCCCTACGGTTTTGCCTGTTCGGTGACGGCAGGCGTGGTAAGCGCCTTGGGCCGCAGCTTGCGCTCGAGCACCGGGCGCCTGATTGATGATGTTATCCAAACGGACGCTGCGCTAAATCCGGGCAATTCGGGTGGCCCGCTGTGCGACAGTTCGGGGCGTGTGATCGGCATCAACACCGCGATCATCGCCGCTGCACAGGGCATCTGCTTTGCAACCGCAGTGGACACGGTGCGCTGGGTTGCGCTGCAGCTCCTACAGCATGGGCGCGTGCGCCGAGGGCATTTGGGTATCGTCGCACACACGGTTGCACTGCCGCCGCGGTTGCGACACCAGACGCAACTAACGCAAAGCACGGCCGTGCGCGTCGAGCAGATCGAACCACGGGGACCGGCGGCGCGCGCCGGAATTGAGGTCGGCGACTTGCTTTTTGGTTTTGCGGATCAATCCGTTGCTGGGATCGACGACCTGCACCGGCTGCTTAGCGCCGAGCGCATCAATCGCGAAGCGCCGATCGATGTGTTGCGACACGGCGCCCGCATGCGCGTGACCGCCGTACCGATGGAATCGCCCGCGAGCTGACGCAACTGCGTTCTTAGAGTATGCCGTTGCAATGCACACCGACGCGGTCAAACGCGCCATGCTCGCGACCTCGCAGGCATGTTTGACCTCGAGCGTTGACTCGCCGGGGGGTTGTCGCTAACTGTTCGCGGGGCTCGTTGGCAACGATCAGGCAAGTTGGTCTCGCACACAGGTTGGCCTGCAAAATTAACAAGCCGAGCTAAGCTCGCCCAGGCAAGCACAAACCGACCTGCACTTCGCAACCCGACCCGTCAAGTTTCTAACAACTACGGATGCGAAAACGCGAGCGCGACGCTAAGATGAAAACTGGCAAACAAGCACAAGACAAACGGGAGAGGCAATATGCGCTCGATCGCTAAAGTTGCGACGGTCGGTCTATTGATCGCAGCGGCAGCGCCCGTACCTGCCGCGGGGACCGATGTTGCGGGAAGCAAGGATCATCCGCTGGTTTCGCGGTATCCGGGCGCCGTCATTACGGAATACTCGACGAAGGAATACGAGGAATACACACTTGCCTTGGGCAGGCTCGAGCAGGACCATTGGGCCAAAAGTCAGCACCTGGAAGGCAAGCTCACGCAAATCCACTATGAAATTCCGGCAACGCGCTCACCGCTTGAGGTCTTCCGCAATTATCAGCAGGCACTGACGCGCGCCGGTTTTCAGATGCTGTTCACCTGCTCTGGCCCTGAGTGTGGGGGCGGGGCCGTGGGCACGGTGGGCTGGTGCGGTGGCTGCTCCCCGCGCCAGTTATCGACCAAGCTTTCGCGCCACGAGGGCGATGCATATGTGAGCGTGCACCTTGAGCAGGACAATTCCGGGACTCCAATCGCCACGCAAGTCGATGTGATCGAAATTAAACCCATGGAGTCCGGATTGATCACCGTTGATGCAGAGAGCCTGGCCAAGGACATAACACGCACAGGACACGCATCCGTTTACGGCATCCTTTTTGACACTGGTAAGGCGGATGTCAAACGCGAATCGGATGGCGCGTTAAAAGAGATTGCAAAGCTTCTTTCGCAAAATCCCCAGCTTAAGCTCTATGTGGTTGGTCATACTGACAACGTCGGAACCCTGGCCGCCAACACTGAACTCTCCCGGCGTCGCGCCGATGCAGTCATGAAGGTGCTTACCAGCAAATACGGTGTTGCCGCCGCTCGCCTGCAGGCCGCGGGCGATGGTCCCACCGCACCAGTGGCATCGAACGATTCGGAGGATGGGCGGGCTAAGAATCGGCGCGTCGAGCTGGTCAAGCAGTAGGTTTTGGCCCTTCGGAGGCGGCCTCCTCACGGCTTGCGTCCGGAGGGCGCACCCCGCAGGGCAACGAGCAAAGATGCCGTTCGGCCTTGTGACTGTCCTTTCATGCGTAAAAGGAGAGGGCCTTACTCATCTGCCTGTCACATTCGGGAGGTCTACTGCCACGTAGCGCTTGCAAGTTCACGATGCAGATGCAGCGCTTGCGTTGGCGAATTAGATCGGCACGATTTTCCGCGCTCTAAGTCGCAATTCCCCTTCGGTCACGCGCAAATCGATGATGACAAACGCAGAGCCGTGCTTTCGCCGCACGACAAAGTCAGACTTGCCAGCGGTTGAAGCCTTCCTCATGGCCAACGAGCGACCGGTCGAGGGAGTCAAGGATCAATTCGAGAGGTTCTGGCTTGCTTTGCAAAGCAATCAGATCATCGGATGCGCCGGTCTCGAGAAGTACGGGGCGATCGCCCTGCTGCGCTCTGTGGCGGTCTTGCCCGAAAGACGAAAGCAAGGAATCGGCAAGGCGCTGATCTCACACATCATGCAGGATGCAGTGAGCGCAAATGTCACAGATCTATACCTGCTGACAACGCACGCCGACCGGTACTTTGCAGGTTTCGGTTTTCGTCCCCTGGACAAGTCCGCTGCACCGAAATCGCTGCTTTCCTCAGCTGAATTTCAAGGTGCATGTCCAGAAAATGCCACCCTGATGCGATTGTCCCTGTTCCCGCCCCCTAGCGACACCCAAAGTCCGACTCTCAGCTCGTAGTGCAGAGGCGCCGTTTTTGTCGACTGGTCGAAGAGCCGTCGGTCGCATTTGCGCGCCCAAATGCGCCAAGACGATGACAAGACGCGATTCGAAGCTCACACAGCTAGCCGGGTGCCCACTCGTAGCTTTGTGGCGTTCGCCGGCCAAAACCAATTCCGATGCCTAATGGTGACCCAGCATCGTTTGATTGACGTCAGCTGACGCTTGTCGCGATTCTTTCTTGCCGTAACTGGCGATCTGACGGCACCGAAATGAAAGCCATGATTGCAACTCGGAAATTGCGCCCAACCGTTGCCACAGTAGTTGCCCACTACGGGCACCTGCGTTTGACCATGGGTCGGTAGACCAGCTCTAGCGCGATGCATCAATTTTTTCGCGCCGCAAAGCGTAGACTCGCCTCGACCGCAGGCGTGCGACTGCGCATCGGCCCGGTGGCCTGGTGGTGTTGTTCGCGGGAAAGCTGTGGTTTGCGCGGCGCGAAGTCGCTGGATCGCGCTGTGATATCTGGAGAAAAGCGCAATGTCCCACGCGGGCAGACTGAGCAGCGACCCAGCCAGCGCGCCTTCTGAACTGCTGCGCGTTTCAGGAATCCGCGTTTGCTTTGGCGGAATCGTCGCGTTGGACGACGTATCGTTCTCGGTCGATGCCGGTCAAATCGCCGGCCTCATTGGCCCGAACGGTGCGGGTAAAACAACCTTATTTAATTGTCTTTCGCGGCTGTACGAATACGAGCAGGGCACAATCGTCTTTGACGGTACGCCGCTTTCCTCCGTGCCACGGCACCGCATCGCCACGATTGGGATCGGTCGCACATTTCAGAGCCTGGCACTCTTTGGCACGATGAGTGTGCTGCAAAACGTGATGGTGGGGCGGCACTGCCGGACCTTCAGCGGCTTTGCCGCCAACGCCTTGCGGCTTCCGCGCGTATCGGCGGAGGACAAAAGTACCGCAACTCGCGCACGAGAGCTCATCGAGTTTCTTCATTTGAATCAGGTTGCGCACACCAGAGTGCACGAGCTGCCTTTTGCTATCCAAAAGCGTGTGGACCTTGCAAGAGCCCTTGCCGCCGATCCCAAACTGCTGCTTCTGGATGAGCCGGCGAGCGGACTTAACCACGAAGAGGCGCAGGCGCTGGGACGGATCATTCGCGAAATCCGTGATCGCCTGCGGGTCACGGTGCTGTTGGTTGAGCACCGCATGAGCCTGGTGATGAGCATTTCTGACAAAGTCGTCGCACTGCATTTCGGGCGAAAGATTGCTGATGGCACGCCAGAGCAAGTGCGTGGGAACCCTGAGCTCGTCCAGGCCTATCTGGGCGCTGCTGCGTAAAGGAGCCAGCTTCGTGTTGCTCGAAGTGACGGACCTGCAAGCGAGTTACGGCCCGATGTGCGTGCTACACGGCATCAACTTTGGCCTTGCGCCCGGCTCAGTTACTGCACTGCTTGGCGCCAACGGCGCAGGCAAGACAACGACGTTGCGCGCGCTTTGCGCAATGGTGAAATCGCACGGCGCAATTACTTTCGACGGAGAGCGCATTGACCGCTGTTCGACCGAGGACATCGTGCGCCTGGGAATCGCCCACGTGCCTGACGGCCGCGGAACCTTCACGCACTTGAGCACGGAGGAGAATCTGCGCTTGGGCGCTTACGTGCGTCGCCAAAAAGCACAGGTGGCTTGCGATCTTGAGCGCGTATACGGATACTTTCCACGTCTTAAAGAACGGCGCCGCCAGCAGGCTGGGACGCTTTCAGGTGGCGAACAGCAGATGTTGGCCCTGGCCCGAGCGCTAATGTTGCGCCCGCGGCTTTTGTTGCTCGATGAACCATCGTTTGGCCTTGCGCCGCTGCTGGTGCACGAGTTCTTCCAAATCCTTGAACAAATCAATCGCAGCGAGGGCGTCGGGGTGCTTCTGGTGGAGCAAAATGCCGCCATAGCCCTGGAACTCGCTGATCATGCATACGTGATCGAAACCGGTCGCATCGTATTGGCCGGCCGCAGCGACGAGATCAAGCGCAACGACGCGGTGCGCGCCTCGTACTTGGGTTGCTGACGCATGGAAGAGTTGCTCAATCAGGTCTTCGCCGGACTTGCAACCGGCGGAATCTATGCGAGTGTCGCACTGGCCCTAGTGATGATTTACCAAGCAACGCAGCTGGTCAATTTTGCACAGGGCGAGATGGCGATGTTCTCTACGTACATTGCCTGGGCACTGATACAGGCCGGGGTGCCGTACTGGGGTGCATTTTTTCTGACGGTGGGTTTTTCTTTTCTCCTCGGTGTAGCGATTCAGTTTTTGCTGCTGCAGCGCATTCGAGGCCAACCGGTGCTCGCGCTAGTGGTGGTTTTCATCGGTCTGCTGGTGATCTTTAACAGTCTTGCGGGTTGGATCTTCACGTACACCATCAAAGTGTTTCCAAGTCCGTTTCCGGCCGAACCGCCTTTTGGCCAGCACTACGTCTCCGCCCACGAGCTAGGCGCAACCGCCGTCACCCTAGTCTTGATCGCGGTACTGTGGGCGTTTTTTCGCTTCACTTCGCTTGGTCTGGCGATGCGAGCCGTGGCACAAAACCCCGTGTCGAGCCGGCTCGTTGGCATTCGCGTCGGTCAAATGCTGGCACTTGGCTGGGGACTCGCGGCAGCGGTCGGATCGGTCGCCGGCATGATGGCTGCACCAATCGTTTTCCTTGACCCCAACATGATGTCCGGCATCCTTTTATATGCCTTCGCGGCCGCTTTACTCGGCGGCATTGACAGTCCGGGCGGTGCGGTCTTTGGCGGTTTTCTCGTGGGAGTGCTCGAGAACCTGCTAGGCGCCTTCGTTGTCGGCAACGAACTAAAACTCGTATTTGCACTGGCAATCATCGTGGGCGTACTGCTGGTTCGCCCTTCGGGAATTTTTGGCAGCGTGCAGGTCACGCGAGTATGAGCGCTCGAAAAAATCGCAAACTCTGCCGCCTTTGCGGGTGGTAAACCGGGCAGCGCCAGGGGAGCCGGCACCGATGCACTCCGGGATACTGACGCCATGAGGGCAATTGGCTCTTGGCATGTTCCTTCTCTGGTCGCCCTGGTTGCGATAGCCTGCCTCTTGCCATTTTTTATAAGTAACTACCACGTCTTTCAGCTCACGCTGGTTCTCGTATACGCCATCGCGCTGCTGGGCCTGAATATTCTGACCGGCTATAACGGACAGATATCGCTTGGACACGGCGCTTTCTATGCCATCGGAGCGTATGTGGCGGCGATTTTGATGGATCGTTTCGGTGTTCCGTACTGGCTCACGGTTCCCGTAGCCGGCGCGGTATGCCTGGTAGTTGGCTTTCTCTTCGGTCTTCCCGCATTGCGCCTCGAGGGGCTGTACCTGGCGCTTGCGACCTTTGCGCTAGGGGTCTCGATGCCCCAACTTCTGAAATACAAACCGTTCGAACCGTGGACCGGCGGTGTACAGGGCATTGTGATCGTCAAGCCGGATCCGCCATGGCACTTGCCGATTAACCCGGATCAATGGCTGTATTTTTTTTCGCTTGGCTTTGCCGCTGCCATGTTCCTTCTTGCATGGAATCTGCTACGCGGTCGCATCGGGCGGGCACTCGTTGCGATTCGCGATCACCCGATTGCCGCCAGTGCCATGGGCGTGAATACCGCCCTGTACAAGTCGCTCGCTTTTGGCGTGAGCGCCATGTACACGGGGATAGCCGGCGCGCTAGGGGCAATTGCCGTGCAATTTGTCGCGCCCGACAGCTTCACGATCTTGCTGTCGATCAGCCTGTTCGTCGGCATCGTAGTAGGTGGCCTGGGTTCGATCGGCGGTGCGATTTTCGGCGCGCTCTTTATCGAGTTCGTACCCAATTTGGCCGACCAGATATCTAAGGCGGCCCCATGGGCCATCTACGGAGTTTTCTTAATCGGCCTAGTTTTCCTGATGCCGATGGGCATTAATTGGGCGATCCGCCTTTGCTGGGCACGGATCGCCAGCTATCGCCGAGCATCGTCTGCCCAGTTACGCAGCCCAATAACGGTATCTGCTGCGCCCCACAGGAGATCCACAGGAGACGCACCATGTCCACCAGAAGCAATGTCCTGATCGCTACCCTTGCTGCATTACTTGCCGTCGCCGCTCCCGGCGCTTTCGCGCAGAAGATGTACGACTCCGGCGCCTCCGATACGCAAATCAAGATCGGTAACACAATGCCCTACAGTGGCCCCGCGTCGGCTTACGGCACGATAGGAAAGACCGAAGCGGCCTACTTTAAAAAGATCAACGACGAGGGCGGCATCAATGGTCGCAAGATCGATTTCATCAGCTTAGATGACGGCTACAGCCCGCCCAAGACAGTCGAGATGGCTCGCCAGCTCGTCGAGCAAGATGGCGTCTTGTTCCTGTTTGGCACGCTCGGTACCCCATCGAATACGGCGATTCACAAGTACATGAACGCCAAGAAGGTGCCGCAATTGTTCGTTGCGACTGGCGCCGCAAAGTGGAACGACCCCCAAAACTACCCGTGGACCATGGGCTATCAACCGAATTATCAGATTGAAGCAGCAATCTACGGGCAGCAGATCCTGCAGACGAAACCCGATGCGAAGATCGGGGTGCTGTATCAGAACGACGACTTTGGCAAAGACTATTTAAAGGGCCTGAAAGAAGGTCTGGGCGATAAGGCTCAGAAAATGATTGTCGCCGAGGTCAGCTATGAAGTGACCGACCCAACGATCGATTCGCAAATCGTACAACTGCAGGCCTCCGGTGCGGATGTTTTCGTCAACATCACCACACCAAAGTTTGCCGCGATGGCGATCCGCAAGGCTTACGACATCGGCTGGAAACCAGTGCAATATCTGACCAACGTTTCCATTTCGATCGCCGCGGTGATCCAGCCGGCGGGCCCGGAAAAGGCGGTTGGCATCATTTCAAGCGCCTACCTCAAAGATGCGACTGATCCGCAATGGCAAAACGATTCAGGTATGAACGAGTTGCGGGCGTTCACGAAGAAGTACCTCCCGGATGGAAGCCTCACTGATTCAAACATCGTCTACGGCTACTCGGTTGCACGCACTATGGTGCAGGTACTCAAACAGTGTGGCGATAACCTGACACGTGAAAACGTAATGAAGCAGGCAGCGAACCTGAAGAACTTCAACACGGACGTCGGCCTGCCGGGCATCCTGATCAGTACAAGTGCGACCAACTTTGCCCCAATTCAGGCGATGCAGCTCATGCGATGGGAAGGAAAACAATGGGTGCGATTTGGCCAGGTCATTAGCAAATAAGGGCCTTCTCAGTCTTTTCATAGTAGCAAGGGGCCGGGGCTACGCGATTGGCTATGTGTAGCGCTCGGCCCGAGTCCAATTGCATCGCGCGCGCACAACCAATACTTTCGGTGTCCGCGCCGAATGTTGCCGCGATCAGGGTCTTTGCGTCGCGTGCAATAAACCCTCAAGGAAAAACCACCACCGGGCAAATTCCCGGCACCCGAATAACGCAAGAGCGTTGATGCGCTTATTGCTAGCGCCTGACCTGGGGTGCGTGCATAGCTTTGGCGAGTTTGCGCACCGAGGAGCGTCAGAGCAAACCCAAGGCGTGGCAACGATATGCGGTTAAATTTGCGCCCCGCTGCATCTTGACACTCGTAAAAGATGTGATCGGCAATGCTTTAACCGCCATCTGCCTGTGCAAACCGACAGGTCTGCGCGTGCACGACCACTCCCAACGCGCCCGATTCGGCAAACCGGGCGCGCAGCCAAGTTGCGTCATTACCCAATTGCAGACAACTCATGATCTCCCGGAACGCGGCCTGCTCTGTGGGTCCCGACTGGCGGCGCATAGCAGCAACGGTGTTGCGAATATCTTGCGCAATTGGTAAACGCTCCCGCGTGAACGGATCAACGAGCTCGCCACGCAAGCCAAAGCGACATGCCTGAAAGCGATTAAAGCTGTAGACCAAATACGCGTCCTCGGACAAAGCGAGCGCCGGATCAGCGAGAATCCACCTCGCAATGCATTGCACGTAAATTGCCAAAGCGGCCGCCCGTTCCACCCGCAGGGGTGCATCAAAGACTCTGACTTCGACCGTCCCGTATTCCGGCTTCGGGCGGATGTCCCAATAAAAGTCCTTCATGCTCTTGATAACACCGGTTGCCTGCATCTTTGCGAAGTACTGTGTAAATTCTGCCCAGTTGCGCACAAACGGCATGCGACCACTTAGGGGAAATGAGGAGACCGTATTCATACGTGCGCAATCAAATGAAGTGTCCTCTCCTTGCAAAAAAGGAGAGCTTGCCGCCAGTGCGATGAAGTGCGGTACATAGCGCGACAGGCCGTGAACCAGGCGGATGGCCGAGTCGCCGTCCGGAACGCCGACATGGACGTGCTGGCCAAACACCGTGAACTGTTTGGCAAGATAGCCATACAAATCGGAAAGATGGCGCATGCGCGGACCATCAGCAATATGGCGTTCATTCCAAAACTGAAACGGGTGCGTGCCGCCACCGCAAACGCCGATGTGTAACAGCCTCGCGCCCTCACAAACCGCATCGCGCAATTTGCGCAATTCGGCAAGCACGCCTGCGTAGTCGCGTTGCACGCCGGTTGCCACCTCGATCATGCTCTCCGTGATCTCCAGTTTGACGTCTAGCGTGGGATGGCGCTTTTGCACGATGCGCAGCAGATCCGTGGCTGCGCGCGTCAGATCGCCGTCACGCTGATCGACGAGTTCGAGCTCTAGCTCAACGCCCAATGTCAGTGGCTCGGAGCTCTTGAAATTTAGTTCGTCTTTCATGGTTCGTGGCGCGTGGGCTCCCCGGCAAGACGCAATGCGGCCTCCGTCACAAGCGGCCCAAGAAGCGCCATGGCAAGCACCACCGCGACAGCCGTTTGGCCAGCCTGCGCAAGTCCCTCATGCACGCTGATGCCTGCAGCCAGCGCAAGGGCTAGGCTCGACAGTGGGCTAAGCGCCAGACCCACCAAGGCGCCCTTGCGAGGCTGCAACGCGCAAGACGGCGCAAGCAATGTGTTGCTAGCGACCTTTGCCAGTGCGCGAACGGCAACCACTACACCGGCCATGACCGCAACTTTTCCCGAGCTGGGCCAGGCAAACGACGCTCCCAACAAGATGAAATACGCCAGCGTGAGCACGACACCGCTTTCCGAGCTCTGGTAGGCCAGTAACCGGTGCGTCGTGTCCGTCACTCGCACGGACAGACCGAAAAAGAGCGCCGACAGAATTGGCGACAGCCCCAATGCCGGAGCACTGGCAAACAGCAGTACGCACAAACTGATGATGCCGATCGTTAAGACCGCGCCGCTAGCGCGGGTTGCCCAGGCATACACGCGCAGCGCGCCCGCTGCAATCGCTCCGAACACGAAAGAGCCAAACAGCTGGAACACCGGCTGCAGGGCTACGCTTGGCTGCGCATGCGCGGCGGCCAAATATCCTGCGGTAAGAAGCTGCATTGCGAGCACCGCATAAACGCTCGAGAGCGTGCTAAACAATAGTGCGCGTTCGGCCACCTGTCCGCGCGCTCGCAGATCTTTGCTTACGCTCATGACGACAATGGGAGAAGCCGCCATGCAAATGACGGCCACAAAGCTGCTTTCTACCGGCGGTAAGCTAAAGCCGTAAGTCAGCGCCGCAAAGATCAAAGCAAAGGCCATTGCACTTTCGCCTATGCTTGCGAGTAGCAGCCACGGATTGCTGCGGATCCAACCCAAGGGCACGCGTTGCCCCACCTCAAAGAGCAGCACCATAGCCAATGCCTCCAGCAGTTTGCTCGGCACAGGCATTTGGTCTTGGAGAGGGAAGTATTTGCGCGCCCAGCCAATCAGCGCGCCGGCAAGAATGAGCGCTGCAATTCGTGGCACTCGGAACACGCGCACGGCGGCCTCGGCAAGCAGCAATGCGCCGAAAAAAAGTGACGCCGTCACACCCACTGGCGATGTCAAGGCCTGCTTGACGATCGAGAACGGGTCTTCCAGCACCAAGGTAGTGGCCCCTTTCACGATTTGCGGTTTGCTGCATCACGGTTGCGTGTGGATCTGCCGCAGCACGCAAAATAAGAAACGGCGAGGTGCTGCGAACCGTTCGGCAAACGTCCTCGTGCAACGTACCGAACCCTTGCCAGGAACGAAGTCTTGCGCCCTAGCCGGGCAAAAACAAACAGCTCCCCGGGGCAGCGGCGGCGTTCGTCCGTTTCTTTCGCATTCTTGCGCGCTCGCCCACCGCGCCAAACGGACGTTGCGACGCATTGAATGCTGGTCCCAGGGCAAAGCACTGCATCGGTCCCCGATGCGCCCCCTGACCTTTTCGACGTCCAGTTCAAATGATGGGTATTTGGCCCGCGCGCTTCAATCGACCAAGGAGCCGAGCCTAATTCTGTGATCGGCCAAACGCGGCATCGCGTCAACACGCCATGTCATGCCGGCGGCTTACGAAATGATGCCTGCTAAGAAAACGCGGTTTGCCCCTAAACCGTGGTGCGCCGAGGGTACGTGCCCGCCAGCACCAATCGAGGCGGGCTCAGCGCTTTATGCGGGAAATCTTGGTGCCTTCAATGCTCAAACTAGCCATCAGTCCTTGCTGGTCGAAGATGAACGCGTACGCCGATTCTTTGAGCGTCGAGGTGGACAGATTCTTGGCGACTCCTTCGTTGACCAATACCACCGTGGGTCCGACTCCGATCTCCCATCCGTGTGTCTCGTCCAGGTACCGTACGGCCTCGTCGGTCATCAAAAACACCGCGTAGCCGTAGGACTGCGCTCCGAGCTGCAGACCCCAGGAGCCGCTCACCGAGTTGTAATAATCGACCACGGCAGAGTTTTTGAACAACACCCCTTCGCCGTAGGCGCCGCCAAAGATCAGACCCGCCTTGACGATATTGGGAAAGACCAGTATTGCCTTGGAGCGCTTGGCGATATCCGAGGCGATGGGATTTGTCCGATAGAGTTTTTCCAGGGCCTCGTTGGCGCTTCGGTTCAGATCTTCTGCGGTCGCGGCATCGGCTCTTATCGTCAGCAGGCCAAGAAAGACAGTCATTACCGCTGCAAGAGGCAAAGCAACCAGGGTCCGTCGTATACGTTTCATCGCGTTACCCATTTTGGAGAATGTGGATCAAGAATCAGTGCCTCTGCGGTGCCGTCGGACCGCTGCGCTACGAGCTACGCGAACACACCCCCGCAAGCATGCAATCGGCAAGAATCCGCACGACACTGAGGATACCCTATAGGGCGCTAAGTCCATTTTCGCGTTGCTTGCGGCTAGCTCGTAACGGTTTTGTGGTTCTGTTCCATCCTTTAGTATGAGCACTGTCTTGACACTGCGCGCGCCGGATGTCACAAACTCCGTCCCTGCTGCGAACCGGAGAACTGATGGCTCAGGGCGCCTTTTGGCCGCGAAATGACTTGACCGACAAAAAGTAAATAGGCCATGACGGCATCGAGCACACAAAGCATTTGCTTTGCAAGCAAGCGTCCGGTTGCTGAACAGGCAATGGCTATAGCTCAGAGGGTTTGCACGCTGCTTGCCGTGCAAGCGTGATGGATAAAGCACGGCGCGAGAACTTGGGAAACTTTGCAGCCTTACCAGAGTCTTGCGACAAAAAAGATGCAGTGCCCGCAACGGATGAAAGTGCGCAACCCCGAATTGCCCGCCAAGACCAATAGCTGCCTGAACACGATGAGATTTCGCTCGACGATCACAATACTGCTTGGCATTGCCTGGCTCGCAGGATGCGCCGCGCCACCGGTCGCACACCACGAGGAGGTGGACGTGTGGGTCGGGACCCCCATCGCGACGCTTGACGCGCAACCTTTTTTCAGCACGCTGCCCATGGTGCGCACCATAACGCCAGCCGGAATCGAGATTCGAGATTACGTCGATAAGCGATATGTTGCCGGTTGCTTGCCGCTGGCCGGCGCGAACACCAAGGTATTTACGATGAACAGCGGCACTTACAGGGCATTTCGTGCTTGCTCGGAGAACATGATAGGTTGCGACAACGTCTTTTATATTGATAAGGGCGTTGTGACGCAGTTCGCCCCGAGCGGGCAGTGCAAGGCAAGCGAAGCCGCTCGTCCCCAAGGCCGTTAAAAAAATGCTGCCGGATGTTCGGGTCCCAATCACCCGCGGACTTCGCGCACGAATCTGGCTTTGACCGGTGAGCCCGCGGCGGCATTAAAGTGTGACTGCGCGAATTTTTTCACTAAGCATCTGACGAGAAGCTGATCCGGTTGCGCCGTTTCGGTAATCTATGGTGCGCGCTTTGGGCACGGAAAATTGCGCCAGGAGGACCCGGATGAACAAACGGTTCCCGTATTTGGTCTTCACGCTCCTGTTGTTGGCTGCCTGTCGACCGGCGGCGCCCGATCCTGTGGACATTTCGACGCCTGCACCGCACCCGCCGTTTACCGATTTCCGTTTCCAGGCTCCGGGCACACAGCACAAGATCTCGGTTCAGGATCTGCCAGCGCCGTATGCGACCCCATCCTTTAGCAATCAACCGAGCATCGTCGCTCGTCCGCCCGATGTGCTGCCTAAGGCGCCAATGGGCTTTCAGGTCAATTTGTATGCACAAAACCTCAGCTTGCCGCGTGTCATACGGATGGCTCCCAACGGCGACATCTTCGTAGCCGAAAGCGGCGCCGGCCGCATCCGCGTCTTTCGCGGTGTAAGCAGTGGGGGAACCCCCGAGCGGTCGGAAATCTTCGCCAGTGGACTGAGCCGACCGTACGGGATCGCGTTTTATCCCCCGGGTTCCGATCCGCAATGGATCTACGTAGGCACAACCGGCGCCGTCCTTCGCTACGCCTATCGCAATGGTGATCTTCAGGCTCGCGGAGCAGCACAACATATTGCGGACCTGCCCTCTGCCGGCGGGCACTGGACCCGCGATGTGCGTTTTTCGGCCGACGGCAGGACCCTGTTTGTCGGCGTCGGGTCCGCCTCCAATGTCGATGATCCGGATTTTTCGCCTGCGGAAGCCGGTCGCGCTGACATTTTGGCGTTTGATCCGGACGGCTCCAATCAGCGCATCTATGCCTGGGGCATTCGTAACCCTTCGGGTTTGGCCATCGATCCGGCAACCGGGGAACTTTGGTGCGTCGCCAACGAACGCGATGGTCTGGGCGACGATCTCGTACCCGATTACGTAACGCGGGTGCGCGAGGGAGGTTTTTACGGTTGGCCCTGGTGGTACCTGGGTCCGCACCAGGATCCACACCATAACGGCAAACATCCCGAACTTCGGACCCAAGCCATCGTTCCGGATGTCCTGCTGCAGGCCCACACGGCGCCCTTGCAGCTAGCGTTTTATGATGCAAAACAATTCCCGAGCGCATACCGGGGCGACATTTTTGTAACCTCGCATGGCTCCTGGAACCGATCGGTTCGCACCGGCTACGAGGTAATTCGAATTCCCCGGCATCAAAGCGCAAAGGCAAACGGGGAGTACGAGGATTTCCTCACGGGTTTTGCGCTGCCCAGCGGACAGGTCTGGGGGCGCCCAGTGGGCGTCACCACCGATGCGGACGGCGCGTTGCTGGTAACCGATGACGCCTCCGGCTCCATCTGGCGCATTCGCTACGTCGGACCCTAGCTTGCGCGCTCCTTGGCCTGCCGGCTACAGCGTGTCTTATCTGCGGGCGCCGATTCGATTGCTCACAGGGTAACCGATGGTTTGCGCAAAGAGCACGCGCTGATCGGCACGCAGGCCAAGCCTTCGCGCGAGCGCGGACTTGTCACAATTATGAAACCAAGCAGCCAGACCGACGCAAGAAGCGAAGAGGTAAACGTTAGCTGCAATAAGGCCCGTGTCAACGAAATAGTACGAGCGCTGTACTTCAGGATCGCGAAGTCCCGGTTCCATGAACCCGGAGGTATGCACGAGTTTGTCGATATCGGCCACAAAGATCAGGCGAACGGGCGCCTGCGCTCCGACGGCGGCCTGACCCCGGCTGATTGCAAAGCGCCGCAGGTCGCCAGAGGTTACTGGTTCGAGTCGGTGATGAAACGGCTCATAGAGGTATGCGCCTTGTGCGAGAGCCACGTAGACGTCGATCTCCTGGGAGTTACTTGCCGATGCGGCGGTTCTGCCGCTCATCCCAAAGGGACCCTTGGGGCGGTTTACGCCGCACGCGGCCCAAAGCAGATTGGAAAGCAGTTGCAAGGGCAGCGACTTGTCGCGAATTTCGCGAATCGTCCTGCGCCGCCGCAAAGCCCTTGCTAGGGAGCCGCTAGTTTTGAAGGCCGGTGCGGGTAACTCAATGATAGAAAGTTGCCGGCCGGCGCCCGCGCTTACTCCTTCTCTTGCGCCAGTCTTGCGCAATTTGGGCCGCCCACCAACTTTGCCAAACCTAGTGCGAACCTGGCGCTTGGGCCGCTGACTGCCCTTTTTTGACCTTGGCTCAATGCTGCCTGTACCCATGGCCCGGCCGTGATTGTTCTGCGCCCGTTGCGCTTTTATTGTTCTAGCCAAAGCCAGGCCACGTCGCTGCGGCAGTTCTAGCCCTCAGGAAAAAGCTGCTGCACGCGTGCGCGTACGTGGGCCAGGTGCTTTTGTGCCACCGCATGGGCAAGTTCGGGCACGATCTCGGCAAAATGCAGATGCTCGAGCAGGGTAAATCCCATCGCGCGAAACACGTGCTTGTCTTGCAATGCCTGCAAAGCGTCCCAGTCGCCATCTTGCTCGAGCTGCGTCATCGGCGCGCCCGACAGCGTAATGAGTACGGCTTTTTTTCCTGACATCATTCCGCGTACGCTATTTTCTTTGAGCTCATAGGCAAAGCCACGCGCGAAAACCCGCTCGATGTAACCCTTCATCATCGCCGGCATTGCCATCCACCACAGGGGATAGATGACGCAAAGTGCGTCGGCCGAGTGAACCTCTTCCTGCGCCCATGCCACATCAGAACTCGTACAACTTCCGTCCGCCGGCGGCACAAGCTCGCGCGCCGACAAAACCGGGTCAAAGTCCAGCCGATACAGATCGTGCATTTTTTGGCTGTGACCGAGCTCTTCAAGCTGCGCTGCATAAGCACGCGCAACGGCCATTGTGAAGCTGCTCTCCGATGGATGAGAAACGACGATCAGATGTTTCATGCCAACCTCACTGTTGCGTTAGCGGCCAGCTGCAACGCGGCCGCCGCGCGCTGGCTGGGCCCAAGGCACCGCGCAGTTGCCTTGCCAAGTCCGGATTGTCATTGCCTCGCGAGAAACCCTTGCGCGAAAGGCTCACGCTAGCGCGGCCCACGATACTCTGCGTTGATACGGCGCAAATGCGCAAGATGCACACCGTTCGAAGATCGGGTTTGCCCAAACTGGCGCAACGCGCCGCAGTGAAATACAAAAAAATTCGGGCCAATCGTTAAAGTTTTTCTCCCAGGACCTGCGCGTGTCTACGAAACTGGTTTGAGTTCTGTTACGTTCTGAGACTTTTGCGTCTTTGCGATTTTGCACCTCGGGACCTATGATGCACGAGGGAACTAAAAAAGGAGAAGAACTATGTCGCTACACTGGAAATTCGGGCTTTGCCTGACAACAGCTCTGCTCGTAGGCGTTGGCGCGGCCTTGGCCGCGGAGCAAGAGCGCGAGCGCGGTGGTCCTGGACCTCGGCCGGTGGAACACAAGGTGGAGCCCCATCCGGGACCCAGCGGGTACCAGCGCGCAGCCGAGCCCCGAGGATGGAACGCTCGGCCCGGCGTCGTTGATCGCGGGGTCTATCAACACAACTACCAGGCGGCGCGCAGCTACCACATCGGACCGTACCACCGGCCTACGGGTTGGGTAGCGCACCATTGGGCATACGGCGAGTTTCTTCCGCGCGCGTACTGGGCGGCGCAGTACATCATCGCGGACTACTGGCTATTTGGCCTGGAAATTCCCCCGGCGGGATTTGAGTGGGTGCGCGATGGCTCTGACGCCCTGCTGATCAGTGTCGATAACGGGGAGATTTTGCAGGTCGAGTATGGCGTGTTCGCATAGGGCAAAAGCAGCGCTCCCTAGGATTTGCTTGCGCGGACGGACCAATAGCGCTTGGCCCAGCACGGCTATGGCGCGCATGCCCTGAGGCTGCGCGGACACGGCAAAAGTCCGGAGCGCAAGCGCCTGCGCTGGTCAAGCATCGCGGACTACGCGCAAGACGTTGCGCGTTGCCCGGTGGCTGCCCAAGCCTCCGATACTTGTCGGGCATTCCATGGGCGACCTAGTCGTTCACAAGTACCGCGAGCAGCATTAGGCGCCTGCCGCGGTGCTCATGGCGTGCGTTCCACCAAGCGGGGTAATTGCAACGGTCCTGCAGACCATCGCTCATCGACCGCGGGCCTTCTTGAAGGCCAATTTGAGCCTGCGTCTTGATCCCATCATCGGCACGCCAGAGCTTGCCTGCGGTCTGCTTTTCTCAAGCACACTGCCCGACCATCGCTTCGAGCGTCACTATTCGCGGCTGCAAGATGAAGCGCGTATCGCGCATTCTTGGATGTACTGCTGCTAAATCTCCCGCGCCCTCGAAAGCTAAAGCAGCAGCCACTCGTCGTGGGAGCTCAGAACGATGCCATCTTTTTGGTCCGGCATGTCAAAGCCACAGCGCACGCACACGGTACCCGCGCCGAGATCTTTCCCGACGCGGCGCAGGACATGATGCTCGAAGACGGCGGGCGGGCAGTGGCCGACCGGATCTTGCGATGCCTCGGCGAACGTAACCTGTAGGCAACCGCACGTTGGTTCCCTTGCTGCTGCCTTGTCTGCTAGCAAGTTGCACTGCCCTAGCGTGTGCGCTCAAGCTGTCCTTGCCGCAGTGCGTTAGCCACTTCCCTGTCCCCCTTGATCGCAGCGGACCACTCGACGGCAGGCTTTATGGTCGCTTTCTCCTGCTCGAGAGACATAGCCCTTCGACCCGCGATCATTGGCATCTGAAGCAAAAAGGCCAACGCCTCTCGGGCAAGATTTTGGTCCTGCAAGTCGTCGGAGCGCGATAAGGCGCCTACTACTCCCCGCCAGGCTGCCAGAACTTGCGCTTGGGCGGCCGAGGCGCGCTCGCTTGGCGAGACGAAGCCCACGGCGTTTTCTCTCGCTTGTACTCGCGGATCTGGCTTGCCGAATCGCGGAGCAAATTCGCCTCGAGTGTGGCGTCGGGTCGCATTGGCGGCAACACCATGCTCGGCCAGATGATCGGCAAACTGCTCGCGCCAACGTGCAAGATCCGTTTTCATCGGATGCAAGCGTGTGCCATCTTGCCCCTGCATTCTCACGACCAGATGCACATGTGGCCGATTTGACCGTTCATCGGTATGCGGCTCGTGCATCACTATGGCAAATTTGTGTCCCGCAAGAGCACTTTGTGCAAATTCGCGCGCGGCGGCGAAAACCGCGTGCCCATCGGTGCCAAGCGGCATCGATAGCATGAGGTTTAGCGCTTCCCTGCGGTGAGAGCGCGACGGAATGCAACTTCGCGCCAGACGCCACTCCTGCACCAAATCGGCAAGAGCCTCCTTGCCCTGGGTTCTTTCTCCGCGCTCATCTTCCAACGGCAGCGTTCCGCCCCGGCTGATGTAGGACATATGCGCCCGGATCGGTGTCATGCCACGGCCACCGCCGGTCACACGCACCATGACCTCCGGTGCCCGGCCAAGGAGAAAGCGCAGCTTCGTGCGCACGATCCCGCCCACCAATTGTGAAGAACCGTCGTAGCCATTGCCGGCTTGTGCGGCGTAGCGCTGAACGTTGAGGCGGAACAATCGCTGGCCCCATTCGCTTAGCGCTTGTTCGACGTCACGCGGATACATCTATCCAACCGCCTTTGCCGTCAAAGCGCCACCCCAGGCAAAAGCAAGACAGATCCGCACGGTGTCATTTGCGAAAAGGCCGCAGTCTTTTTGCCTCATGCTCGGCTCGCCGTGCGCCGCGAGCGGCCAGCTCGCGAGGCGCCTCGCGGTCGAGCACACCTTGTAGTTTCTATGTCCGCGAGCACGGTGGATGCGCGCAGAAGATGCGCCTTCAGCGACCCAATCACCTCTTGCAGGCCCAGGGCGTCGGCCGTTTGTTTTTGCGGCCCGGCGCAAGCATCGAGCTTTCGCAGAAGTTCCCGCAAGTTGCGGCCTATCCACGAGAGCTGATAGTTTGATTGGGCCAAGGCCTCAACCGCATCTTTGCCGGCAATTTGGGTTCGGCCCGCTTCGACATCCGCGAGCAGAGTCGAGACATAGCGTGTGGCCGGCATGCCGGCCTGGGCGCATTGACGGCGCAGGCGAAACGAGTCCGCCTCGCGCAGCATTACGTGCAGTGGCCGCGAGGTAAGCACCGGCGCAGAGACTTCCGAGTCTGAATACGAGGCCACGTCAGCCTGATCGCTGCGCCCTGGCAGCCGATGGGTCGCGCCGGACCGATTGCCCTTCATACGGCCGCCGTTCATGTGCACCCTTGAAGAAAAATCGATGAGTTCTACCAACGGTGCCACGCGGCGCGGATATACGCATATCCTTCTTTTGCGCTGATCGCTATGCCGCCGTCCTTGGCGCTTGAAGCCATGCGCAGCGCGGCGTTTGTGTATCGGCGCTATTCGGCACCCCTGCACTGCCGATGCACTCGCGCACTGTCGGAAGGATCCGGAGGAAAACTGCTTCCAAATAGCCGCTTGGCATATGCAAATGAGGGCACGGTATTGGCAAGGGGCAATTGCCCGGTTTTAACATTTGCTGCGCTATTGGTTAACAGGAGCTTTCGTGTTTGACCTGTCCCTTCATGAGCCCACGGATTTTTGCCTTGGGAAACTGACCCTTGGACCCGCTCCCGGCGAGGTGACGCCCAAGCATGCATGGTCGCTCGTGCAGCAGGGCAATGCGGTGCTTGTTGACGTTCGTACCGCCGAAGAGCGAAAGTTCATCGGTTTTGTCCCTAAGAGCGTGCATGTCGCCTGGGCCACCGGCATGGCCATGGAACGTAACCCGGATTTTGTCCGTGACCTGGAGGCCAAGGTCAAGAAGACGGACGTGGTTTTGCTGTTATGTCGCAGTGGAAAGCGCTCCGCGCTTGCAGCACAGGTGGCTGCCGAGGCGGGCTTTAGCCAGGTTTACAACGTTCTCGAGGGTTTTGAAGGCGACCTTGACGAGAACTCGCGCCGCGGCACATTCGAGGGCTGGCGCTTTCGCGGTCTGCCCTGGGTGCAAGAGTAGTTGGCAGAGGGTGCATCTCGTTTGTGCGGGCAAGATCGCAAACCTTAATCTTGCCCTCATAACCCTGGGCGCTTGAGGTATAGCGGTTGATTATTTCCCGGCGCCCGAGCACCTGCGTATCGTTAGCGGCGTACCCCAAAAAGCGTTTGGAGCAATCGCATGACCCCCCAAATCAGCAGCCCACAGCGCACGGCCTCTCCCATCGCGCCGAACTGGTTTGATGAAGACGGATTTCTTTGCAACTCGCAGAACTGGACTCCGAGCCTGGCCGAGGAACTTGCGCGCGAAAGCGGGGTGAGCGAACTTACGGCCAAGCACTGGGAAGTGATTCACTACGTTCGCGAACGCTATTTTTCGATCGGCGCTTTGCCCGTAATGCGCCTTGTCTGCCGAGCCGCTGGACTCGATCCAAAAAGCGCGCACCACCTATTTAGCAGCTGCAAAAGTCTGTGGCGCATCGCCGGCCTGCCAAACCCCGGCGAAGAGGCAAAGTCCTACATGAACTAATCGGCGGCGACCGGGGCACGCTCCCGGCGCCGACCCTGGGATTTGCGCCAATACGTAAGCAAGCCAAGGCGCAGCTCCATCATTGGAGCGAAAACCGCCCAGCGGCCGGTACCCCGAACCAAATTCGGCAGCCGCTCAAAGAGCAAAATCCTCAGCTCTCGCAGCAGATCCCGATAGCGCTGCGTAAGACTTGCGCGAAGCGTTAGTGCAACGTCCTCACAGATGGCGCTATAGCGAGACTCAAGCATCAATATGCATTTCGCCGTGACCTCGGGTACCCCGCCCAAGTTGGCCTCACGGCGCACCTGAGCGAGGCATTCGTCATAAAGCGGCTGCAGCTGAGTGGGCGCATCCTGAATCAATTTCCTGAGCGCAAACAAATTGGGTACCAGCAGCTCTGCCACAACGCGGTCGTACTGGGTAAGCACG
>CAZSOI010000227.1:0-8973 GCA_964608115.1 uncultured Burkholderiaceae bacterium | reverse complement strand
GAGCTCATCCGCTTCGTTCAGGTCGTCCAGCAGGTCGCTAGTGCGCTTGACGCCGATGTCGACGCGCCCGACATCCAGAAGCTGTTAGAGCAGGCCCAGGATCTGGATCGACTTTGCGCCCGCTTTGACATGAAGATCGGGCTGACAGTCGAATCCTCCGGCGCCGGCTGGACGGGTCCGCAGATGCGCAGTGCTGCGCAACAGGCGCATTTTGTGGCCACAAATGGCCAGCGATGGGTCCACTACGATGCTCAGGGCGATGCGCTGCACACCTTGGAGGCAGACACGGTAACCATGAAGCGCCTGATGCTCGAATTCGACATCGCGGTTGCGCCAATCGCGGCAAATGGTTTCGGCGCGATGGTTCAGAGTGCAACGAGCCTGGCGGCAACCCTCGGGGGACGTGTGGTCGACGACAATGGGGATCCTATTGAATCGAGCTCGCTTGCAACCGTGCAGGCTCAGCTGTCGCGCTTGTACGAGGAGATGGTGGCGGCGGGTATCGAACCTGGGAGCGTGCGAGCGCGCCGGTTGTATGTCTGAGCGCCTGCACTGGATCTGGCACCGCCCCAAACCGTCGTGGGGCAGCGAAGCATGACGCGCAAAGTGGCCCAGGATCGGACACCGGCCCAAAGTGCGCAGCCCGCACACAAGGCTACTGGCGGGGTGCGCGAGCGCATCGGCAAGTTGCGTTCCTTGATCGAGCGGTTTGATTACGCTTACTACGTCTTGGACGCGCCCGAGGTACCGGACGCCGAATACGATCGTTTGCTGCGCGAATTACAAGATCTGGAAGAGCATCACCCCGAACTGCGGGCGCCCGACTCGCCCACACAACGCGTTGCCGGGGCCGTGCGTTCGGACCTTCAGCCCGCACCTCACGAGATTCCGATGCTGTCGCTGAACAACGCCCTGGACGATGCGGAAGCTGACGCATTTGACACGCGCGTGTGCACTGCGCTGGACGTAAAGCAAGTGACATACTGCTGTGAGCTCAAATTCGACGGCTTGGCAGTGAGTCTGAGCTACAAAGGGGGCATGCTCGTGCGGGCAGCCACGCGCGGCGACGGCATGGTTGGGGAGGATGTAACGGATAACGTGCGCACGATCCGCAGCGTACCGCTGCATTTGATTGCACACGCCGCCGGCGACTTCGAAGTGCGCGGCGAGGTACTGATGTTTCGACGCGACTTTGAGCGGCTTAACGCCACGCAGCGAGCCTCCGGCGGCAAAGAGTTTGCCAACCCACGCAACGCCGCTGCAGGCAGCTTGCGTCAGTTGGACGCGAAGATTACGGCGCAACGTCACTTGCGCTTTTTCGCGTACGGTGTAGCGGCGCTGCCGCAGGGGGCCACGGCAAGGTTCGCGCATGCGCCGAACACGCAATCTGCTTTGCTGGACTGGATGCAAACGCTAGGGTTGCCGGTTTGCGAGCATCGCGCCGTGGTCCTAGGTCTAGACGGTTTGCGTGGCTTTTACCAGCGCATGGCGGAGCGCCGCGATGCACTGCCCTATGAGATTGACGGCGTTGTATTTAAAGTCAATGACTTCGCCCAGCAGGAGCACATCGGTTCGCTTGCGCGAGCGCCGCGCTGGGCCGTCGCACGTAAGTTTCCACCTCGGGAGGCGCTTACTACGCTCTTGGATATCGATGTGCAGGTCGGGCGCACTGGCGCGCTTACGCCCGTAGCGCGTCTGACGCCGGTGGAAGTTGGCGGTGTCGTGGTAAGCAGCGCAACGCTGCACAACGAAGATGAAATTCGCCGCAAAGACATTCGTATTGGTGACACGGTCGTTGTGCGCCGCGCGGGCGATGTAATTCCCGAGGTGGTCGCGGTGCTGCCTGAGCGACGTCCGCGACATGCCCGCGAATTCAATTTTCCCAAGCATTGTCCGGTTTGTGGGTCCGCCGTGGTACGCGCGCCGGACGAAGCCGTAGCCCGCTGTAGTGGCGGCCTGATTTGTCCCGCGCAACGCAAGCAGGCACTGCTGCATTTTGCCGGTCGACGTGCGCTGGACATCGACGGCTTAGGAGAAAAGATCGTCGATCAACTGGTCGACTCGGGGCTTGTCACTCACCCGGCAGGCCTATTTGGTCTGGAACTCAAAGTGCTCGCCGCACTCGATCGCATGGGGGAGAAGTCGGCGGCGAATCTGCTTGCGGCGCTAGAGCGAGCACGCTCGACGAGCCTCGAGCGCTTTATCTTTGCGCTGGGCATTCGCCATGTTGGAGAGACGACCGCACGCGATCTAGCTCGACATTTCGGGCGCTTTGAAGCTTTCGCCGCGGCCGATGAACAACAGTTGCTGCGCGTACCTGACATCGGCCCGGTGGTTGCGCACTCCATACGCGAGTTCTTTGAGGAGCCGCAAAACCGAACGGAGGTCGGCGCGCTGCTGCGTAAGATCCACATCGCATCGCAGCCCGTCGTGCAGCGCTCGCAGCCATTGTCCGGCATGAGTTTTGTACTAACCGGTACGCTGCCGAACCTTACGCGCGAGGAGGCTAGTGCCCGCATCGAGGCCGCTGGGGGTCACGTAAGCTCTGTGGTCTCACGCAAGACGAACTATGTGGTCGCCGGGGCAGATCCGGGCAGCAAGCTCGCCAAGGCGCAGGAGCTTGGAGTTGCACTGATCGACGAGAGTGGTTTGTTGGCATTGCTCGGCGAAAAGGGAGTGCACTGATGTTTGGCATTATTGGTGGAAGCGGATTGGTAAAACTGGCGGCGCTCGATTCGCCGCGACGTCAGGTAATGCGCACACCGTACGGGGAGCCCTCTGGGGCGCTGACCTTTGGCCGTCTCGCGGGGCGGGAGATCGTCTTTGTCGCCCGACATGGCTACGGACACACGATTGCCCCGCACGAGATCAACTATCGAGCCAACATTTGGGCACTCAAGGAACTGGGGGTAGAAGGAATATTCGCATTGGCAACCGTGGGCAGCATTCGCGCCGAATTGGTGCCGCGCTCGCTCGTGGTACCGCACCAGGTGATCGACTACACCCACAGCCGCACGTCGACCTTCTTTGAAAGCGGCGTCAATGCCGTTACCCATATTGATTTCACTCAGCCGTACACCGAGCGCTTGCGCCGCCGTTTGTTGGAGGCGGCTGTGCGCGCAGGAGAAACCGTCTTCGACGGCGCCGTGTATGCCTGCACCCAGGGTCCGCGACTGGAAACGGCGGCGGAGGTCGATCGTCTGGAGCGCGACGGCGCCGACATCATTGGGATGACGGGAATGCCGGAGGCCGCATTAGCGCGCGAAGCGCAGCTTGACTATGCTTCCCTCAGCGTCGTTGTCAATCACGCTGCCGGTCGTGGCGACAGCAAAACGCGCGTCGAACTGACTCAGTTAAGTGAAGTTTTGCAGCAAACGATCGTGCGCGCGGTGCGCGTGCTCGAGTTCGCGGTTCGGGGCGCTTGATGATCCGACCGATTTTGCGCATGGGCGATCCGCGGCTGCTGCAGGTCAGCAAGCTGGTCACCGAGTTTAACTCGGCCGCTTTGGACGAACTTATTAGCGACATGTTCGAAACGATGCGTGCGGCGGAGGGTGCCGGTTTAGCGGCACCCCAGATCGGCGAGAACGTCCGCCTCGTGATTTTTGGTTTCGACCACAATGATCGTTACCCCGAGGCGCCACCGGTTCCACAAACCGTGCTCATCAATCCGACAATCGAGCCTCTTACCGAAGTGCTAGAAGATGGCTGGGAGGGCTGTCTGTCGGTGCCCGGACTACGGGGCGTGGTGCCGCGGGTGCTGCGCGTGCGCTACAGCGGGTTTGACCCGCAGGGACGGCCCTTTTCCCGCGAAGCGGAGGGATTTCATGCTCGTGTCGTACAGCATGAATGCGATCACCTCGACGGCATCTTGTACCCGATGCGCATTCGCGATTTTCGACGCTTCGGCTACACGGAGGTTCTGTTTCCTGATCACGAGGGTGGTGAAGACTAAGCGTGCGCATTGCTGGGGCGGCAAAACGTCGCATGCGCGGACGACGGATTAGCAAATACTTGCCGCCTTGCGGCTACAAGTTCACGCGATGAATGCTCTTGACGAGTTTGACTATGTCATCGTTGGTGCAGGTTCTGCCGGCTGTGTGCTCGCGGCGCGCCTATCGGAAGATCCCAACGTTCGCGTTTGCTTGCTCGAAAGTGGTGGCACAGACGCTAGTGCGCTGGTGCATGCTCCAATGGGTTTTGCCTTGGCTGCGCCCTTGGGTTGGAACACGTGGCTTTATGAGACGGAACCGCAACCCGGGCTAGGGGGACGGCGCGGCTACCAGCCGCGAGGTCACACGCTGGGGGGCAGCAGTTCGATCAACGCGATGATTTACTGTCGCGGCCATCGTAGCGACTACAACCGCTGGGCCGCGCTGGGCAATCCGGGTTGGGATTACAACAGTGTACTGCCGCTTTTTAAGCGCTCGGAAAACGCCGAGTGCGTGGGTGCCGACGAATACCGTGGCGTCGGCGGCCCTTTGAACGTGGCACATCTTCGCAGTCCGAGTGCGCTCAATGAGGCGTTTTTGCAGTCGTGCGAACGTGCCGGTATATCTCGAACACCGGACTACAACGGTGCGCAGCAAGATGGATGCTGGCCGGCTCAGGTGACACAAAAAGGCGGCGAACGTTGCAGTGCCGCCAAGGGATACCTTACGCCAAACTTGGGGCGATCCAACTTAAGCGTGCTCACCCATGCACACGCGGAAAAGATCGAATTTAGCGCCCACCGGGCAAACGCAGTGCAATTTCGGGCCGATGGCAAAATGCGCCGGGTTCGAGCCCATCGCGAGTTCATCCTCAGTGCAGGCGCATTTGGCTCACCGCAGCTACTGATGCTCTCCGGCGTCGGACGCGGGGCCGACCTGCAGGCGCTCGGAATTCCGATCGTGCACGATCTTGCCGGCGTTGGCCAGAACCTGCAGGATCACATCACCGCCACCCTGATCTGGCGCACGCATCGCTCTGATGCCACCTTTGGGCTATCTGCCGCAGGCATTTGGAATATCGTGCGCGGTATTTTCGAGTGGCGTCGCCAACGCACAGGGGTGATCACCAGCAATGTGGGGGAGTCGGGAGCGTTCTTCCGCCTGGGCAGCGACTCGGCTGCGCCGGATATCGAGGTTTTGTTCGTGATCGGCATCGTGGATGATCACACGCGCAAGAAACACTGGGGACACGGCATTAGTTTGCACGTGACACTTATGCATCCCAAAAGTCGCGGCGAAGTCCGGTTGGCGTCGACCGATCCCCATGCGCCACTTCGCATCGACCCACGATATTTCAGCCATCCTGACGATATGGTTGCGCTTATGGCCGGCGTGCGTCGATGCCTGCAGATTGTGGACACTGAGCCGTTGCGGGCCATTTGCGGCAAGATGCTCTATCCGTTTGATCCCGCCGATTCGGACGCACTGCAGCGCGATATCCGCCGCTCGGCGGACACGGAGTATCACCCGAGCGGCACCTGTCGCATGGGCCCAGCAAGTGACACAATGTCCGTCGTCGGTCCGGACCTTCGGGTCCACGGGATCGAGGCGCTGCGCGTGGTCGATGCATCGATCATGCCTGAGCTGATCACAGGACACACCAACGCGCCGACCATCATGATCGCGGAAAAGGCGGTCGACCTGATTCGCGCGGCTTAGGCGCCACTGCGGTAGGACAGCCTGCAAGCTGTGCTGCCCCTGGCTTTTGGCGCGCCCTCGTCGTAAAGGCCAAGCAAAAGCCGGCTAGCTGCGCTTTGCTGGTGCAGCGGTGCCGTTGCGCAGGCTTGCCCGAAACGAAGCGTTTTCGATGGCCGACTCGAGGATGCGTCCACGCGCATCCGCTGGTGCGTCGATGAGGCGCGTTACCCAGGTGGAGGGCACCTCACGGTAGCGACGCCGGTCGGGACGGTAGGCCGGCTCGCGCCAACCCTGCTCCAACAGCCAGCGCCAAAGATCATCACTCATGCCGGCCTGGACGGTCATTCGCACATCGCCTGACACGACATGGGCGCCGATCGACGGTTTGGGGCTACGACGTGGAAGAGCTCGCTCCTTGCGCGTACGCATGAAATCGAGCACCCGATTACGAAGCGACATCATCACGACGAACGATCTCCACCGAGGAAAACTGTCCGGCAGCTGTTGGCAAACTAATCCGCAGCAATTCGCGCCAGCTGTCTCGGTACCATTATTTCGGCTGCACTCGAGGAATTATTTATCGTTGCCTACCTGAACCAAAAGCCCGATTACCGTGCACAACCCCGGGCTTTCGTTCGCTTAAGGTGTAAGTTGTGCCTAGGTCGTGACTTCGAATGCAAAAAGCCAGGAACAGGGCTGCGCCCTTAAGGTTGCAAGGCACCGATCAACAAGCCGAGGGATTTAACGCTACAGCGGTGAGAGGGCTTGAAGTAGCTCGGTCTCTAATTGCAACTGCTCCCGTTCATTTGCCAGGGCCTGACCGTCAATTAAAAAGACGTCCTCCACCCGCTCTCCGAGTGTCAGAATCTTGGCGGTCAGGACGTTAATGCCGTGGCGTGCCAATACGCGGGCAACGGAGTACAACAGGCCAACGCGGTCGGTTGCCACAAGGGAGAGCATGTACCGATTGCCCGTTTCGTCGGGCTGCAGGTGCACTGCCGGAGCTACGGGGAAATGGCGCGAATGGCGCGAGATGCGTCCTTGGGCGGGTGTGGGAAGTTCTCTCTGGCTAGAGATCCAGGCCGTCAACTCGGTCTCGACGCTTTCTAACATGGAACGAAAGTGGCCACCGCGTCCGTTGTCGCTGATAACAAACGTATCGAGCGCGTAGCCATGACGGGTCGTGTGGATCTTGGCATCGAGTACGCTTAAGCGACGGTTTTCAAAATACGCACACACCCGCATAAACAAGTCTTTCTGGTCGCGCAGGTAGACGAGGACCTCGAGGCCTTCGCCCGCTGGCGCCAGACGTGTGCGGACAACCGGCCGATCGGTGCGCACGTGAACCAGCAGGCAGCGGGCGTGCCATGCGATGTCGGAGGCGGAGTGCCGCAGAAAGTAAACGACGTCGAGTTCACGCCAGAGTGGTTCGTGCGCCGTCGGCGAAAGTCCATACAGTTGCAAGATGCGAAGCGACTCGCGCTTGCGTCCTTCGAGCTCGGCCTCGGCGCCATGGGACTGTCCGCCTAGACCTCGACGCGTTCTACGAAACAAATCTTCCAGCAGTCTTGCCTTCCAAGCGTTCCAAACCCTGGGGCTGGTGCCACGAATGTCGGCAACCGTCAGCAGATACAATGCCACCAATCGTCGATCCGAGCCCACGAGCTTGCCAAAACGCTCGATGACCGATGGATCGGCCACGTCCTGTTTTTGCGCGACCTGCGACATAGTAAGGTGATGCTCGACCAAGAAGGCCACTAGGTCCGAGTCTGCGCGTGCAAGCTGGTGTGCACGACAAAAGCGCCTGGCCTCGGCTGCGCCAAGGCGGCTATGATCTCCGCCTCGACCCTTGGCGATATCGTGAAATAGCGCTGCGACGACCAGCAGCCAGGGTCGCTCAAAGTCGGCAATGAGTTGACTGCACAGTGGGTACTCGTGCGCGTATTCACTGGCGAGAAATCGGCGCAGATTGCGCACGACCATCAGAATGTGCTGGTCTACCGTGTAGACGTGAAAAAGATCGTGCTGCATCTGGCCAACAATGCGGCGAAACACGGGGAGGTAACCACCAAGCACGGACCACTGGTTCATTAATCGAAGGGTGTGAAGAACGCCGCGGTTTTGCTGCAGTATCGCCAGAAAAGTGATCCGGTTTTCTGGGGCGCGGCGAAATGCCGCATCCATCCGGTTGCGCGCATTCCAGATTGCGCGCAGCAGTCGCGGCGTCATGCCCTTGAGCTCCTGGTGGCGCTCCAGAACAAGAAACGCACGCAATATCTCGTTGGGTCCGCGTTCGATCAGCGTTTCATCGACAATGTCCAGACGCTCGGCCCGAGCGCAAAAGGCGGCATCGATGGGTAGGGCTTCACTGGCAGCGTCCGGGTACAGGCGCTGCTCGATGCTCAAGAGCACAAGCGTATTGAGCTGTACGACCATCTTGGCCGCATGGTAGTAGGTCTGCATCAGCACTTCGCTGGCGCGTCGGCTTGGTGTGCCCGCGATGCCAAAAGCGTCAGCTAAAAGATGCTGCAGATCGAAGACCAATCGATCCTCCCGGCGTCGCGCAACGATGTGCAGGCGTGCCCGTATCTGCTTTAAGTGTCGCTCGGTCTGCTTGATTTGTTGGCACTCGGCGTCGGTCAAAAGAGCACTTCGCGCCATTTCGCTCCAACTTGTCCCAAGGCCAGCGGCCCGCGATACCCATAGCAAAATCTGTAAGTCGCGCAGACCGCCGGGGCTTTCCTTGCAGTTAGGTTCGAGCGAGTAAGGGGTGTCTTCGTACTTCGTATGGCGCTGTTGCTGCTCGAGCAACTTTGCCCTCAGGAACGAGCGCGGGTCCAGAACCTCCTGCAAGCTCTTGCGAAACGCCTCGAATCCCGCGCGCGGACCGCAGATGCGTCGGGACTCGAGCAAGGACGTCATCACGGTGGCATCTTGACTGGCTTGTTGGCCGCATTCGGTGGCCGTGCGCACGGCATGGCCGACTGCAAGTCCCATGTCCCAAAGCAACTGAACGAGGGTTGCGATGCGCGTTTGTTGCCCGGCGTCGGGAGCGCAGCGGGGAATGATGAGCAGATCAACGTCGGAATGAGGATAGAGCTCACCTCGACCGTAACCGCCGACGGCAACGAGTGTGGCAAAGCGGCTAACGCCCGTGTAGTCGGCGGCGCGTTGCACGTAGCGATCCGTAAGAATGGAAAGCCCGCTGAGCAAGCGTCGAACCGGTGCGCCGCTCTCGAAGACTTTGATAAGGGCTTCTCGCTCGGTGGCTAGTGCTTCGCGCAGGCCGCGGGCGAAATCCGCATTGGGTGCAACCGCTTTTTCGGAGACTGCTGTGGCTATG
>CAZSOI010000226.1:0-16870 GCA_964608115.1 uncultured Burkholderiaceae bacterium | reverse complement strand
TTGCTGCCTGAAGAAGCCGATGCAAAGGAGGCAGACCCAGACTCAGCCGATCCGGAATTCGCCGTTTGCGACCCGGCGGGCGAGGTCACGTTGCTTGCCGCAAAGCGCCACTCGGCGTAGGTGTGCGCGTTGGCAAAGCCGCGGTCCTCAGCAACAAATCCGGCATGCAGCAGTGGCGTGCCGGCACGAGCGCTGTGCAAGGCGATGATCTGCCCCGCGGAGCGCTCGAGGACCCAATCGTTCTTGCCGGTCAGTGGATCCGGATAGAGCCTGCGCAGATGGCGTATTGGCACTTCGAACCGATCGTCCTCCAGCAAATCCTCGAGCTGCTTGGGATATTCGGGCACCTTGCCGGGCCGCACGTGTGCGTAGTAACTCTGCAGCGCATGCCGGTACTCGCCGCCTACAAACAACAGCTGCGATTCGCGCTCGCGCTGCGCAGCCACGCGCATTTCCAACGCCGCCACGGCGGCGCCCAAGCTCACGAGTACGAGCAAGATGAGCGCAAAGACAAGCGCATAACCGCGACACTCAGCGCGCTGGCGCATCGCCGGCGGAATCCTGCATCGGGGCGGGGGGCGCCGCCTCACGCTGTTGCCGCTCGCCTTGCACCGCCTTGGCTTCTTCGACCTCGGAGCTCGGCTCGCCCCGACTTTGCGCGGCGTCCGGGGCTCGGGTCGCGACATTCTTCGGCTCGGCAGCTTGGGTCGCCGTTGCACCGCTTTGCGCTGCTTTGTTCTGCCCAGACGCTTTATCTACCGCATTGGCTTGCCCCGCGCCTTCTTCAATGGCCTTTTCCTGCTCGGGGACGTCCAGACGCAGTTCGAATAGGCGCGCGCGCAAGTCCTGAATTCCTTCTTCGGCGCGCACCTTCCAGATGCCTGTCACCGGTTCACACAGCCGAAGGCGCTCGCGCGCCAAGGTGTCGACGATCTCCTGACCCAGTTGCATCGCGCGTGCGTGCTTGATCTGGCACAGATCGGCCCGCCCCGTTTGCGCCTTTAGCCGCCCGGATAACAGCGCGACTTGCGCGTCGAGTTGACGCTTTTCGGTAGCTGCATTTTGCAAAGCCATATCACGCTCTTCGACCGCTTTTCTCCACTGCTCGATCTGCGCGGTCGTTTCCTCGCGAAATGCGTCAAGTTCTGCGTGAAGCGCGCCGATATCCCGATTTGCGGCTGCCGCTTCGGCGCGCGCCTTTACCAGTTCTTTGCTCGTTTGCGCCGACTGTTTCTTGAGGTTCTCGGCCTCTTTGGCTTGTGCCTGCAGCGCCGTATTGTCCGACTGCAACCGTTGCAGCTGCTGCTGCATCTGAAGCATTTGTGCGCGCTCCCGATCCGCACTCTGCGCCAACGCCATCTGCGTCATGGCGGCAAGTGCAACGCTCAAGCAAATGGCGAAATAACACCTGCCAGCAAACTGTTGCGCAATCGCCTTCATGATTCGGCCACCTCAGAAAACTCCATACAAATCGACGAACCAAGTATCGATCCCATAATTGATCGGTGCATCAATAGCCCGCGCGCTGGTCAAGAAAACTTTCAGGCTAACGCGAGAGGAAAGCCCTGTTGCAAACCCGATGATCGAGGCGCGCTGATCGGTGCCGCCGAGCCGATAGTCCAAGGATGTGAACGCGTCGGGCACTGCGTCGCGTTCCAGATAGCGATAGCCTCCGAAAATTTGCCAGTCACCCAGCCGCTGTAGTTCGCTCTTGCCAATAGTGAACCCGACGCGATACCCGGTGGTACGCGGCCTGGTCAAGCCGGTTTGGCCATTGTTGTCCTGGGGCAGTCCTTGGGCAGCGCCCTGGATGCGCTGGTAGATTTCGTTCACGTTAAATCCGAGGTTGCGCACCCACTCGGCGGTCAGGCTAATGCGTGTGGGCTCGAATTGCGCAAATTCGTATCGCGCGTACGCATCGGCCATGCGAAACTTCGAGGCATAGGCGTAGACCGGTGTGCCGTTCGGATCGCTATACCAGTTAATGTTAAACATCGTGTTGCCCATGATGCGAAAAGGCGGCGCCGAATTCGCATTGAGCGTGTTTTGAGGGACTGTCGCCGGATTGAGCTGCCCCTCCAGGGCAACATAGTCGTAGTAGGCTGCCGCGACTTGTGCGTTGGATTCGTCGGCGGCTTTCCATTTGCCGCCGAGCTGTCCGGCATACAGCCACTGATTAGACGCGCTGTTGTACGGGCCGACCCAGTTGGACGTCAGTGGATGCATCCCAGCAGTAAAAAACCCACTCCATGCGGGCGTCAGGCGGGGCTCCACGCTTGCGACGATGCCATCAAAACTCAAGTCATTAGCAAAAAGCAGATCGGTGCCCAAATACGGATTGAGCATGCGACCGAGCGTCGCGCGCGCAAAAGAATACGGCTGCCACTGGATGTTGGCCAGATCAATGCCCGCCGAGAACGGTCGACCATAGGAGGCCTCATCGACGTTATACGTCACTGGGCTAGCCGTAAGCGTGTCACCATTGACGGCAACTACTCGTAACTGCGCCAAGAAGTGCTCGCCCATCTGGGCTTCGGCGCCGACGCGAGCACGAACAAGTTCTTGTTCGCGCGACGTCTGGCTGTCCTTCGTGGTGCCAGGGGGCAGTTGGTACCAGGCATCGACAGACTGGGGGGCTGCGTTGTCCCCCGGGTACTCTTCGCGTTGATAGCGAATGCGCATGTCGCCAAAGAGCGTAAAGCGCGAAATCCAATCCGGAAATGCTCCTGGCTCACCCCAGCGCTCCTGTCGTGCTTGAGCAAGAATCTCCTGACGCAACTCTTCGCGCATTTCGTCCTTGACGGTCTCGGGAATATAGGGCACCCGCACTTCCGGCTTAGGCGCTTCGATCTGTGGCGGCGCCGCCTGAGAGACCTGCGGTGCGTTGAGCACCGATGGATCGATGCCTGCCTGCCGCAGCATGTCCTGCGCCTTAGCGGCCGAGAGCACCCCCTGGTCCACCAGGGCGCGGATCAGATTGAGGACTGCCGCGCGCACGGACTCCAGGCTTTCGCCCGAGTCGGCAGCGTGTACCGGCGGGCCCGCGAGCACAAAGAGGGCTACTGCCGTAATGGCAGCAAGAAATGATTTTTTCATGAATGGCTAGGAATTGGGTTGGGCCAGTGCTAGACGTCGGTCGAGGTCACGCGAATCAGCAGCGGTTGGGGCAGGTCCTCGGGAACCGTGATGTGCAAAGTGGAGATTTCTTTCAGGCCACTGCGGATGAGTGCGTCTAAGTCGCGGTCCCCCGTTCCGCGAACAATCTCTTCGCGCTGAAGTAGACCGTCCTTCGACAGCCAGATGCGGATTTCGACCTTGTAGGGCGTATGTTTCAGGCGCGCATTGCGTGCCAGATCCTGCGCGATTTGCCGCGCCACGTTGCTGCCGAAAAGCGAAAGACCCATGCCACCGCCGCCAACCGAGCCAATGATGTCGCGACCACCGGGCCGGCCCGCCAGACCAAAGCTATCGCCGGGACCACTTCCTTGTGCGTCCAAGCCCAGAGGTCCGGGCGGCGGCTCCTGCGGCAGGGGTTTGGGTTCTTCGGGCTCTGGCTTCGGCACGTCGAGGTTGACCTGCTCCTTGGGCTTGGGCGGCTCCTCCTGCGGTTTGGGAGGCGGTGGAGGAGGTGCAGGCGGCGCGATCACATTGATCCGCACGACATTCTTGTGCGCAGGCGCCTCCACGTGACCAAAGAGCGTGGACAAAGCCAACCCTAAGAGCGGAACAGCCAAGAACATGCCCAGGACGACAACCGGCCAGCGGCGCGCTCCTGCGTTCCAACCGCGGGAACTCAGAGCTTTTTTGGGTACATCGCCCCAAAGGCCAGGATCGATGCCGGCTGTAGTAATGATTTTCATGGGATGCACCGTTCAGTTGACTATGCGCTGGGTAACCAGACCCAGTTGCGTGATGTCGAGGCGGCCCATCAGGTCGAGTACGCCCATGACCTTTTCGTACTGCACGTGCCCATCGCCCTTGATAATGACCGGGAAATCGGGTTCTGCCGCCTTCAGGTCCCGCATGCGCTGCTCGAGCTCTGACATCGTCACCGGGTAGGCGTCCAGGAAGATGCGCCCGTCCTCCGTGATGGTGATGGCTTTAGTACGCGGCTTGGCGAGACTGGGCGTATTGCTGGCCTTGGGCAAGTTGACCTTGATTCCTTGTACAGACGCCGTTGTCATGATGATGAAGATGACCAACAGGACGTACGCCAGATCGAGCATGGGCGTGACGTTGATCTCGTCGTAGGCTTTGTCTTCCTGGATCTGCATGACGTCGTCTGTTATGTTTCCTCGTCGATTCTTTAGTGTTCGGGGTCTGATCCAGCTTGTCAGACGCTCTTATTGGCTGTGCGCTTCGGCCATGCGGCAGATAAATTCGTCCGAGAACGCCTGCATATCGGCCGCGATCGCCTTTATCTGCGTGATGAGATAGTTGTAGCCAAACAGCGAAGGGATGGCCACGGCGAGACCCGCAACGGTGGCTAGTAGGGCCGCGGCGATGCCCGGCGCTATGGCGTTAATGTTGACGTCTCCCGCGGCGGCGATAGAGGCGAATGTGATCATCACGCCAACTACCGTGCCCAGCAGCCCCAAAAAAGGGCCTCCGGAGATGGCGATGGTCAGTAGCACCATCAGGCGGTTCAGTCGCTGGTTCTGCCGTATGACCGTAGCGTCGATGCTCGCCTTGATCGCCGCTACCGATTCGGCCGGGAGCGCTCCGCTATTGGGCCCGTCGAGACGGGCGCGAAGTTCGCGTATGCCCGTTTCGTACATCCGAGCCAGCGAGGAATGCGGCAGCGTCTTTTCGTCAAACGCCTTGGCAATGCTCGAATTGGGGTCGAGGAACTCGCGCGGACGGCTCGTGAAGCCGCGTAGGAACTGCGCATTTCCACCGGTCGTTCGTTGCAGCAACACAGCCTTATTGACGATCACCGACATGGCGATAAGAAACATCACGCCGAGAATCGCAATCACAACCTTGGCGTCCGGCGTCAAACTGCTAAAGAGGATCTTGATGTAGCTCGAGCCAGCGCTCTCCTCGCTGGCCTCGGATTCGCCGTAGGTGAGAAGCTTGCCGTCAGCGCCCTGTGAAGCGTCTAACTGGATGGCTGCGGCCGTCCGGGCGGACGCAACCAGTCGATACGTGTCCATGGTGCCGTGATATCCCTCGCCGACGACGATCTCTCCGGAGAGTTCGGGCAAGGCGACCGTTGCGGCGGCGACCTGTGTGCCATTGACATACACGATCAACCGATCTGATGCTGTCACAGCGACGTGCGCCCACGCACCGGCAGGCACTTTGCCACCGCTGACCTTTTCCCTGCCCAATCGCGCAACCAGCGCTTCGCCAGCTAGGTCCACCGACAACGGGCCCCAGGAGAGCAGGTGGCTGTCTTGCGAGGCACTGGGCCGGATCCAGGCGCTGAAAGTCAGGCCACCGCCTGCAGCGGTGTGTATTGTCGGAAGTGGTGCAACCCTCAGAGGTGCCCCATCAAACAAAGCCGCACCGCCAAACAAGCCCGCAGGATCGGATTTAACCCCGTCGCCGGAAACCGAATGCCCATAAGCGCTCGAATCTTTGAATGGAGCTGCGGGTTCACCGAACTCGAGAGCAAGCAGTTGTAGCGGGTCGTAAGTGCCTTTGGCATCGGCGGCGTTGCCGGCCTTGTCGTTTCCGGAATACACATAGAAGAAATCTGAGCTGGAGGACGCAGCGACGTGAGGAAGCTGCACCCAAATCAGCCCAAGCTGGTTGGTTGCGTCAAAGACCTCGATGAAGTACTTAAGGGGCGTCTTGTCGTCGTTCGCGATAAACCGAATATCGGCGCCGTCTGGCCTCGCGTCCGTAAAAAGGAAATTGCCCGAATGCAGCCGCACCGAGACAAGAGCAGTGGATACCCCCTCTTTGAGGTCCGCGCCGGTGGGCGAGGTATTCACCAGAATTTTCTTGCGAAACTTCCAGTCCCCGTTCCACCACGCGCTTGCCGAAATCGGGACCGCGAGCCCGAGCAAGGTCAGCAAAATTGCAACTCTTCTCATCTGATCGAGCCGAATGTTGGGAGCGCCGGACAAGAAGGTCGACTCCGGGAGCACCGTCAAAAACAGGTAATGCTCGCACGCGCCGATGTCCGGAATTTGACCTCAGTTCTTTTGCCGGGCGCCGCAACCAGCGGCGCATGGATGTCACCGCTTCGAAACCTGTCCTTGCCAAACTGGACCTTTTTATCTGGAGCGCTGGCGTGCGCCCGGCTTTACGCCATTTTTTTTCTCTGGGAATTTCACTTGTCCTTGCTGCCCTACAGGGGCCCGCCTGGTCACAATCCCCGTCCCCGCCTCCCAATCCGGCCTTCGACATCCTCGAATTTCGCATCCAGGGCAACAGCGTGCTCTCGCAACGGGAGATCGAACGGGCGGTCATGCCTTTTCTGGGGCCACAACGCCACTTCTCGGACGTCGAGGGAGCACGCAAAGCGTTGGAGGACGCCTATCAGAAAGCTGGGTACCAGACCGTATTCGTCGACATCCCCGAGCAACGGATCTCGGGCGGCGTGATTCGGCTGCACGTTCTGGAGGGCAAGGTAGGGCAGGTAACTGTCACTGGGACGCGGTACTACGAACTCGGTCAGATCCGCTCGGCCGTACCGGAACTAGAAACTGGCAGCGTCCCGCAATTTAGTCAGATGCAGCGGGAATTGACGCAGCTGAACAAGTTGCCTGATCGACAGGTCGCGCCGATTCTCACGCCGGGCAAGGTGCCGGGTACCGTCGACGTCAATCTCTCCGTCAAGGACCAGCTGCCCCTCCACGGCGACATCGAGGACGATAACTATGCCTCTCCGTTTACTACGGCGGACCGGGCCAATGTGTCTCTACACTACGACAACCTCTGGCAGCTCCAGCATAGCGTTGCCCTTAGCTACCAGATCGCTCCGGAAAAGCCCAGCGAGACCAACGTGCTGTACGGCACCTACCTATGGCGCTTTGCCAATAGCGATGACGTGCTTTCCCTGTACGGTATTCGTTCCAATAGCGACGTGGCAGTGGTCGGAAGTGCCACGATCTTGGGAAATGCAAAAATCGCCGGCGCACGCTGGATCGATCCGCTTGGTAGTGGAATTAGCGAGAGCCTGAGTTACTTTCACTCATTTACATTCGGAATAGATCGCAAGGACTTCGCGCAAACGAACATCAGCGCACTAACCGCCGACCTGACCGTCCTGCCCGAGATTACCTACTATCCATTGTCGGCCAACTACGCTGCGACCTTCGTGCATCCGCGTTCAACCGAGCAGTTCTCCTTCGGGCTGCTGACGGCGCCCCGGGGTCTATTTGGCAACACGGATGCCAAGTTTCAGAGTCGTCGCGTTCTCGGTGAGGCGAGCTTCATGGTCTGGAAATGGGACACCTCGCTAGACCAGATGCTGACCCAGCACTGGAGCCTGTACGCACACCTTGCAGGACAGTGGACGCCCGATCCACTCATCCCCAACGAGCAATTCATCACCGGAGGGGCTGGCAGCGTGCGCGGTTACCGCGAGTCTGAAATCAGCGGCGACCGCGGCGCCAATGCAACGCTCGAGATGCGCTGGTATACGCATGCTCGCGCTAGCAGCGCGACCGCCGGCGAGTCAGTGTACTTGTGCGTATTTGCCGACGGTGCCCAGGTATATCTCGTAGAGCCAGCCGGCCCCCAGATCTCCGAAATCAGCATCGCCTCCATGGGTCTGGGATTGCACGGCCAAGGCTGGCACGGGTTGCACTTCGCTTTTGATCTCGCCAAAGCTTTGCGCGAGGGCGGTCGCGGCGTAAGCGCTCCCATCACCCCACAAGGTGCGGTTCGCTTAGATGCGAGCCTTGGCTACGGATTTTGAATCACCGCTTGAGACCGCTCGATCTCGGACCTGGTCCGATGCCGTCTCAGAAGGGGGAACCCGCCACCCCCGCGGTCGACGACACGGCTCCGCTCAGTAAGCGCATGGCGATCGCCTTGGTCACTGCCTGTGTGCGGTTGCTGGCCTGCAACTTGCGAAGTATTCGCTGGATGTGGTTTTTGACAGTCAGAGGACTGATAGAGAGCACCATGCCGATTTCGTGGTTGCTCTTGCCTTCGCGCACCCAATGCAGAATCTCTACCTCGCGCTCCGATAGGGCTCCGTCGGCAGGCTCAGAACTGACGGAAACGGGCGTTCGGTCGCGCGTTAGCGCGCGGCAATATGCGCTAAACATATGTGGCACGGCCAACATTGCAAGGCATGCCTCGCGTGAGCTGGGCGCCGTGCGCAGAGAAACAAAAGCGAAAAATCCATGTACCCCGACATTGGATTGCTCAAAGGGAATGCCATGGGCCAAGGTCGCGCCCATTCCCAACTGCTCCAATGCCGAAAGCAAACTGGCGTGCCGCGGGGTTTGAGGACTGACCGCTAGCGGCTCCGAACCGTACTCCCGCCAAGTCTCCAAGAGCTGGATCGCAACGCCTTCGCGAGGATGACATAGCTGGGAAAGCGCAGACGTTGGCAATGGCACGTTGTGAAAATAGTCGAAGAAAATTCCCGAGCCGTTGCCCCGTGGCAGTCCACAGACCAACACGCCGTGCGGCAAGAGGCTTTGCAGGCGACCTTGAGTCCAGGAAAAAAACTCAAAACGTCGTCGCACTGCGACCGCATCCGTGATCGCCGCCAACAAGGACGACGTATCTCCCTCAGAAAGCTGCACCGAGGCAACAGGCCCTTCGCTCTCGATACCCCACTCGCCCGCGGCTCCGAGGTCAGTACGCATTGGTACGCTGAAAAACAATCACCGCGGTTTTGAGCAAGATGAGCAAATCAAATCCGAGCGACCATCGCCGAAGATATTCGATGTCACATTCGACGCGCCGCTGCATTTTCTGCACCGAGTCGGTTTCGCCCCGCAGGCCATTGACTTGCGCCCAACCGGTGATGCCCGGCTTGACTTTGTGTCGCACCATGTAACCTTTGATAAGACGTCGATACTCTTCGTTGTGTGCGATGGCATGTGGCCTTGGACCGACCAGGCTCATTGAGCCGCCTAGCACGTTGAAAAGCTGGGGTAGCTCATCAAGCGAGGTACGACGCAAAAATGCACCGAGTCGCGTGATGCGCCGATCGTCGCGTGTTGCCTGACGAACCACCGGCCCATCCTCAACAACACTCATGGAGCGAAACTTCCAAACCACGATTTGACGTCCGTCAAGGCCGTAACGGCGCTGGTGAAAGAGCACCGGACCTCGTGATTCGAGTTTGATGCTCACTGCGATCGCCAGCATCACCGGAGCAAATGCCAGCAGCGCGAGAGAACTTACAGCGATGTCGAACAATCGCTTGAACAACGCGCTAAGCCCAACGATCGGTGACTCGCACACTGCTACCACTGGCATGCCGTTTACGTCATCAATTCGCGCATTGATCAAATCGGTAATAAAGATATCGGGCACAAAATATACCGATGCCGTCGTGTCTTTAATTTCGTCGAGCAGTTTGAGCAACTGCGGCTGTGCCGCCATTGGTAGGGCAATAAACATGGATTCGACTCTATTGGCCTTCACGAATTCTGGCGCCGCATCGGGCTCCCCCAGCAGCGGTCCCGGCAGATCCGCGTCGGCCTCACCAATGCCATCACCGAAGAAACCCAAAAACCGAAACCCCAGCGCCGGATGATCGATGAGGTTGCGTGCCATGCGTCGGCCCACCTCGTTGGTGCCCACCACGACAGCGCTGCGGTACCCATCAAATGCTAAAAGCTGCGGCAACAGGTACGGAATCGCCCGATGCGCGAAATACAGGACAAAGGGTGTGGCTCCGATCCAAATCAACAGCATGCGCGGATCAAAGTTCCAGAGAAACTTGGTTGCATAACCGAAGAAAAACAGCAACACAACCAGCAGAACCCAATTGACAAAGATCGTGCCAAACAGATTCTGTTGCAGCTTGTACAACGAAACTTCAGAAGGAAACGTCAGCGAGAAGGCAATTACCGCGAGCACGAGCTCGGGGCCACCAAATCCGGTCCCGGAAACGGTGCAGCTCGCGAGCAGACAAAGGACGATGAGCGTCGGATCCAGTGCGACGCGAACAAAACCGCCAAAGGAAATGTGGCCGCGCGAAACGGCGACGGAAGGGGAACCGAGCAACATAGTTCAGCCGAGAGTGCGCCAGTCGCCTTACCACCCAGACACGGTGGGCGCTTTGCGCTTGGAGCAGACAGCGTAGAAGTCCTATGTGACCGGCTGCTGAAATACCGTGCGCGTTTTTTGCCTGCCGCGCGATGCGTACGAAGTTCCCGTATTTCCGTCACCTTGCGATTGCACTAGCCCCGTCGCCGACGGCGAACCAGAAAGACGACCGCGCCCAAACCCGCAACGCTGAGCGCCGTGACCCCCGGCTCGGGTACCGGACTTTGCAGACAGTGGCGATCTGCCCAGTTAGCACCCCCAAGCCATCCTCCGTCATGCAGATGGTCTTCCCAGTCGAATTTGTTCGTAAATTCCCACGGCGCTCCAATTTCCAGGTACTCGTAGCCGCGATCTGCCTCGGCTATGAATCCCGACTGGCCGCCTGACCAACTCGGTGCTGATGGATTTGCACGAAATTGCGGCGGCTCGCCAATGAGTTCGGAAAACGACACGGGACCACTTTGTAGTGCCAGGCCGGCAGCGTACGAAGGAGTGCCGGCAAGTGCACCCGCGCACACGACCAATATGGAAAACCCAAGAGCACGAACAGAAACCATCACAACCCCCACTCACTGTTACTACACCAAAGGAACCGGATATCGAACCCAATGCAAATTCGCGTTCGAGGGCTTCAACGAAAAATCAAATTGCGCCGGTGACCGCAATTGCCTACGCCCTATCGACCATCTTGCCGGGTTAAATCAGCGCGTGTGACAGCATGGGTCCAAAAGAACCAAAACATCCCAAACTCTAAGTAGGATTCAGCGCTTCGGAGAATATTGACGCGCAGCGCAAGATACCATTTTGCGATAGTTCTTCGCCTTTTTAAAAAATAGCGCGATCATCATGCTGTCACTTTGAGCGGGAAGACTTTTTTGCTTTTGCCCTCGCACCGACGATTGGCACTTAGTTCTTTTATGGCATTGGATGGATTTTTTACAAACATGTCCGAACCGTGACGTCCGACCCATCGAGGACCGCGAAAGCCAAGTCGGACGCTCCCGCAGGCGCGAGACTGGCTCGCTCGCCGGCATTGACACCGCTAGCCACGCGTCTGTGCACTCCAGCAATGGCGCGCACTTTACCCTTTGCGCTTTTTATGCTGGTACTAGCGCTGCGCGGGAGTTTCTCGGAGCTGAAGGATTTCTCCGGCTCATTCGACACCCGCTGGCTATATGGCCTACAGGCAGGACTCGCCTTGCTTGCGATGGCGTTCTCGCGTCATGCGTTCGGTGAATTGCGGAGCGCTCCGAAGCTCGGATCGGCGCTGGCAATTTGCGTGACTCTGGGCTTGCTGATCTTCTTGCTTTGGATTGCGCCAATGCCTGGATGGATGCATTTAGGCGCGCCCACGGCAACTTTCATTCCCGTCGCCGCCGATGGCACCTTGCTGTGGATCTCGGTCGCGGTTCGCACTTTCGGCGCAGTGCTTGTAGTTCCACTGATGGAGGAACTTTTCTGGCGCTCGTTTTTGATGCGCTGGATCGACAAGCGCGACTTTTTAAGCTTAAAACCTTCCTCCGTGTCGTGGTTCGCCGTCCTTGCCTCTTCAACTGTTTTTGCCTTGGCGCATGAGCTATGGGTGGCAGGCCTCGTCGCAGGTTTGGTATACGCCCAGATCTATCGGCGGCTGGGAAATCTCTGGTACTCGGTGCTGGCTCACGCTACGACGAACCTTGCACTGGCGGCATGGGTTGTCAATCAGCACGCTTGGGGTTTCTGGTGAGCAAAGTTTTGACGCCGCTGGCAGCGCTCATAGCTTTCCTCGCCAGCTCGATTTTTGCTGTTGGCGTGCAGGCCCTGGAAGGAGGATTGCCAGCGCCGCCAATGCATTTTGGTTTGCTTGGCACTATTGCCGTGCCCGGAAGTAAGATCGGGCAGGGTTTCTCCGCGATTCAAATCGCACCGACCTGGGCGCTGACGGCGGCTCACGTCGCCCCACCGGTGGGCGCGATATTCGCCAACGATTACGGGATGTCGGTTATTTCCGAGGTACTCACGTTTACCACGCGGGTGCCCACCATTGCGCCGATTCCGGGCGCTATTCGCGACGACATCGCGTTACTGCACCTCGCCAAAGCGATAACAAGTCCCTATCTTCCGCGGCTTGCGGACGAAAACTTCCTGCCGCGCGAGCCGTTGTCAGCAGGGCTTGGCACTTTGGTGTCGAACAATCCTGGCTTGAATCGGCGCCGTTTTGGCGTGGCGCCCATGCGAGTTACCGCGAACGTTCCGGGCTTTGCCTTGGCCATAGCCACTGCAGGCGCAAACGCAGACGCGGTTCGCTTAGTCTCGGGCGATAGCGGGTCGGCAATCTTTGTTGGTCACCTTCTGAATACGGATGCTTCCTCGGTACTCTTGGGAATCGCCTCCGCGCAAGCAACGACTCCTTCCGGTCTGCATTTGGCCATCTTTACCCGCATCGGCGCGTACCGTACATTGCTTGACAAGGCCGTTGGGGCCTCCGGAGAACAACTTCGCTGGACCGCAGGCCCTGCGCCTATTCGGCGGTCGTTTCCGTAGAGGAAAAACACTTGCGTCTGGTCCCTGTGTGACACAAAACTGAAACGAGGACTGGCAATAATTAGTCTGAACGGACCATTATTCACATGGTCTGCCTTCGTGGGCCTGGCATTTCGCCTGGCACTTACTCCTCGTTGCTCCAGGACTTGATGCCGCGCCGCCCTCATTGTGCCCTAGGTTTGCCCGCGGACTTTGATTGGTCCGCCCAGATACGTTGGGGGTCAGCTCATGCAATCGAGGGCAACACGTCGCCATTATTGCGGCGGAAAACGGGACGCGTCGTTGTGCTCAAAAGGCCGCTGACGGCGCCAGAGGCGCTCGCCCTGGTCCACGGCACAGTACAGCGACCGCCGGAGACATTGTCGAATCTGGACGCAAATGAGGATTTATCCGACCTGCCATGACCTTTCGCCAGTTTCTCTCCGTATTGCGTGATCGCCATTTGTATATTTGGCTTTTTGCCCTCGTCTGCACCGTTTTGACTCTCGCTTTCAATCTTTGGCGACCAAAGCTCTACACGGCCACGGCAACAGTACTTGTCGACCTGCGAGCCCCGGACCCGGTCCAAGCCCAAAACCAGCCTCCCGCGTCGGTCACGCCCGGATACATGGCGACGCAGGTCGACATCATTTCTAGCGAGCGCGTGGCGCAAGAGGTCGTGCGCGAGTTGGGTCTGGAGAAGGATGAAGCAGCAATTCGTCACTGGAAAAGCGCGGGCGACGGCAAGGGAACTATCGAGCAATACTACGCGCAGCTTCTCACCACCGAGCTTGATGTCAAGCCATCGCGCGAAGGCAACTTGATTGACATTAAGTTTTCTAGCCCCTCGCCGGAGTTTGCCGCGTCCGTCGCCAACGCTTTTGCGAAGTGTTATATCGGCGTCAATGTGGCCCTGAAGGTCGACCCGGCTCGCGACTATGCGACGTTTTTTGATGCTCGTACCAAGCAGTTGCGCGAGCAGCTCGAGCAAGCTGAGGCCCGTTTGTCCAAGTTCCAGCGTGAGAACGGAATTATTGGTGCCGATGAGCGTCTCGATGTTGAAACGGCTCGGCTGAACGAACTCAATACGCAATTAACGTCCACGCAGGCACAACGCACGGAATCGGCCTCGCGCGAACAAGCTGCACTCGATCACATGTCGACGGCGCCCGATGTCGTTCGCAATCAAGTGATCGAAAATTTAAGTGCTGACGTCGCCCGCACGGAAGCGAAGCTTGACGAACTTGGACAGTATATCGGTCACAACCATCCACAATTTTTGCGACAGCAAGCCGAACTGCAGACTCTGAAGACAAAACTCGAGTATGAGATGTCGCGCGTTGCCAGTAGTCTGGGGGCGGCTCACGCAGTCGATCAGCGACGCGAGGAGGATATTCGCGCCGCTTTGGATGCACAAAAGCGCCGCGTGCTCGCGCTGCGGGACCAGCGTGACGAGGTCGAAGTCCTAAAGCGCGACGTGGAATCGGCACAACGTGCTTACGACCTCGTTACACAGCGCCTGTCGCAGTCAAGCCTGGAGAGCCTATCGCAACAGACCAACATTTTGATGCTCAGTCCAGCGCAGCCCCCGGCAAAACCGTCGCGGCCTCATGTCGTGCTAAACACCGCCATCGCGACCCTTGTTGGCCTGCTACTTGGCGTTTGCACTTGCTTGGGCATGGAAATTTTGCGTCCCCGATTGCGAGCCACCGAGGACGTCGCCCAGGCCATGTCCTTGCCCGTTCTTGTTACGTTGCCTTCGGATCGCCAGCCCACGAGGCGCTTTTGGCGATGGCGTCGGAACAACGCCGTCGCGCAAACGGGGGCGGCATGAAGCCAATGAAGTTTCCGTTCACCGATGCTGGAAATGCGCGTTCCGCGGTTAGTTCTGCCGTGCGCGCCGCGGTGACTCCGATTGCGGCGGTCCTTGTCGAGACGCGTCGGGACACGGTGCCGCCAGTGACCGAGGAGGATCCCGAGGATCTTTTGATGCAGGAAGCGCCGAAGTTGCCGTCGCTTCCCCCGGGTGCAATCGGTACGATTCTAATCGAGTCCGGCCGTCTCGCTACGGAAGCCGCAGAGCGAGTTTTTCGGCATCATCAAGAGCGCGGGGTGCCATTCGGCCAGGCCGCCGTCGAGCTCGGCCTATTAGAAGTTGCCGACGTTCAATTCGCTCTCGCGCGACAATTTGCATTTCCGTTGGTGCCGCGCAACGACACTTCTATCGCCCCTGAGGTTGTTGCTGCCTTTAACCCGGCGCACCAAACGGTCGAACAACTGCACCACTTGCGTGAGCAACTGATGCTCAGCGGTTTTGGCAGTTCGCCCGAGCGAAAAGCTGTAGCGATCACCAGTGCGGAGCGCAATGCGGGCCGCAGTTTTGTGGCGGCTAACCTCGCGGTTGTGTTTGCGCAACTTGGCCAGCGCACGCTGCTGCTCGATGCCCACCTGCAACGGCCCCGCCAACATCAGCTGTTCCGCAGCGAGAACCGCGTCGGATTGTCAACCGTGCTTGCCGAGCGCGCGACGAACGAGGCCATTTTGCGCCATCCATCCTTGCCGGCGCTGTCGCTACTGCCAGCCGGCCCGTCGGCACCCAACCCTCAAGACCTTCTTGCTCGGCCGTCGTTTGCAGCGCTTTTGCAAAGCTTAGGGGATCGTTTCGATGTTCTGATCCTTGACGGTCCACCCTGGTTAGAAGGGCTCGGGGCGCGTATGGTCGCGGCTGCCGCCGCCTCTTCGCTCATCATCGCGCGCACTCGGTGCACGCCCGCTGACGGAGCAGCGCGCGTTGCGCGAGAGCTGTCCGACGCTCGCATTACAACTTACGGTGTCGTGCTCAACCGGCACTGAGCCGGGCCGCGCAAGTCCACCTCCCAAACGTATGCACGGCATCTGTCGCCGCTTTTTCGTCAAGCTATGGAAACACCGGCTCCCACCCCAGTCATTAGTGTCTGCATTGCGACGTTTCGCAGACCGGATCAGCTAAGGAGATTACTCACCGCTTTACTCCAAAATGTGCGCTATCCCGTGCCGGCGGAGATACTCGTTTGCGAAAACGACGCAACGCTCGGGGCAAAGTCCATTGTGGCGGAGGCCGCCGCACTAGCTGCGATTCCGATGCGCTATCTGATCGAGCCGATCCAGAACATATCGCGCGTTCGGAACCGACTCGTACGCGATGCACGCGGTCAATGGATTGCTTTCATTGACGACGACGAGATTCCGTGCCGCCAGTGGCTGACGGAACTTTGGGCGGTGGCATCTAGCCAACCCACCGTCATTGCAAAGGGCCCCGTGCGCCGCGTGTTCCCCTTGTCTGCACCGCGATGGCTGGCGGGGCTGCCTTACCCCGGCGCAACGCTTCCGGCAGCTGGTTCACCGCTTTCGCCGGGCAGACTGAGCGGAGGCAACATCCTCGTGCGCCGCGACCTGCTAACTGAGCTTTCTGGGGTCGACGGTCCGTTTGATCTGAAGTTCGGTCTGCGCGGCGGCGAAGACATACTGACCTATGGCCGACTCGCGCTTCGCTATCCGGATGCTGTTCGTGCTGCCCCGGGTGCCATTGTCGAAGAATTCTGGGACGATTCCCGCTCGCATAGCAGCTGGCTTTTGCGGCGAGCTTTTCGGTCGGGACAACTCTGGTGCGACATAGAAGCTCTGCTCTATGGAGGCCACCGTCGCTGGGTGCGCGTACCCCTAGCGGCGTTACGCTGCGTGCTCCGACTGCCTTTTCTGCCGGCTGTCCTGTTGCTGCCGTCGTCAAAGCGAATTGAGTGGCTGATACGCCTTGCCGGTCTGCTCGGCCAAGTCAGCGCCGTTTTTCCTGCTCGCGACCACGGATATATCGCGAGCGCGGTGCAGCCCATTGCTCCGAGTTCGATGGAAAGCACCGACCTCACTTTCGTCGGACCCTCCGAAGCAAACCGACTACCAGATGCTTCGATCGTCCGCGGGGCAAACTCGTGACGGCCGAGATTGCGACCCGGAGCGCGCGAGTAGTTCTCGTACAACGACGCCTTGTCCATTACCGCGTGCCGCTGTTTGAGCGCATGCGCTTGGACCTCGCCCATCGGGGCATAGAACTCAATCTCGTTCACGGCGACCCTTTACCCCAGGAAGCGGTGCGTGGTGACGCGGGTGAACTGCCTTGGGCACATCGCGTCAGATGCCG
>CAZSOI010000225.1:0-1525 GCA_964608115.1 uncultured Burkholderiaceae bacterium | reverse complement strand
TCGGCATCGAGATCAGCCAAGCCACCGTCGCCAAATACATGCCGCGGAGATCCGCCGGTCCGTCACCGACTTGGCGGACCTTCCTGCACAACGAAGTACTGGGCATCGCCGCCATCGACATGTTCGTCGTTCCGTCTGCGGCATTCCGACTGTTGTTTGTAGCTCTGATCCTGATTCACGACCGTCGCAAGCTGGTCCACTTCAGCTCGTCCTGCCGGCCATCACCCGAATTTTTGCGGATCACAACGGTTGAAGGCTATCTGGTGATGGAGTTTTACTCCGGCCCGACCGCTCTATCCGGCCGCTGCCAGTGAGGGATTTTTACTCCTGCGCTTACATGACTACGCGGCGTACGAATGTGGGGTGGGCAATCAGATTATACGTGAGGTTGGAGGGCGTCACGGCGCCCGGCAAGGCTGTGGCGGGCGCAACTCACGTTCATTTGTCGTTCCTTGGTAGAGAGCGGAGCCCATCCAGGATGTTCTTCAAACGTGCGTCGGGTTTCGCAATATCCTGCCACTGAGCTTCCACACCTAGGAGATCCGTAACCAGAAAAAAGCTTGCTCGCAATTTGGCAAGCGTCAGAGAAACTTCCGGCGGCGGATGCGGTAGCGTGAATGTCCGAGTCGACTTTACCACCTGCAAATGACTTGAGCGTTTGGCGTCGGTCGGTGCGTTTTTCATTGTAATCCTTTGACGCCTGCTGAGGGCGCTGTCTGCACTGTAATCCCGGTGACCTGCCTCACCCACCTTGCGTGGCGCTTATCTCCCGGGACGACTAGCCGCAACGGGCCTTCCGCATCGGTCAGCGGCTTGCCGTCGCGTGCATCCGCGAGAACGATAACATTATTGGTGAATCCTGGGTCGAACTCCGGAAGTGCGAACAAAACCTGATAGCCATCTTTAGCTTCGACCAATACATATAGCTTCAGCTTTGCCCCACGAAGTTGCATGCCAAGCGGCACCCCGGCACGCCGCAACAGCTCAACCACAGCGACACCCTCATAAACTCTTTTCGTTTCCTTTTCATCGCGCACTTCGAGCTTGCGATGTGAGATCGCCGCAAGATCACCAGTAACGAAAACTCTAGGATGTGCAATTTGTCCACTGATCCGGATAGCTGCAATTTGTCGAGGGGACTGTGCCAACGCACGTGGAGTGGGAATCACGCAGCTCAGTGCTGCAATGATCGCGGCTGTTCGGACTAGGGAGTGCCGCGTTGGTCGATTGCGGGCATGCGGCTTCCGAACATCCATGACCCTCTCAAGCCTCCTTAGTCTGGACATACAGCCCCGCCTTCCGTTCACAAAGTAACGCGCCTGGCGTGCGCACGTAGAAGATCCTGCGCCCTGGCAGCGGGCGGGTTCGCCAGAACGCGTAAGCCTGCCAATTAAAGAGTTTTCATGATGGTAGGAGGCTATGATACTTGTCAATACGCCAGTGTCATGGACAACAAAAAGACGCCGACCGAAGCAACGGATGAAGTGGCCGATGGAGCGCGGCGGCAGCGGACGATGCTGATGGT
>CAZSOI010000224.1:0-5592 GCA_964608115.1 uncultured Burkholderiaceae bacterium | reverse complement strand
TGCACGACATCGGCAAGAACATCGTCGCCGTGGTTTTGCAATGCAACAATTACGAAGTCGTGAACCTAGGCGTCATGGTGCCCGCGGAAAAGATTTTGCAGTCGGCGCGCGAAGAAAACGCCGACGCAATCGGGCTAAGTGGCTTGATCACCCCCTCGCTAGAGGAGATGGCGCATGTGGCCACGCAGATGCAGCGCGAGGGCTTTACGGTCCCGTTGCTTATCGGCGGTGCCACCACATCGCGTGTGCACACGGCAGTAAAGATCGCGCCGCGTTATGAAGGCCCCGTGCTGCACGTGGTCGATGCCAGTCGCTCGGTCGGGGTCTGTCAGGCCTTGCTATCACCACAGACTAAGGACCAGTTCCTCGCTAAGCAGCGCGCGGAGTACGAGCGCGTGCGCCGCCAGCATGCTTCCCGAAAAGGGCCGGAACTTATTTCCCTTGCGGAAGCGCGTGCCAATCCCACTAACATTGATTGGCACGGCTATCAACCGCCGCAGCCGAAATTTTTCGGCTGGCGCGAACTGGCAGCAATGGATCTGGGGCAGATCGCGCGCTACATCGATTGGGGGCCGTTTTTCAAGACCTGGGAGCTCGCCGGCCCATATCCGGCGATCCTTGACGATCCCCAGGTCGGGGCGCAGGCGCGGCGAGTGTTCGAGGACGCGCAAAAGATGCTGGCTCGGATCGTCAAGGAGCGCTGGATTACGGCAAGTGCGGTGGTGGGCTTTTACCCAGCCAACTCCGATGGCGAGGACATCGCAATCTACGCGGATGCGACTCGGCATAAACGCTTATTTACGTGGTACGGTTTGCGTCAGCAAACGCGCAAGCCCGTGATCGATGGTGTTGCACGGCCTAACCGCGCGCTGGCCGATTTTGTCGGACCCCCGGGCATTGACGATTTTTTGGGATTGTTCGCCGTTACCGCGGGCTTGGGACTGGAGGCGCGAGAAGCCATTTTCGCTGCAGAACATGATGACTATGGCGCGATCTTGCTCAAGGCGCTGGCCGACCGCTTCGCCGAGGCCGCCACAGAAATGTTGCACGAGCGGGTGCGCCGCGACTTGTGGGGCTACGCGCCCGACGAGCATCTGACGCCCGAGCAACTGCTCAACGAGGCCTACCGCGGAATTCGACCGGCGCCCGGCTATCCGGCCTGCCCGGAACATAGCGTGAAGCGTGAGCTGCTCGCCGCGCTGCACGCGGATCGAATCGGAATGGGTCTGACCGAATCCTTTGCCATGACGCCGGCCTCATCGGTCAGTGGCTTTTACTTTGCGCATCCACAAGCACGCTACTTCGCGGTCGGGCCGATTGGACACGATCAGCTTGAGGATCAGGCACGGCGTCGGGGACTGGACGAAGCCGTTCTTGGGCGCTGGCTTGCGCCCAACCTCTCGGAGTTCGGGTCGGCATGATGGGGGCCGGCAAGGAAAAGTCGTCATTGACGGCACTGCGCCGCGCGGGTGCTCCGCTGATGCTGGGTGCTTTGGCCTCTTGCGCGAGTGCGCCGGCCGCATCGCCCGCGAACGTCGACGCGCTCACCCAGGCGATGATGCGCGAGCCAATTGTGTTGCTCGGCGAAGTTCACGACAACGTTGCGCAGCACGCGCTGCGCGCCCAGGCGCTGGCCCAAATGCTTGCGCGCGGTGCGCGCCCGGCAATTGCATTTGAACAGTTCGATCGCGAACGGCAAGAGGCCGTGGACCAAGCACGCCGACTGCCAGGCGATACCGCATCCCGAGTCTCGCGTGTGATCGAAGCGGCGGGCGGGCGCGGTTGGAATTGGAATTTGTACCGACCGTACGTGGCTCTGGCGCTGGATAAGAATCTGCCGATCGTGGCCGCCAATTTGTCTCGTGCCCAAGCGATGCATATTGCACGCGACGGTGTCGGCGCCGTTTTCGATGCCGGTCAACGCGCCGCCTTAGGCCTGAATGCGATCGCCCAGGATGTGCAAAGCGCCCAGGAACGCGAGATCGAGCAAGGCCATTGCGGGCGCGTCCCACGCGAAGCGCTGCCGGCCCTTGCACTGGCGCAGATCGCACGCGATGCGGTGCTGGCACAGGCGATCACTGCGTACTTCGATCGGGGAGTCGTTCTGCTTACCGGCAATGGTCATGCGCGACGCGACATCGGGGTGATGCGTCACCTGTCGGCGTCCGATCGCGCACGGGCCGTCTCTATCGGCTTGCTAGAGGACGATGGACGCGCCGCCGAGCAGGCGGCGCATTTTGATGTCGCATTTCGCACCCCGGTTCAGGAGCGCGCCGATCCATGCGCCAACATCGGCCCCATGCGCATGGGCGCGGGCGCCGGGGATGCGAGCGCAAACTAAGTTGCACACCGTTGCCGCTGCCAGCCGAACCAGAATCCCTCGATTGCGTACAGCAGCAGCGCCAGCCAGATAAGCCCGAAGCCGAGCGCCTTGGAAGAGTCGAAGGGTTCGCGAAACACAAAAACGCCGCTTAGCCACTGTAGCGTCGGCGACACGTATTGCAAGATTCCGAGGTGCGAGAAGGAAATTCTGCGGGCTCCAGCAGCAAAAAGCAGCAAGGGGAAGGTAGTGACCGGTCCGGCGGCCACCAGCAGCCAGCGGACCTGCGTCGAGGCGCTGAGAAATTCCAGCTCACCGCTTCTTGCTGTCCAAAACAGGTATGCCAACGCAAACGGTGTAAGCACTGCCGCTTCCACGCTAAAGCCCTCCAGTGCGCCCAGCGTAGCGGTCTTGCGCAGCAGGCCATAGAGGGAAAAGCTCAGCGCCAGTGTCAGACCGATCCAGGGCGGCGAACCGGCCCGCCAGGTGAGCCAGGCGACTCCGGCTGCCGCCAAGGCAAGCGGCAACTTTTGTCCGAAGCGCACTCGCTCGTGCAGCAGCAACCACCCCAGCAGCACGTTGACCAAAGGATTGATGAAATAACCCAGGCTCGAGTCAACCACGTGTCCTGCGCTGACGGACCAGATAAAAATCAGCCAATTGCCAGAAATCAGTGTCGCAGTGATCCCGTAGCGCGCGAGGGTGCCAGGAGCCGCGAAGGCCGCGCGAATCCAAGCCAGGCGGCGCAGCGCCACCAGAAGGATCGCCGCCGTAACGAGCGACCAAACAATGCGGTGCGCCAGAATCTCGGGTGTTGGCACTGGCGAGAGCAGATGCAAGTAAATCGGCAGCAATCCCCAAAGCAAATAGGCGCACAGGGCATAGGCGACACCCAGGTTCATCGAGATGCGCTACGCGCTTCGCAGCGGCAGGGAAATTTGATCCTCGCGGCCGGAAACGATCGTTCGATTGCGGCCTTGCTTTTTTGCTGTCAACAACGCCTGGTCGGCGCGCCGCAACAGATCCTCCGCGCTTTCTTGCTGGTCCCACGTTGCCACACCCGCAGAAAACGTCTGGTTGTCGGGCAATCCGGGACGCAGCCGATCAATCAGCTGGCAGGCCTGATCGGCAGCGCAGTTGGGAAGCACGATCGTAAATTCCTCTCCTCCGTAGCGCACCAGGGTGTCGGTCGGTCGCAATTGCTTGCGCCAGGACTGGGATGCCTGCCGCAACAGCGCGTCGCCTCCGGCGTGCCCGCGGCGGCTGTTGTAGCGTTTGAAAAAATCCAGATCCAGCATTGCCACGGTCAGCGCCGTTCTAGCGCGCCGGGCCCGGGCCATTTCGACGGGCAAATTCTCATCGAGACTGCGACGGTTGCCGATACCGGTGAGCGGATCAGTTCGCAGCAGCTGCCCCATGACGCCTAATGTGGCACGGCTTTCGTGCTGGGCCCGATGCACCAATGCAGCCACTGCCGCGCCCAGCACCAGGGCCAGCACACTGGCAAGCGCCACCGTCACCGCGGCCACTTCGCTTACGGTGTGCCCCGCAATCAGGCGGCGATCGACACTGCCACGCATCGAACTTAGCAAAGCCGCCTGCGAGGCTTCGACCGCGGCCAGGTACACCGACTCGGAGAGCGCGTTGGCGCCTTCAGCCGGGCGAGTCGCCTGCCGCATGGCTTCGATCGCTGTTTGTAGCCGTGCCAACTGCTGCTTAGCATCGTCCGGAATGTCGCGCTGCTGGACGTCCGCGATGCGTTGCTCCCATTCCCTCGTGTCGCCTTCCAGGGCACGAAGCGCCTCGCGCAAAGCAGTGTCGCCCGGGCTGGCTACGGAGGTGTCCTGGGGTGCGAGCGCTTGCAAGGCCCGCATGCGCGAGGCCAGGCTCTGGGCATCGAAGGCCAAGCGCGAGAGCGCCATGGAGTTTTCGTACTGGTGCTGAACTTCCCGGTTGTGGTGCAGCTCAAAAAGCGAAACGCCGATCGCCAGGGCCACCATCAGCAGCGCGCCCAAGCCCAGAACGACGATACGGCGAATGCCCGGCAGTCGCGGCGACTCCTCCGAGGCGCGAATCAAATTCCCCATGTCACGTCCACGTGGCGCTTGCGCGCTGCACGCAGCATTTCGACCAGGGGAAACGCGCGCTGGCGCAGACTCACCGGGTGCTCATCGCCCGGTGCGTCCTCATCCCGGGCGGGAACGCCCGAGGACCTTTCTTGCTCCACGGCTTGCAGCAGCCGCGCCAGTGCCCCTTCGACCTGTTCGCTGGTGATTACACCGCGCTCAGCCATAGGTTTGCCGATGATTGCGAGCAGGCGTTGCGCGGTTTCTGTGTACATGATAATCGCGCTTGCGGCTCGGGAGCGAAACGTAACCAGTGCCATCAGCGGTCTCCGGATTTCCCAATGGACGAGCGTTCAACCCTTTCATTGTAGTGGCCCCCAGCCGCGGCCTGTCGCTGCTGCCCTGGGATCGACGCTGCTGGCAAAATGCTGCGCCCGTGCCGCCGACGTGCGGCCGTAACAGCATAAAATTGCTTTTTGGGCGCTTGCTTTCATGGGGGAAAAGTATGGGTAAGGGCGATACACGCACGCGGCGTGGCAAGATCTACAACGGTAGCTATGGCAAGACACGGCCGCACAAACTAAAGAAAAAGCCGGCACCAATGCAAACGCCGGGTAAACGCTAAAAGACCCGGCAGCTACTCTTCTTGGGATTGCTGGACCGCGGCCTCGCGCTCCTTGCGCTCACGGGCCTCAGCGGCCTTGGCAGCCATTTCTTCGAGCTCTACGTAGCGCTTTCTCTCGGCGCCGAAGCGTTCCTTGATCTGCTCGATCTCGTGCAGCGCGTCGGCGCGGGTCTTTTCTTGCTGTCTCGTGAGCGCGTCGTTGGTTTCGTACGCCTCTTTGAGTTCGGTCGGAAGTTGCCGCTTTGCATAAAACTCTGCTTCATCGTCCAGTCGCTTGCGTTCGCGCTCGTACTGCTTGATGCGCTGATCGGCACGGGTGATCAGCCCTTGGCGGCCCGCGATGGCCCGGTCGCGCGCGGCATCGATCTCCTCTACGCTGCCGTAGGTCTCGAGCAGCGAACGGTCTTTATGCCCTTGGGCACGCTCCTGCTCTTCTTCCTGCCGCTCATCCCCGGCTCGAAGGACAAGATGGGTAACTCGCTGTCCTTCAGCGGCGAGTTCGCGTCGGGCTACGGCGACGCGGACCTGTACATGGGCCTGACGGGCGGCGTGACATTCCAGGCCCTGCCGAACCCGACGGG
>CAZSOI010000223.1:0-7511 GCA_964608115.1 uncultured Burkholderiaceae bacterium | reverse complement strand
TCCCGAGCCGATGTTCGGGTTGGCACTAACACCGAAGCGTCGCGGCGACGAGGGGCGTATGTCCGACGTGCTGGCGAAGATGGCCTCGGAAGATCCTACGTTCGTCGTCGATCACGACGCAATTCAGAACGAGACCGTGGTGCGAGGCTTGTCAGAACTGCACTTGCGGTCGGTGCTCGATCGGATGACGTCGCAGTTCCGGCTTGAGTTCACAACGCGGCCGCCGCGCGTGCCGTACCGCGAAACGATCACTGTGCAGGCTATGGGGCACGCGCGGCACAAGAAGCAGACCGGGGGTGCCGGTCAGTTTGGTGAGGTATATCTGCGTGTCGAGCCGCTGGAGCGCGGTGCGGGCTTCGAGTTCGTTGATCAGGTTAAGGGCGGAGTCATTCCGCACCAGTTCATCCCGGCGGTGGAAAAGGGTGTACGCGAAGTGCTTGCAACCGGCTACTTGGCCGGTTTTCCGATGCACGATCTGCGGGTCGTCGTCTACGACGGCAAACATCATCCGGTGGATTCGAAGGAAGTGGCCTTCGTCGCCGCCGGACGCAAGGCATTCCTTGATGCGCTCGCGAGAGCCCAGCCGGTTCTACTTGAGCCGATTGTCCGCATCGAGGTCGTCTGCGCCCACAATCAGATTGGCGACATCGCGGCCGACCTGTCATCACGCCGAGGCCATCTGAACGGCAGCGACCAACTCGGTGATGGAACGACGCGTCTGCGCGGCACAGTCCCGCTCGCCGCGCTCGACGACTACGCCGGGCGCTTGAAGGCAATAACCCAAGCCTCCGGCAGCTACTCTATCGAGTTGTCGCACTACGATCATGTGCCGCCGGCACAACAGCAAGCGATGGCGCAAGACTACGAGCGTCGACGAACCGAGGCTAGCGACTAATCAGCTTGTTGCTCAAGCCATCGTGAAAGCGCACCTTCAAAACCGTGTGTTCCAAAGAAGTTGCAACTCGCTGCCGATCTGTAACCTTGGGCGATAGCGACCATTTCGCGAGCACGTCGGTCGCCGTTCATAAGATAGCTGCAACTTTCCCACTGCGATCGCGCAGGCGTATCCGAGCTCTTGCCTTCATCCTTTCTGGGTGTCCGCTACGCGACGTTGAGTTTGGCCTACTTCGATGCTGTCCCCGACTCCAAGCGCAAGCCGCGCCGGCCGCGAGGCAGACGACGCCGTGACGACTATAGTGGCCTCTGGTTTATATTTGATTTTGCGAAGACCGGACAATAGAGCCCGAAGGGGGCAAGCGTCGACGCTTGTTGATTGCAACTTGGGTTGCCAATGATCGTCCCTGCTTGGATATTTGCGTGAGGGACTTTGAAAGTCTGCGTGTCGTCATCCCTGTCGCGCGAAATTCGTGCGAAAAAATTACTTAAGCTCACTCGGAGAGCTGGGCCACGCGCAAATCAGTCGGCGGCAATTCGCGCGCGAGATTGCGCGGCCCTCCACGAGAATGGTTTTTTGCATGGTGGTGGGGAGCACTGACCGCCAGAGGTCGTTGAGCTCTGCCCTGGCAGGTCCGCGCCTCTTTGATCTGCGCCCGAAGCTTGGAAGAACACTTGCAGGCGTAATCAGCATTTCGGCGACACTTTCTCGACTTTTGCGCTGCGTGGTCAAAAAACGTCCAGCACCGGGCGCTTGCGTCCAGAAAAGGTCGCTTGGGCCCACGCGGCGAAACGTGGCAATTTTCTTGTTGCTCCTACCGTTGACGCCGCGCTCTTTGGCACAAGCGAAATTTGCGCGCGAGCGCGAACAGATGTTGGAAGAAATCGAGACGCTCATGCGTCTTACCGCTGGCGAGACGGGGCGCACGCAACTCAGTCGTCGAGTCCGAGACGCGATACAAAAGGTTCCACGCCACCGCTTTGTCCCGGATGCGCTGCAGGGCATCGCCTACGCCAACCTCCCGCTGCCAATTGGCGAAGGTCAGACAATTTCGGAACCCTTCATCGTCGCCTTGATGACCGAACTGCTCGACACAGAGCCATCGGACCGCATATTGGAAGTCGGAACTGGGTCGGGCTATCAGGCTGCGATCCTTTCCCTCTGTGCGGAACAGGTCTACTCGATCGAAATTATCCGCCCCCTCGGTGAGCGTGCGTTGGCACGCCTTGCGGAACTCGGATATCGCAACGTCGAGATACGCATTGGTGACGGCTACGATGGATGGCCGCAGGCCGCACCTTTTGATCGGATTCTGGTGAGCGCGGCTCCAGATCACGTGCCGCAGCCATTAATCGAACAACTTAAACCGGGAGGGCGGATGGTAATTCCGGTCGGTGCGCGGTATCTCGAACAAAACCTACTTGTGATCAGAAAGGACGCCAATGGGCGTGTCGCTATCGAAAGCAAGCTTGGGGTGCGTTTCGTACCGATGACGCGCGACAACCCAGGGATGAACCGGTGAAGTCAAAGCTTGAGTCCTTGGCGATCGCACGTATGAAGAGCATCATCGACATCGTCCTTGAGGCGGACCGCTGATGCGGATACAAATGGAATTGAGAACTGCGTTTCCCGCCTGCGCCGCTTCAGGCAAATCAGCGGTCGCGTCGATAGTCGTCGCTTGTGAGTCCTCTGTCAGCTTCCGAGCGGGCATTAGCTCGCACAGGAGGCGCTTGTGTGACATCGTCGCCTTGGCGAAAGCAGGTCGATCACCCGATCGACAAGGACCATTCTTTGGAATTCTTGCCGCGATCAGCCTTTTCACGCCGTAGCAGCATTGATCGCCGGAGAGCTTTAAACTCGCTCACCGTGTGGCGCTTTGATAGATTATCAACCCGCGGAGCCTGCAGTCGCATGGCCGCCGTGTCATAAGGGATCGTAGCGGTACTGTCGAACGGCCCTCGTGTCTAACGTCCAAGGAGCGGCACGACGCGCTGCGCGGGACTATCGGACGAGAAACCGGGGGATGTTACGCATCAGCGAGGAGGCGAGCGTGGGGCGCGTCGTGGTTGCGGCGCGTTGGATCGCAGCCCGTTGAGTTGCGGGGCACCGTATGGCCCTCGCGAAAATCGTCTCAAGCCAAGTAACGACCCCAACCCAATGCGGCATTTGACGCTGCGCGACCTCAGAAGGGAAATCGAAAATCGAGAGCCCCTGCTCCAGACAGCGGCTGTAGACCCTCGCCGCTGGAATGGCACCAACGTAGGGCACGGAAAGATCGCGCAGCATTGTCTCGAGCAGTTCGGAATCGTTGGAGTTCGGGTCGATGCGCGTGCCCACGCAGGCGATGGCGCAGTTGCCCGAAGCGACCCGAGGGGCGGCCTTGAGCATGCGCACCGTGCCCTCGAGTGCGCCTCGGTCGAAGATCGAAAAGGCCGTCGGGACAAGCACCGCATCGGCGTACATCATGAGCCGAAGATACGGCATGCCTTGGAATCCGCTGGGCGTGTCGATGATGACATGCCGCGCATCTGCGGGAGGACGTGTGAAGGAACTCGCGAGGCTGTGGCCACGGATCTTCGCGGAATTCGGGGGGCGCAGCTTAAGCCAGATCTCCGTCGACCTCTGCGGGTCGAGGTCGCACAAGGTGACGTCGGGGTTTCGGGTAGCGCAGTACGCCGCCAGGTGCGACGAGATCGTGGACTTGCCGGCCCCTCCCTTGCCGTTAATAACTGCGATCACCGCCATGGCACGCGCTGTCGACCCCGCTCCGGAACACCGTGTTGGTACGGCGCCTTTTCATGCGATTTCAATTCGGTCGAGAAGAGGAATTCGGCCGTTTCCAGGCCGCTCCACTCGCCTGAATTGGATCACCCGTTCGGCGTAGACCAACGAAGGCCCCATTGTACAGGCAGGACCGGTCATTCGGCGATCTGGAAACGAGACGCGCGCCTCCGGGAAGCTGTCACCGGTTTCGCCACAGGAAAAGAAGCTCACCCTGTCCGCGAGAGTCCATAATTGCCTTCGACCTAAACCGTCAAGGGAGGGTGGCAAAGACACCAAGAAGCGCAGCAGCGGGGCGAACGATCTCATGGATCAAGGAAGCTTGTGGCCTCGTACGTCCTCTCGCCCCAATCGGTCAACTTGGGGGTGGTGAAGCGGATATTAAGCCCGGTGGCCACCGAGCACGGCGAGACTGGGGCGCGCGCAGGCTACTCGCATCTATCACGCGCGTTGTGGTCGCCAAATGTGCGCGACTCCACAAAATCCTCCTTCATCGCCCGGCGTCTGCCAAGTTCTGTCAAGCAGCGACGACGACTCCTTGGGCCGCAACCACCGCAAGATCAGAACGAAAGCAACTGCGGCGTCCGATTTGTTTGCCTGCACGAACGGCCGAAGCTAAGTGTGAGCGTGAACGATGCACTGATCATCGCGGTTAGGCGGTGAACGTCGCGGTATCCATGGTACAGGCCGTGCGCACCGTTGAAGCGGTCATCTCAATGTCCGCAATTCCTTTTCTTTGTCACCACAATCAACGACGGCTCATGGCCGTCCAGGGAATGACAAGAGCGTCAAGAGCGGCCGGTTCCCGGTGTTTCATTCCTAAGCCGAACCGTCGACGGTCGGATTTGGATACGACCTAAATCACGTAAGCATGCGTATAGCCTGCGTAGAAGGGATTTCGAAATTCGGCGCCGTTTTAGCTCTGCGAGACAGTGGTACACGTAATCCGGATGAAAGCGCGAATAATCCGGGTCATCGAGGGCGCCTGTTGGACGAGCTGCAAAGACGTCAGGGCTTCGGCAGGCGGCGAACCTGGGAAGGATGCACCCGCGGATGTCGGAGATAACGATGTCCGGCTGGTTTAGGCGGCAAAACGCGCCGGCGCGGCTGTATTCCTTATATAAGATAAAGTGCTGCCGGGTCGGAGGTGTGCCGGAGAAATGCCTACCATTTCTCCGCGCCGGATGCACAAGCGTGTAATTTACGGTTAACGTTACGTCGGAAGAAAAAACCGGCTCGGACAAAATAGCGTGCATATCGGACGCTTGAGTCCGCAGATCGGTCGGAAACCATGCATCAAAGGAGACACGCGGATGAATGAGCAGCGCGTCAGGACGATCAAGTCGATGATTGCGATGTTGGTATGGAGCGCCACCATATCGTTTTCCGCCGCGGTTCATGCCGATTCGTCCGGCGAAAGTTTCCTGCAAATGCTGGAGCAGTTGCGAAGTCATCCCGAGGACAAAACCCTGCGAGAGCGAATCGTCAAGGCAGCTCGGGAGCAAACGCCTGCGCCAGTGCTTCCGGAGGAAGCCCGTCGGTTTTTCATCCGAGGCAATACGGCGCTCGAAGACGCGCAAGGTCAGGAAGGCTACTTGCGTGCGATCCGAAACTATGACGAGGCACTGAAGATTGCGCCGTGGTGGGGCGACGCGTACCGCAACCTGGCCAAAGCACGCGACTTGGCAAAGGATTATTCGGGCGCGATCGACGCGCTGGGACTCTATCTGCTGAGCGGGCCAGCGCAAGCGGATGCCCGGCAAGCGCAGGATCGCATTTACGCCTTGGAAGAGAAGCAGGAGGAGAAGCAAGAGCGGGCGCTGGAGCGGCGCGATGCGAAAGCAGAAAAGTCCGTGGATGCAAAGCAGGAAAACCTGGCGAAGGAAAACACCCGAGAGGACGTCAAGAAACCCGGAGCAGTATTTCGGGATTGTTCGGATTGTCCGGAAATGGTCGTCATCACTACAAGCTACGCGATGGGAAAGTACCTGGTCACGCAAAAGCAATGGCGCGATCTAATGGGCAGCAACCCCAGTTTCTTTCGAAACTGTGGTGACGATTGCCCGGTAGAGGACGTGAGCTGGGATGATGCTCAGGAATTTCTGATGAAACTCAACGAGAAAACCGGCAAAATCTACAGGCTTCCAACTGAAGCGCAGTGGGAGTTCGCGTGCCGCGCGGGATCCCAGACGGATTACTGTGGCGGCCAGCAGTTCGACGCGGTCGCCTGGTTTGTGAGGAATAGCGGCGCACGAACCCATCCGGTGGGACAGAAACAGCCGAACGCACTGGGGCTGTACGACATGAATGGGAATGTCTGGGAATGGACCAGCGATTGCTCAAATGGAGACTGCCGCTATCGTATTCTCCGCGGCGGATCCTGGAGCGTCGATCCGCAGTTTCCCCGTTCGCCTAAACGCATCGGTATCGCAGCATCGTACCACTTGAACGACTACGGATTCCGACTCGTCAGAGCGCTCCCCTAGGTGACGATCTCCAGTGATCGTCGGTAAAGAAGCGTTTCGCAAACTCTTCATCCGAAAGCGCCTCTCACCCGGCAACCACTCGGTGCGCCTCCTTTCGCATGTTTCTTTGTATCGCGGCGGACGCGGTAGTGCCGAGTTCAATGGCGTAAATGGGGAACAATATTTGCAATATCGCCATGGGCCAATACTGCCGAGGAAGCGCACGTGTTCCGGAAGTGGCCAAACTGGGACATTTGCCCATGCCTTTAGCGCTCCTTTACTCTTGACTGGTCGCATCACTACCCATCATCAGCCCCTGTCGCTCGCTCCCAAAACGGGCATCCCGCGAGCGGCACGCCGATGACCTGTCGCCCATCATTGCGCTCGCAGAGTAGGTGCTGCGCTAAAAAAGCGTCCGAGGAGGCAGGCGCAAGTATGGCAGCCGCGTGCCCGCGCGCCCTGAGCCAATGCGTAGGGAGTGAAGTGGCCGATTGGCGGGAACATAGCAGCAACGATACGCCGCCCTGCCCTGGTTGCCGACGGCTATCACGATTTGTGGCACAGCGTCGTCAAAAATTCGCCACACGACAATTTCCTGTCAAGGATGGCCACGCGGGTCGTCAACGGGTGCTGCCAAATCGACCGTCACCCCACGGTGCCTGCGGCCAAGCACACCGGCTGGCACGCGCAAGACGCCGGACCAGTCGTCAAGGATGCAGACGGCGCCGATTGACTTTCCGCCGTGACCTCCGAAGACGCCGACATGTTTACACCCTTTCAAATCGCCCACCAGCGGTTGACGATTCTGCGCCGGCATCGACAGCTGATTGCGGTACTTCAAGTGGTAAGTGCTGTCGCGGTGGTAGCTGAGGTGCGGCTTGCTGGGATCCTGAGCCTCGACGCAACCGTGAGGCCAAAAAACGTGGATGCCCTCTCAGGGCTGCGCCGAATCCAGAGCGTGACCCACAGTCGCTCGCCGCCTTCGATGGCGACCGCGCAACCGACCTCGCCGGGTTTCGAAGCCATTCGCTCGACGGGGCGGTAGCGCGCGCCGATAGGGGTTCACCGCGAAGCAGCGCCGTAGATCTTCCATCACTTCCGGGGAGACGCGCCCAAGATCGGACTGCTGGGACCGCGCTCAGCCTTCGAAAGTTTCGGGACCGTCTTCGGTGAAGATTTCCTTCACGACTCGTCCGAAAAACGTTGCGCTTCGGCGCGTGCAATGGCCTACGTCCAATGTGCTGATCGAGGGTTCGAAGCACGGCAAAGTGCCAGCAACGCGTTAACAGAACCCGGTGGGGGTCGGAAGTTGTGCTAGCGGAGCGCCGCTAACTCCTGGATTTTTTGGTCGGGGCGGCGGGATTCGAACT
>CAZSOI010000222.1:0-11047 GCA_964608115.1 uncultured Burkholderiaceae bacterium | reverse complement strand
GAGTCCCCCCCTTCGCACCATGAACGCAGCCAACGGGGCATCATTGGACGGATTTGCACGAGCAGCGCCAATACTTCGATCGATATGCAGCAGACAATTGAGAGCATCGGCCGGCTCGAGCGCCGTCTGGACTTGAGTGTTCCGAACGCGGAGATTGCCGCGGAAGTTGCGCAGCGCCTCGCGCGCTTGGCGCGCGAGTCCAATATGCCCGGGTTTCGACGCGGTAAGGTGCCTGTGAAGATGATCGCGCAGGCGCATGGAGCAAGGGTCCAGGCCGAGGTCCTCAACGATAAAGTGAGTTCCCTGCTGGCGCGGGCGCTGGAGCAAAACAAGCTTCGACTTGCGGGGCGGCCACAGATTGAACCCAGGGCCGACGGTGATGCGGCAAACCAAAATTTCCGCGCGACATTTGAAGTGTATCCCGAGATCGGCACTGTTGACGCCGCAAAATTGTCGGTGCAGCGGGCGGTGTGTCCTGTGGGGCCACAGGAGATCGACAAGACAATTGAGGTGATGCGCCGACAGCGTGCCACTTTCGAGGCGGTATCGCGCGGTGCGCAAGACGGCGATCGGGTGAAGGTCGATTTCCAGGGGACAATCGATGGGGTCGCATTTGAGGGCGGGACGGCGAAAGATTACGTCTTTGAACTGGGCCACGGACGTATGCTGCCCCAATTCGAGGACGCGGTGCGCGGTGCCGTTGCTGGAGCGAGCCGCCATTTCCCTTTGCGCTTTCCCGATGATTATCACGGTGCCGCGGTGGCGGGTAAGACGGCGCAATTTGACCTTACCGTCAAGTCCGTAGAAGAACGTAATTTGCCGCCGCTCGATGAGCATTTCGCGCGAACGATAGGCATCGCCAATGGCAGCCTCGAGGTGCTGCACACCGAAGTGAAAGCTAATGTGGAACGCGAGGTGGCGGCGCGTCTTCGGGCACGAACGCGCGACAGCGTGATGGATGCGCTGCTTCAGGCCGCACAGTTCGACGTGCCGCGTACGTTGGCGGCTGCGGAGCAAGATCGGCTCTGGCATGTGGCGCAGGCGGAGATTGCGGCGCGTCATGGACAGCACGTCCCGGAGCGGGAGGTTTTTGCTCCTGCAGCGGAGCGGCGAGTGCGACTTTCCCTCATCGTGAGTGAGATCATTCGCAGCCAAAACTTGCAGGCCCGGCCGGACCAAGTGCGTAAGGCTATTGAATCGATTGCCCGCGGATACGAGAAGCCGCAGGAGGTCGTGCAGTGGTACCTCGGTGACCGCGAACGCCTGAGCGAGTTGGAAGCCGCGGTGGTGGAGGACAACGTCGTCGACTGGGTCTTAGCGCGGGCACAGGTGAGCGACCAGGCCGTTGCATTTGACGATCTGATGGATGGCGCGAAGGGGTGGTAGGGCGATGACCAAGAAATACGAAGCGGCTATGCCCGATCCGGTCGGTTTGGGGATGGTTCCGATCGTGATTGAGCAAAGCGGACGAGGCGAGCGCGCGTACGACATTTACTCACGACTGCTGCGAGACCGTGTGGTTTTCGTGGTCGGACCAGTCAACGAGATGACGGCCAATCTGGTCGTCGCGCAACTGCTGTTTCTAGAGTCCGAAAATCCTGAAAAGGACATTTCCCTGTACATCAATTCCCCAGGCGGGTCCGTGTATTCGGGAATGGCCATATTTGACACGATGCAGTTCATCAAACCCGACGTGTCGACCATCTGCGTAGGGATGGCGGCCAGCATGGGCGCGTTTTTGCTTGCGGCCGGCGCAAAGGGCAAGCGCTACGCCCTGCCCAATTCGCGCATCATGATCCACCAGCCTTCCGGCGGTTCTCAAGGCCAGGCGGCGGACATCGAAATCCAGGCACGCGAGATTTTGTACCTGCGCGAGCGCATGAATGCTATCTTGGCGGAACGCACCGGCCAGAGCGTCGAACGCATCGCCAAGGACACCGATCGGGACAACTTCATGTCGGCCGACGATGCAGTAAGCTACGGTTTGGTCGACAAGATCTTCGTCAAGCGCAGCAGCGAGTCCGCCTGATCGCGGCGCCGCGCAAGGGATTCGAGGCGCAAAGGAAATGTCGGACAAAAAGGGTTCCAGCGAGAAGCTTCTGTATTGCTCCTTTTGCGGCAAGAGCCAGCATGAGGTCAAGAAGCTCATTGCGGGCCCGTCGGTGTTCATCTGCGATGAGTGCATCGACCTTTGCAACGACATCATCCGCGATGAGAACGCGCCGGACAGCGCGGGCAATATAGCCCGTTCCGACCTTCCGAGTCCGCGCGAGATTTGCGCGATCCTGGACCAGTACGTCATCGGGCAAGAAAAGGCCAAACGCATCTTGTCGGTGGCGGTCTACAACCATTACAAGCGTTTGAAGCATCTGTCATCCAAAGACGAGGTGGAACTTGCCAAGAGCAATATTTTGCTCATTGGGCCGACCGGTTCCGGCAAGACGCTCTTGGCACAGACTCTGGCGCGCTTGCTCAACGTGCCCTTCGTGATCGCGGATGCGACCACCCTGACAGAAGCCGGCTACGTTGGCGAGGATGTCGAGAACATCATTCAGAAGCTGCTGCAAAATTGCAATTACGAAGTAGAAAAGGCGCAGCGCGGCATCGTTTACATCGATGAAATCGACAAGATCTCTCGCAAGTCGGACAACCCCTCGATTACGCGGGACGTTTCCGGCGAGGGCGTGCAGCAGGCCTTGCTCAAGCTGATCGAGGGCACGATTGCCAGCGTCCCGCCGCAAGGCGGGCGCAAGCATCCGAACCAGGACTTCGTGCAAATCGACACGACCAACATCTTGTTCATTTGCGGCGGTGCCTTTGACGGGTTGGAAAAGATCATCCGCAACCGCTCCGAGAAAAGCGGGATCGGTTTTGGCGCCGAGATCTCCAGTCCGAGTAACCGGTCCGTCGGCGACCTGTTGCGCGATGCGCAGCCTGAAGATCTGATCAAATTTGGGCTCATACCAGAGTTGGTCGGGCGCCTGCCGGTTGCCGCAACGCTCGAGGAGCTCAGTCAGGATGCGTTGGTGGAAATTCTTGTGGAACCAAAAAACGCGCTGATCAAGCAGTTTCGTCGCCTGTTCTACATGGAAGGGGTCGAACTGGAAGTTCGGCCTGACGCATTGCAGGCGATCGCTCGGCGGGCATTAAAACGGCGTACCGGAGCGCGCGGCTTGCGCTCCATCGTCGAGGCGGTATTGCTTGACATCATGTATGAGTTGCCGAGCATGAAGAACGTGACCAAGGTCGTCGTCGACGAAAATGCCGTCAACGAGGGCAAGCCGATTGTTCTGTACTCTGACCAGCCCAAGGTGGCTGGCGCACCGCGCTGATCCGTCCAAGGCCATTTGACGGAGCCGGGAGTGGGGAAAAGTCGACCGGGCAAAGGGTCTATTTCCCGGCGCGCGGCAGGTGCCCGGCCATGCTAGAGTCGACTTGGGTGAGGTTTGGCTTGAATTGCGCCGATCCGGCCCCATGTCCTTCGCATTGAACCCGCAGGAAAGACACATCGTGCCCCAGGAACCCAGTCTCCCCGAAACCTCTGCGTTGCCCTTATTGCCGTTACGCGACGTCGTAGTGTTTCCGCACATGGTGATCCCGCTTTTCGTCGGGCGTCCGAAATCCATCAAGGCGCTCGAAGTTGCAATGGAGGCGGGCAAGAGCATCATGCTCGTCGCACAGAAAAACGCGGCCAAGGACGAACCGTCGGCCGAGGACATCTATGCCATCGGCTGCACCGCGAATATCTTACAGATGCTCAAGCTGCCCGACGGGACGGTCAAAGTCCTGGTGGAGGGAACGCAGCGGGCGCATATCGATTCGATCGAGGACATCGGGACGCACTTTCAATGCGAACTAACGCCGATCGAACCGGAGACCGCCACCGACGCGGAACTGGAAGCACTTCGCCGCGCGATCGTTGCACAGTTCGATCAGTACGTGAAGCTAAACAAGAAGATCCCGACGGAGATTCTGACCTCGATCGCTGGTATCGATGAGGTCGGACGCCTGGCGGACACGATCGCGGCGCACTTGCCGCTAAAACTCGAACAGAAACAAAAGATCTTGGAGATGTCCGGGCTCAACGAGCGCCTGGAGCATTTGCTCGCTCAGCTGGAAACCGAGATCGACATTCTCCAGGTGGAAAAGCGCATCCGAGGTCGCGTCAAGCGGCAGATGGAGAAAAGCCAGCGCGAGTACTACCTCAATGAGCAGGTGAAGGCGATTCAGAAGGAGCTCGGTGAGGGAGAGGAAGGCGCCGATCTGGATGAGCTCGACAAGAAGATCAAGTTGGCGCGCATGCCCAGACAGGCCCGGCAGAAGGCGGAAGCCGAGCTCAAAAAGCTCAAGCTCATGTCGCCAATGTCGGCCGAGGCCACGGTGGTGCGCAACTATATTGACACCCTGGTAAATCTGCCGTGGAAGAAGAAAAGCAAGATCAACAACGATCTGGCCAACGCACAACGCGTGCTTGACGAGGATCACTACGGGCTCGATAAGGTCAAGGAGCGCATTGTTGAATATCTTGCCGTCCAGCAACGTGTCGATAGGCTGAAGGCACCGATCTTGTGTCTGGTCGGGGCCCCGGGGGTCGGTAAGACTTCGCTGGGCCAGTCCATTGCGCGCGCGACGAATCGCAAGTTCGTACGCATGGCGCTTGGTGGTGTGCGCGACGAAGCCGAAATTCGTGGGCACCGCCGGACCTATATCGGGTCGATGCCGGGCAAGATATTGCAAAATCTGTCCAAGATCGGTGTGCGCAATCCGCTATTCCTGCTCGATGAAGTCGATAAGATGGGGACGGATTTTCGTGGCGACCCGTCTTCTGCCTTACTCGAGGTGCTCGATCCCGAGCAAAATCATACCTTCGTCGATCATTACGTTGAGGTCGATTACGATCTGTCGGACGTGATGTTTGTCGCCACGGCGAATACGATGAACATTCCTCCTCCGCTGCTTGACCGGATGGAAGTAATCCGGCTATCGGGTTACACGGAGGAGGAAAAGCTCAATATCGCGACGCGCTATCTGCTACCCAAGCAGATGAAAAACAACGGCGTGAGCAAAGCGGAGCTCGAAGTAACCTCTGGCGCGGTGCGCGATATCGTGCGCTACTACACGCGTGAGGCCGGGGTTCGCGCGCTGGAGCGAGAACTCTCCAAGATCTGTCGAAAAGTCGTCAAGGCTGCACTGCTCAAAACGGGCGGGCATAGAGTGCGCGTGACGCCGCAGAATTTGAACAAGTACTTGGGCGTTCGCCGTTATAGCTTCGGTGTGGCGGAGAAACAAGCACAGGTTGGACAGGTAACGGGCTTGGCCTGGACCGAAGTCGGTGGCGAGTTACTGACCATCGAAGCAACCGTGATGTCGGGGAAGGGCAATATCATCCGCACGGGTTCGCTGGGTGATGTGATGAAAGAGTCCGTGGAGGCGGCTCGGTCGGTCGTGCGCAGTCGAGCACGGCGACTTGGCATCCGTGACGAAGTGTTTGAGAAGAGCGATATTCACGTTCACCTGCCCGAGGGGGCTACGCCAAAGGACGGACCGAGCGCGGGCATTGCGCTGACGACAGCTATCGTCTCGACATTGACCGGGATTGCGGTTCGCCCGGATGTGGCGATGACGGGTGAAATTACGCTGCGCGGAGAGGTGCTAGCTATCGGAGGGCTGAAGGAAAAGCTTCTCGCAGCGCAACGTGGAGACATCAAGACGGTGCTGATTCCAGAGGAAAACTCCAAGGATCTGGCGGAAATTCCTGACAACGTGAAGAATCGAGTCGAGATTGTTCCGGTCAAGTGGATCGATCAGGTATTGAACGTTGCGCTGGAGCGGCAACCGGTTGCACTACCCGAAGAAGATGCAAACGCGGTAGCTCCCGCAAAAACCGTCGCGGCCGAGGATGCGACGGCAGTTGCGGGCGAACATATTAAGCACTAACGAAGGCGACACACGGCCCTGGCCGTGCGCAGTTGGTATTTTTTGCTTTACCGTTGGCCTTGACACCCTATGGGGCACGAGGTTGAATAAGACGTCTGTGCGCTGACGCTTCGGATTGCGCAGGCGCGTAAGAAAACCAATCACGGGTGCCGCTGCTTCGCGAGCGCGCGCTGCATCGAAAAATAATGCGTTTAACGCAAAAAGAGGGGGGTTACCTTGAATAAGACCGAATTGATCGAACACATTGCCCGTCAAGCGGACATTTCAAAAGCTGCGGCAGGCCGCGCGCTTGAGGCGATCCTTGGTGGGATTCGCGCTTCACTGAAGAAGGGCAACTCGGTGACGCTGGTCGGATTCGGAACGTTTATTGTCGGCAAGCGTGCGGCTCGCACGGGACGTAACCCGCGTACGAACCAGCCGATCAAGATCAAGGCGGCGCGGGTGCCGAAGTTTCGTGCTGGTAAGGCACTAAAGGATGCGGTAAACTGATCCGCTTTGCGGTCGACGCGAGGCCGCGTTAGCGCGCACGACCTGTTGATCGCGGGGGTGCTTAGCTCAGTTGGTAGAGCGGCGCCCTTACAAGGCGTAGGTCGGGAGTTCGAACCTCTCAGCACCCACCACCGCGGCTGCTTGGTGCCGCCAGCGCGCATTGCTTCCAGGTGCAATTACGCCACGATACATCCGCGAGTAGCGCTGGGAGGCCGCAGTACAGTGGAGTGGTAGTTCAGTTGGTTAGAATACCGGCCTGTCACGCCGGGGGTCGCGGGTTCGAGTCCCGTCCACTCCGCCATTTCTCCTACTGGCGCGAAAGCATCGGCAACGCCTTTCGGCAGGTTCTTGCCCGCGAGAATTTTGCGCTATCCATCATCGCGACGGCGGTGGCGGCGGTTGGCTGTAGCGCGGTGTTTGTCCCGGCAGTAGGTTGCCCTTGGCGTACATACATTGTGCGTAGGCAATGTCATAGCGACGCTGCAACCGATAGCCGCTCGAGGATCCTTCGCCAACTCCGATGGCTGATCCCATCAACAGACCGGCGCCCGCGCCGATACCGGCTGCGGACCAATTGCTTCCAATAAGAGCGCCGGCTGCAGCACCGAGCGCAGTTCCTACGGCCGCTGACTCGACTGCGCTCGTGTTGGCCGCCGCCTGTGCATTGCCTCCGGCAGCTTGATAAGCGTAGCCGCGGCAGAATTGGTCCTCGGTGACGAAAATTTCAAAGGGTTTCCCGGGCGCTGGCATAACCGCGATGCTGGGACCGTCGGGCATCACAGCGCACCCGCTTAGCGCGATCGCGCCTAGCGCCGAGCCAATACATAGTTTTCCAGGGTTCATCTTTGAACTCCTGATCGTCTTGTTTAGTGAGACTTTCACCATTTCGCTCATTACTTTTGGCCCGCGGGGGGCGCCGGTGAAGCCCCCTCAGGTATTGCGGGTACCGGTCGCCATCCTTCCGGACACGCAGCCACGTTCGGGTAGTAGCCCTTGGCCGATTCGCAGTAGTACCAATACTGCGGCGGTGGAGGCATATTGCTCAACGGTAGCGTCGACTCTGCCGGGGGATACGGATAACCGTAATAGGGATAATAGGGATAGCCATAGGGCGGGTAATAGGGGTAGTAAGGGTAATACGGGTTAAATGCGTACCAGGTCCAAACGCCCGCCGGTCCAATCCACCACCAACCCCAACGCCCATCGTGCCAACCCCAATGACCATCACCGTGCCACGCAGCCGGCACGGCCCGCGCCGCTTCGTAAGCCGCAGCCACCGGCGGAAACACAGCAAGTGCGGCGACACAAAGGGCTGCGCCCACCACCGCCCGTTTTCCGACGGATAACAAAGATTCTCGACTGATCGCAAACATACTTAACCTCCCTCTTAGCCCCCAGCAGGGCCGCACACCAAGGCCTAACTTGCATCCATTGGAGCCAAGAGCAACCTCGGCGTGGCAAATATATTTTGCTACTGGCTAAGACTCTTTCTTCGCGCAATTCGGTAAACGTTGTGACAGAACGTATCTTCTTTATTGGGCATCCAACGGGCCTTGAGGATCGTCAAGCTTTGCGCGTCTTGCGGCGTCGCATTTTTCGATTCACTGGCCTCTACTATTTGCTTGGACACTGAGCACAGGAAAAGCAAATTTTTACGTCTGGGCGCCTAGCGCGTCAGGGTTCGCATACGGAGCAAGGCAGCCCCGTAGCGGTGCGATCGGCCTTGGCCAGCTCGTCTCGTACGTTGCTTCTTGCGATCGCACAGGGCCCATGCACATCCACAGTCTGCGCTGGATTTGCGACGATACGGCGGGCTTTGATTGGGCGCCGAAGTGCGAAAATTGTCAGAAGCTTGGGGACCAGCGTCTTTTCAAGTGCTTTCGCATCAGCAATCGTTGGCCGTGGGCGCGCTTTACCAAAGACCGTATCGGCATTTGTCTTTTTGCGTACGATGCACGCAGCTGCGCCTTCTCGTAGTTGCCGTGATTACCCAGAGCAACATCGCCCCCAAGCGCGGGTCAATCGAGAACCAGACGTCGCAAGGATTGCGCGATACGCCCGTATTGCGCCGACCCAGTCGCGTTTTGCACATATGAGCTTCGAGTGCAAATCGGCGCCATGAATTACATAACCGATTGAAATTGCAGTTAAAAGCGATGCAGCGTCCGTGGCGCTGTACACGAAAGTGCGCGTAAAGCCGCCGGGCAGTGCAAAAGAAACCTGCTGGATCATGGGGGCGAAGCATCAGCCAACGGTAGCATTGCCGCAGGTTTTCCGAAGATTGTCCGGGCAGTGTGCGCTGGTTGCGATGAACCCGAGACTCGTGTTTTTCTCACGGCTGTCGCGTCTTGCCACTTTCAGCCGCGCGCTGGTGGCGGGCTTCGTGCTGCTTAATGCCGTTGTTTTGGCTTTATCGCTGCTTTCCATCGAACGCAGTCGAAATGATCATCGCGATCGTGCGCGCATTGCCACGCAAAATCTTGCGCGGTTGCTCGAGTTCAATCTCGATGCGTCGTTGCAGCGTGCGGACCTGGAGCTGTTGACAGTCAAAGAGGAAGTGGAGCGGGAAATCGATGAAGGCGGCATCGATAGCCACGCGCTGAGCGATTTTTTCTCGCGAGCGCTGTCGCATCTCGTGGAGGTCGATTCGTTGCAGGTTGCCGACGGTAACGGGAGCGTGATCAAAGCAATCGGTCAGATTCCGGGCCTGCAAGATAGCGTTGCGGAACGCGACTTTTTCACCAGACTTCGGGACAGTCCGCGCGGAGGGATCGTTTTTTCACGGACAGACTTCGGAAAAAGCGCGGAAGAGATGGGCATCGTTATTGCCCGGGCAATAGAACGGCGCTCAGGCGCCTTTGCGGGCGTGGTTTTCGTGGTGCTTGGACCTGATCGACTCCACAAATCATTTTCGGGCCTCGAGCTCGGCTCCAATGGTCTGCTTGCATTACGCGGACTCGATTTTGCTTTGCTGGTGCGTCACCCACGACTCGAAAGCGCGGACGTGGCTTCGGAGTCGAGGACAATCTCCGCCGCGTTTCGCCAGGCGTTGTTCGTCAATCCGGATGTTGGCACCTTCACTTCGAAGAACGGATTTGACGGAGTCGAGCGTACCAACACCTACCGCAGGCTCGCCCGCTACCCTTACTATGTCATCGTTGGCCTTTCGACCGATGATTACCTGCTGGGGTGGCGTCGCGAATCATTGACAGTCTTGGCGCTGGCCGGATGTTTTGCGCTGGCAACCTTTGTACTATCGGAGCAGTTGCGCCGCCTCTGGACGCGTCGGGAAGCCGCAGTCGCGATGCTGGCTAAGCAAGAGGCGAGACTGCGGAAATTGGTCGAGTGGGCCCCAGACGCGCTGGTAATAACGGATCCGCACGGACACATCGTCATGGTCAACCAGCGAACCGAATCGTTGTTTGGGTACTCGCGGGACGAACTCGTTGGGCAAAGCGTCCAGATCCTTCTGCCGGAGCGGTTTCGTGTCGGCCACGCAGACATGGTGCAGCGGTTTAGCACGCAACCCGAAACACGCAAAATGGGGGTGGGCCGTGCGGTATCGGCTCTTTCAAAGGACGGACGCGAATTTCCGGTGAACATCAGTCTCAGTCCGATTGAAACCGACGAAGGCATGCTCATTACGGCGGATATTCGTGATATGCGGGGTGTCTCGCGCTAGGGCTCGGACCGGCTGTTCACTCCGGGGGATTGGGGGCCGCGGTTTGGCCGCGTTGCGGCGCATACTCTGCCCGAAGGAGGTAAACTGCGCGCCGTCTCGCACGGCCCCGAGCCTCGGTAAAATTTGATCCATCCGACATTTGAACCGCGCACGGACTTAGCGAAGTGCATTTGGCCGAAAACGGCTGTTGCGTCCGCAAACCCTCTCCTACGCTTGAGCGCACATGTTTGAATCTGTAAGACGCCATCGCAAATGGTTGATGCCGGTGCTGTCGATCGCCGTGTTTTTGCCGTTTGTAGTCTCTGGCATATATGGCTTTACGCGATTTATTAGCGACGACAGCACCGTTGCGAAGATCGACGGGGAAACCATTTCGCAGCAGGAGCTCGAAACCGCCCATCGCGAGCGTGTCGAACGCCTGATGCAAATGCTCGGCCCGAATGCGGATAGCCGGGTGTTTGATGCGCCACAGGCACGCGCATCTACGCTTGACGGCATGCTTTCCGAAAAGGCGGTTCAGCACGAGGCAGCGCGATTGCGTATTTCGATTCCGGATGCACGTCTAAAAGAAATGATTGCGGCGGTGCCACAGTTCCAGCAAAACGGCAAATTCGACTACGACACCTACCTGCGCTTGCTGCAGATGCGTGGATTTTCGGAAGCCTCCTTCGAAGCTCGGGTCCGCATGGACCTTGGGCGCCAGACCCTGGACGCGGGGGTAACAGCCGGAACGATGGAGCCGCGCACGGTGATTGAGCGTTTGCTGGCACTTGAAAACGAGCGGCGGAAGATACGGCGCCTGCAGTTTCGCCCCGAGGAATTTCTCGCCCGGGCGAAGGTTAGCGAGGATGCGATCAAGTCGGAGTACGAGTCCAACAAAGATCAGTACCGCACGCCAGAGAGCGTCAAGGCCGAGTACTTGGTTTTGCGTCTTGATGA
>CAZSOI010000221.1:0-2401 GCA_964608115.1 uncultured Burkholderiaceae bacterium | reverse complement strand
GCGTGGGCATGCCACGATTGGGGCCGCCGCCGTAGACGCCAGCGTCTCCGTAACCGAAATCGTCGGACACAATCAGGATGATGTTCGGTTTGTCCGCCGCTAGGACAGCCGACGCGAAGTTTAAGCAAAGTAGAGAAGCGGCCCAGAAACATGTTCGTTTCATGTGGACTCCTTTCCCGTTCTTGTTGATTCTTTTCGGCCAACCCGCCTAACGAAGGTTGACCATGTCCGAAAATCGTATTCCTTCATTGTTGCAAGGCGATATCACCTCTAAGCGCTCAGTAACCCATTTCGGGTACGCACGTAGGCAGCCGTCCAAGCATCGCTCCAAGAAGCCAGAGCACTGCGATCGGCGCGGCGCGATCTGCCCGGATGAGCCAAAATCACACCGTGTGAAATCCTGAGCCACTCTCACAAAGACGTAGAGAAATTTCAGCACTGCACGGTCACGGTGCAGTAATGCGTTTCTCGACGTCACGAAATGAAAACCTTGCACCGACGGAGGGCGTGATTTGATCAGCACCGTACTCCGCAAACGCGATGCGGACCAATTCGCGTGGTCTCCGTGTTCGCTACCGGGGGTGTTTTATGGCAGCTCATGGTCGGGTATGCCGAGAGACGACTGCTGTCGGCGACGTGGCTCTGGCGGCGCGACGCGGCAAATTGCCGACGCGCATATACGCGCAAGCCCGTTTGGCGCCCAAGCGGTCGGCCCGCTGCGCTACTTTGGCAGCAGTATTTGAATTTGCGCGCGGATCTGCCAGTTCGGCCCGAACTCGGGCCTTACCACGTTGTAATAGCCTGCCAGCTGCGTGTTCACCGGGAGCTTGCCTAGATGGAAGATCTTGCCCACCCCACCGCCGAGGGGGATGGTCCATCTCTGGCTAGGGTCTTCTTTCCAGTTCACGGTCATGATCGGCGAACTGGTTAGGTACAGGCCACCCGCGAAGTTGTAGTTTAAAAACGGCTGAATCAGGCCGTTGTTGTACGAGCCACCCGTCTGACTACTCGTGAGCGACCAGATGTTGTTGGCCAAAACTCCATAAACCCAAGGATCGCCATGTTCCAGGTGCAGCACCACGCCAGACGGACCCAGCCCCCAGTTCTTGTTGCCGAGTTCCTGGTTCGTGTCTGTGGGAAGTTGCAAGACCGGCCCCGCACCCCAAATCCAATGTCCAGGATTGGCTGGCGACAAGAAGGCCGTGAAGGTCGTGTCACCAATGCCCGTTAAGCTATCCCGATTTGGTCCCAAAGCTGGATTTGAGATCACGGGGACGATCGTGCGGGTGATGACGTTCCAATCCTTGTCGACTTCGATCGGGATCACCGGCTGGATGTTCAGGATGTTTTGCGTGCCCTGCTCCGGGCCGAAGTGCAAATTGGTATTGTTCTGAAACGGGACGCTGATCAAGTTGCCGACGGGATTTTGCGCGATCTTTGCAAGTTCCTCGTCACTGAGTGCAGCGGCAGCGGGCCCTGTCAGGAGCAGACCTGAAACCGCCAAGGCGCTCACAACTTGGTAGCGGTGATCAATCATTGTCGACCTCATCAGGTTGGCACGAAAAATCCGCTCGCTTCGCACGCGCAATCTACTGGGAGATTCTCAAACTAAACGCCCGGCGGCCCTCGCGTGCGGAGTCGCACCTATGCCGGAGCATGTTGCGAACCAGCTGCATAAATGCACGTCCTAAGTGCAAAGCAGCATGCACAAACGCTATCACGACTACTTCGCCTCTCTGAGCGTGAGTTTCGGACTGTCCGCGTCGGTGGGATCGTCATGTCCGCTTTCCGGCGACCCCAATATCGGCTACGGCTCGAAAACGGCAGCAACGCCGAGCCGCGTGCGTGTGCCCGCCGTTGACACAGGCGCGAGAATTGTTAGCCTGCGCTGCTTTGCAAATCGTTACTTGGTGCCGGTCGGCGCCGAGGTGAACATCCGGTCGCCGCGGATTAACAGTTGGTTAATGTATTGATCTAATTGACGATTTGGCCCGCCCTCGATCGCCAAAGCTCGCGAAAATTCGCCAAATTCGTCACGGTCATTGTTGAGCGCGCCACGTCTGCTTCGCGGCGGGTAAAAATTCCGCTGATGGCCTGAAGCGGAAGGTCGCATTGATGCGGCAAAGCGGTCATCTATCTGCGAAGCTGACTTGTGCACCCTGCGGACGGAGAAGTCGGGGCAGACGACGAATGACGCAGGTGCAGTTGTAGCACCCGCGTCATTGTCGAAGTTGTCTGCCGTTAAAAGAATGGGACTCTGCGGAATCGCTGCGACTTCAGGGCGCCAACTGGAACTCCACTAGCTCGCAAGTGACTTCCGGCAAGCCACCGCCCAGCCAGGTTACCAGGACATCGTTCCACACGACGCCGTGTGCCGCGGGGGCATACCAGTAGGTGGATA
>CAZSOI010000220.1:0-4457 GCA_964608115.1 uncultured Burkholderiaceae bacterium | reverse complement strand
GCCCAAAGCGCCGTAACACATCGCAGACCCAAGGCGATTTCGCTTGCAAGTGCTCAGGCCAGTACAACCGTCGATCACTACGCCCATGCACACGACTTCGCCGTCTGTCTCAGTCCATTTTGTCTCTATGACGTTGAAGACATAAGCGAAAGCCTACGCCGCTTCGCGCACACCGCGCAGCCGCGTCCGATACCACATTCGGACCTACCCGCGCTGCAAAATGCCAAGTACCCTGACAACAAGCGCCGGCGTTGGTGGCGGCGCAGCATCGAACCCTTCATCCCAAATGTCAAGAAATCAGGCGCTTGCGTGGCTCCCCTAGATCCACAAAGAGGGGGAAGATTACGAGAAAGTTGAGTGGCTACGAATAGTGAGCCGGTGTCTGGCGCGCAGGCGAGTTTGACCGTTACTCGCCGCAACCCTGGTAATTCCCAGACGGTGGACCTAACATCTATACGGGTCAACGACGTAACTCGACGACAATGCCGCGCCGAACGGTGGCGGCTGTGCCCGTCAAACGGTCGCCGGGGGCGCTCTGCAACCCGCCCGATTGGAATTGCGCAAGCTAAGGAGGAAATGCCATGTCAAAAGACAAATTGGCACGTCCTGGCCCGGAGCGGCAAAGCGCTGAAATCTCCGAGGCCCAAATCGCAGTGCATTGGCCGGAAGAGGACTATTTCTCGCCGTCGGCTGAATTCGTCGCGCAGGCCAATTTGACGGACGCGGCAATCTTCAAGCGTTTTTCGCTGGAGAAGTTTCCGGAGTGCTTTAAAGAGTTTGCGGAGCTTCTCTACTGGAACAAGACTTGGGAGAGAATTCTTGACACGAGCAACCCACCATTTTGGCGCTGGTTCGTAGGCGGCAAGATTAACGCTTGCTACAACTGCGTAGACCGCCACCTGGCCGCAAACAGGAACAAGACTGCGATCCATTTTGTTCCGGAGGCGGAGAGCGAAGCGGTGCAGCACGTCACGTACCAGGAGCTGTACATACGCGTTAACGAGTTCGCGGCACTATTGCGCGATGCTTGTGGCCTGAAGGCGGGCGACCGGGTAACGCTGCACATGCCGATGGTGGCCGAGTTACCGGTAACCATGCTCGCCTGCGCGCGCCTAGGTGTGATTCATTCGCAGGTGTTCAGTGGATTCAGCGGAAAGGCCTGCGCCGACCGCGCCTCGGATTCCGAAAGCCGCGTGCTGATAACAATGGACGGCTATTACCGCGCTGGCAAACTGCTCGACCACAAGGAAAAGGCGGATACAGCAGTTGCCGAGGCCGCAAAAGACGGCCACAAGGTGGAAAAGGTGCTCATCTGGCAACGCCATCCCGGCAAGTATTCGAGCGCTGCCAAACTTGTAGAAGGTCGCGACATCATCGTAAACGATGTGCTGCGCACGTTGCGCGGCAGGCGGGTCGAACCCGTGCAGTTGCCAGCCGAAGCGCCGCTTTTCCTCATGTATACGAGCGGCACAACAGGTCGACCCAAGGGCTGTCAGCACTCCATCGGTGGGTATCTTGCTTATGTCGCTTGGACCTCCAAGTACATCCAAGTCATTCATCCCGAGGACGTGTACTGGTGCATGGCGGACATCGGTTGGATCACTGGTCACTCTTACATCGTCTACGGCCCGCTTGCGCTTGCCTCCTCGTCGGTCATCTACGAGGGCGTGCCGAACCACCCCGACGCCGGCCGGCCCTGGCGGATCGCCGAGGAACTGGGCGTCGATATCTTTCACACCTCACCCACGGCGATCCGCGCGCTGCGGCGCGACGGCCCCGAAGAACCCAAGAAATACAACTACCACTTCAAGCACATGACGACCGTCGGCGAGCCGATCGAGCCTGCGGTGTGGAAGTGGTATTACGGCGTGGTCGGCAAGGGCGAGGCCGTGATCGTCGACACGTGGTGGCAGACGGAAACAGGCGGCTTTCTTTGCAGCACGGTCCCGGCGCTCCACAAGATGAAACCGGGCAGCGCGGGTCCTGGTATCCCAGGCATTCACCCGGTGATCTACGACGACGAGGGTACAGAGTTGCCGGCCGGTTCGGGCAGGGCGGGCAACATTTGCATCCGGAACCCCTGGCCTGGCGGCTTTCAAACTATCTGGAAGGACCCAGACCGCTACGTTAAACAGTACTACTCGCGCTATTGCAAGAATCCAAATAGCAAAGACTGGCGCGATTGGCCGTATCTGGCGGGCGACGGCGCAGTGCAGGCGTCAGACGGTTATTTCCGGATCCTCGGACGTATTGACGACGTAATCAACGTGGCGGGACACCGCCTCGGCACCAAGGAGATTGAATCTGCCGCCTTGGTCGTACCCCAGGTTGTGGAGGCGGCGGTTGTTCCGGTGGCCGACGAAATCAAAGGCAAGGTTCCCGACTTATACGTGGCGCTGAAACCAGGGCAAGCAGCGTCCGCAGAGATTGCGAACCAAGTGTCCGCCGCGGTGGTTTCTGAGATCGGCGCAATCGCCAGGCCGCGCCAAGTGATCATCGTTCCCGACATGCCGAAAACGCGCTCCGGCAAGATCATGCGTCGTGTCCTCGCCGCGATTTCGAACCGTCAAGATCCCGGTGACGTATCAACCCTTGCCAACCCGGAAGTTGTAGACAAGATTAAGGAGTTGGCCAAGTAGCAATAGCTCACATGATGACGCCAGAGCGAGAATTAGTGTTCGCTGATGTTTGGCCGCGTTAGCATGGGGACCGGATGATTGTGAGTAGGGATGCGGACATTCACGGGACAGCGTCCTTTTCGTCGAGGTAGGAATGACCCGCAAGGGCGGACAAGTAGTGGGGATTGGGCCGGGAGAAATCCCTTTGCGGGCGCGATTTTGTTGGGTGGGGCGGTCAAAACCGCCGCAGGAGACGAGGCAATGACGGGTGCAAAGTTTCCGTCATGCCACACCTGCGCAAACCCGGGAGTCCAGCAAAGAATCGCGCAGCAATAAATCATGTCGAAAACGATGGCTGTTCCGGCGGCCTTTATCGCGTGAAACCCCATCAATGTTCCGCGCTCAAGGTCGCAATATCACGCAGTAGACATCGCCCGGGACGCTCCGATGGCGGTCGCCGCCTGACCTAGCCGGCGGCGAGAGACGATCGCGGCGGTGCGTCCGATTGCAAAATTTCTTCGATTCTCATACGCTCCGGCGCCGGACGGCCCGAAGAAGACTTGCGAATCAATCGCGGGACTTCGGACGCCGCGCATCACACTGTGGCAAGGGGGACTCGCGTGCCTACTCATCCGGTCGTTGCCTGGCATCAGGTAGTCGAGAACCGAAATCCCCATGCTCTCGAGGCGTTACTGGACCAGGACGCGGTGTTCTTTTCGCCGATCATGCACGCGCCACAGCGCGGAAAGAAAGTCACGGCCCTGTACCTTGTCGCCGCGTTCCAGGTGTTATTCAATCCGACCTTTCGCTATGTGCGCGAGATCATCGGCAATACGGACGCCATGCTCGAGTTCGAGACCGAGCTCGACGGCATCCTTGTGAACGGAGTGGACATCATCCGGTGGAATGAGTCGGGACGTATCGTAGAGTTCAAGGTGATGCTTCGGCCGTTGAAAGCGATCAACCTGATTCATCAACGAATGGCAGCGGTTCTGCTGCAGTCGCAGTGATTCCTTTTGCAATGACGCGGCAAGCCGCGCTGAGAGCTGCTTTTGGGCAGGGACGACGTCGGCTTGAGGATCGAAGGACTAAGCCGCTCGCGCGGCAGGGTTGGGAAAACTGGCGTCACGCAGATGCGCAAGCATGCGGCCCTTTCGTACCCGGCATTGAGCCATGGGATGCCTCGCGCGCCGCGGCCTTGAAATGATTCAAATCCCAACGGGCCTCGGCATCTCCCAAGATCGGCAAATGCAGACGACCGAGCTTGAGCATCGCCTGCAGGGACGAAAAGGATTTTCTAGATAGACGGCGCCACCGATTACTTCAAAAAGTCGCCGCGCTTCCATTGGAAACGCAGTCATCGCGACGTGGCGGTCGACAACTTATTTGCCGGCGGGCTTTTCATCGTGCCCGCCGAATCCGTAGCGCATGGCCGATAAAAGCTTGTCCTGAAATTGTGCCTGTCCGCGTGAGGCGAAGCGTTCGTAAAGCGCCGTGGCCAGCACCGGAGTAGGAATGCCCTCGTCGATTCCGGCCTTGATTGTCCAACGGCCTTCGCCCGAATCGGAGACTCGTCCCTCAAATCCCGAAAGCGTCGGATCGCGGATGAGCGCGCTCGCCGTCAGATCGAGCAGCCACGACGCAATTACGCTGCCGCGGCGCCATACCTCGGCGATATCCGGCAGATTAAGGTCATACTGGTAGTGCTCCGGGTTACGCAATGGGGTGGTTTCCGCATCGACGGCGTGGACGGTCTTTCCAACGTTGGCAGCGCGCAACAAGTTGAATCCTTCGGCGTACGCAGCCATGATGCCGTACTCGATACCGTTGTGGACCATT
>CAZSOI010000219.1:0-7232 GCA_964608115.1 uncultured Burkholderiaceae bacterium | reverse complement strand
AGGTACTGCTCGTACTTGGGGAATTCGAGCTTGTCGAGCCCGCTGGCGCGGTAGAAATCGAACGCCTGTTGCAGGCGGGCCGGATCCCGGTTCTGGAAACCGAGGAAAACAACAGTGCAAGCCAGCGCAAGGAGAATCGTTACCAGCGGGATCCTCCCGGCACGGGTCTTGTCGCGTTGAGGCAGCAGCATGTGCGAGCGTCGGTAACGGGTCCCCGCTATAATCGACTAGTTTACCCAGCTATCGAACGCGGCCTGCCGGCAAGGCGGCGCGCGGTCGCGCGCAGCTGCGGGCTGCCGTTCCCCTGGCCACCGCGTGCGCTGCGATGCTCTCCAGGAGTACGTGTGCCCGGCCTGAACGACCATTCCCGACCGGCGGCGTTGCTTGTGCTCGCCGACGGGACGGTTTTTCGCGGGTTCTCGATCGGTGCGCGCGGCTCTGCGGTAGGTGAGGTGGTGTTCAACACGGCGCTCACCGGATACCAGGAAATCCTCACCGATCCGAGCTACGCGCGCCAGATCGTCACCCTGACCTATCCGCATATTGGAAATGTGGGCACAAATCCCCAGGACGATGAATCGGAGCGCGTATTCGCCTCAGCGCTGGTGGTGCGCGATGTGCCACCACGCTCCTCTAATTTCCGTTCCCATAGTGACTTGCCCACGTTCTTGCGCGAGCGCTCGGTGGTCGCCATCGCGGGCATCGATACGCGCAGTTTGACGCGTCAATTGCGTGATGCAGGTGCTCAGGCTGGTGCCGTAATGGTCGGCGACGACGCGGCGGCGGCAGTTGCTCTGGCGCAAACTTTTCCAGGCATGAGCGGACTGGACCTGGCATCGGTTGTTTCCGTGCCCACGCCCTATGTCTGGGAGCAAACCGAGTGGAGCCTTGAGCGCGGGTTTGGCCGCCAAAGCTCGCCGCGTTATCACGTGGTTGCTTTTGATTTTGGCATCAAGCGCAACATTTTGCGCATGCTGGCCCAACGGGGCTGTCGGATCACGGTGGTGCCGGCGCGCACGAGCGCGGCCGAAGTCTTGCGGATGCAACCCGACGGCGTGTTCCTCTCCAACGGCCCGGGCGACCCTGAACCGTGCGATTACGCCATCGCATCGGCCCGGGAGCTCATAGAGCGCGGTTTGCCTACCTTTGGCATCTGTCTTGGACACCAGATCATGGCGCTCGCTTCCGGGGCGCGAACCGTGAAAATGAAATTCGGACACCACGGTGCCAACCACCCAGTGCAGGACCTGGACAGCGGCCGCGTGCTGATCACCTCGCAGAACCACGGTTTTGCCGTCGATCCGGCGACCTTGCCGGCGAATTGTCAGGTCAGCCATGTGTCGCTCTTTGATGGATCCTTGCAAGGCTTCCGGCGCAAGGATCGCCCGGCGTTTTGTTTTCAAGGACACCCGGAGGCAAGTCCCGGCCCCAAGGATATCGGCTACCTGTTTGATCGATTCATCGAACTAATCAAGGACGCTGCTCGCAGTCGCGCCGTCGCGGTGGCTGGGTAAAGTTAAGAGCTCGCTATGCCCCGCCGCACCGACATCCATTCGATCCTGATCATCGGCGCCGGTCCCATCATCATCGGGCAGGCATGCGAGTTCGATTACTCCGGTGCCCAGGCGTGCAAGGCGCTGCGGGAGGAGGGTTTCCGCGTCATTTTGGTGAACAGCAATCCGGCGACCATCATGACGGACCCGGAGATGGCCGATGTCACCTACGTTGAGCCCATAACCTGGCAAGTGCTCGAGCGCATCATTGCGCGTGAACGCCCCGACGCGATTTTGCCGACGATGGGAGGGCAGACCGCACTGAACTGTGCGATGGATCTGCACCGCAACGGCGTGCTTGAGCGCCATGGTGTGCGCCTGATCGGCGCTTCGCCCTCGGCAATCGCCAAGGCCGAAGATCGCCAGCAATTCAAGGAGGCGATGACCCGCATAGGACTGGCTTCCGCCAAGTCAGGCATCGCGCATTCGCTGCCGGAGGCTCTTTCGGTGCAAGAGCTCGTGGGTTTTCCGGCTGTGATCCGACCCAGCTTTACGCTCGGCGGAACGGGCGGTGGCATCGCCTACAACATGGAGGAATTCGTAGCGATTTGTCAGCGCGGCCTGGAGCTTTCGCCCACGCGCGAGCTGCTTATCGAGGAGTCGCTGATCGGCTGGAAGGAATTCGAGATGGAGGTCGTTCGCGATGGGCGCGATAACTGCATCATCGTGTGCTCCATTGAAAATCTCGATCCCATGGGGATCCACACGGGCGACTCCATCACGGTCGCGCCTGCGCAAACCCTGACCGACAAGGAATTTCAGCGCATGCGCGATGCCTCGATTGCGATCTTGCGCGAAATTGGCGTAGACACGGGGGGATCGAACGTGCAGTTTGCGATCGATCCACGCGATGGCCGCATGATCGTCATCGAGATGAATCCGCGCGTTTCGCGCTCCTCTGCACTTGCCTCCAAGGCGACGGGCTTTCCGATTGCCAAGGTGGCCGCCAAGCTGGCCGTGGGCTATTCGCTCGATGAGTTGCGCAACGAAATCACCGGCGGCGCAACCCCGGCTTCCTTTGAGCCGACGATCGACTATGTGGTTACCAAAATTCCACGCTTTGCCTTTGAGAAATTTCCCCAAGCCGACAACCACCTTACGACGCAAATGAAGTCGGTAGGCGAAGTCATGGCAATCGGGCGCACGTTTCAGGAGTCGTTCCAAAAGGCTTTGCGCGGGCTTGAGACCGGAGTCGATGGACTGGACGAAATGTCGACCGACGCGGATGAAATCATCGAGGAGATCGGAGAGCCGGGACCCAACCGGGTGTGGTTTGTCGCCGACGCGTTTCGGATCGGAATGTCGCTTGAGGTGGTGTTTGAGGAAACGGGAATCGATCCCTGGTTTTTGGCCCAGATCGAGGAGTTGGTGCAGATTGAACGGCGCCTGGCGCAACGCAGAATCGAAAGCCTGGATGCCGGTGATTGGATGCTGCTTAAGCGCAAGGGCTTTTCTGATGGCCGGCTGGCAAGGCTGTTAGGCGAAAGCACGACCGCTGTGCGCGCCGCACGGCGCAGCCACGGTGTGCGTCCCGTCTATCGGCGTGTCGACACCTGTGCGGCGGAGTTTGCCACCTCAACCGCGTACCTTTATTCAACTTATGGGGAGCAATGCGAGGCTGCGCCGACGGACCGTCGCAAGGTGATGGTTCTGGGAGGCGGTCCCAATCGCATTGGCCAAGGCATCGAATTTGATTACTGCTGCGTGCATGCTGCGTTGGCGCTGCGCGAAGACGGGTTTGAGACCATCATGGTCAACTGCAACCCGGAGACGGTCTCAACCGATTACGACACATCCGACCGGCTCTACTTTGAGCCGCTGACGCTCGAGGACGTGCTCGAGATTGTCGATCGGGAGCGGCCGCTGGGCGTGATCGTGCAATACGGTGGACAGACCCCGCTTAAATTGGCGCGCGACCTGGAGGCCAACGGGGTGCCGATCGTCGGCACCAGCCCGGAGTGCATCGATATCGCCGAAGACCGGGAGCGCTTTCAGCGGCTGCTGCACCAACTGGGCTTGCGCCAGCCGCCCAACCGCACAGCCCGCACGGAAGAAGAGGCGCTAAAACTTGCCGGAGAGATCGGATTTCCGCTGGTAGTGCGGCCCAGCTATGTGCTTGGCGGGCGCGCAATGGAGATTGTTCACGAGACACGCGATCTGGAGCGCTACATGCGTGAGGCCGTTAAGGTCTCCAACGAGTCGCCGGTGCTCTTGGACCGATTTCTCGATGATGCGATTGAGGTTGATGTTGACTGCGTGAGCGACGGCGAGCAGGTGATGATCGCGGGCGTTATGGAGCACATTGAGCAAGCCGGCGTTCATTCAGGCGATTCGGCCTGTTCACTTCCGCCGTATTCGCTCTCCGTGGCCACGGTGGATGAGCTCAAGCGGCAGACGGAACAAATGGCCCGGGCTCTTCGCGTGATCGGGCTTATGAACGTACAGTTTGCAATTCAAAACGGCGTGGTCTTCGTCCTGGAGGTGAACCCGCGCGCGTCGCGCACAGTTCCCTTCGTATCCAAGGCAACCGGAGTGCCCGTCGCAAAGATCGCTGCCCGTTGCATGCTGGGTCGCAACTTAAGGCGGCAGGGTGCGCGGGTGGATGTCGTGCCGCCGTATTTTTGCGTCAAGGAGGCGGTTTTCCCCTTTGCCAGGTTCCTGGGCGTGGATCCGCTCCTGGGGCCGGAGATGCGCTCTACCGGTGAGGTTATGGGTGTCGGTAAGACTTTTGGTGAGGCCTTGTTCAAGTCGCAGATGGCGGCCGGGGCAACATTACCGCCCAATGGCACGGTATTTTTAAGCGTCAAGGACTCGGATAAACCAAAGACCGTGGAAATTGCTCGATTGCTGCACGAGATGGGCTATAGCCTCGTTGCGACGCGCGGCACCGCGGCAGCCGTCGAAGCGGCCGGCATCCCGGTGAAAAGTGTCAACAAAGTCAAGGACGGCCGGCCCCACGTCGTGGATTTGCTCAAGAACGGCCAGATTGATCTTGTGATCACGACAGTTGAGGAAAAGCGCGCGCCGATTGCTGATTCGCGCTCCATTCGCACGACGGCCTTGGCTCAGCATGTGACGTATTACACGACGGTGGCGGGCGGCCGAGCCGCGGTGGAAGGAATGCGGCAAATGGCGGCGCTGGAAGTCTATGACTTGCAGTCTATGCACCGCCAGGTGGCTGCCGCCTGAGCGCCGGCAGCGAACCCGCGGCGCGGCCCCTGGCTGGACAGGTCTCCAGCACATCGGTAAATTGGCACCCATCCGCGGCTTTTGCCGCGGATTGTTTTGATATGTTGATTCCAGCGACGTTGCCCCAATTTGGCTCGAAGCTTGGCTCGATCTTCAGGATGAAGTGCTTTTATGGCGGCGATACCCATCACGGCGCGTGGCGCAGAACGGCTCAAGGCGGAACTAGCACGCCTGAAATCCGTCGACCGGCCGGGAATCATCCAGGCCATCAAAGACGCGCGCGAAAAGGGCGACCTGTCGGAAAACGCCGAGTACGAAGCGGCGCGCGAACGCCAGGGCTTCATCGAGGGACGCATTCAGGAACTCGAGGGCAAACTCTCAAGCCTGCAGATTATCGACCCCGCGGCAGTTGACGCCGGTGAGCGCATCGTCTTTGGGGCGATGGTCGATCTGGAAGAAGTTGATTCTCGTCATCGCGTGCAATACCAGATCGTCGGGGACGACGAAGCCGACATCAAGTCCGGACTCATATCGGTCTCCAGCCCAACTGCGCGCGCGTTGATCGGGAAAAGCGTCGGAGATGTGGCAACGGTCGCTGCTCCCGGCGGCAAACGAGAATACGAGATTCTCGAGGTGCGCTACCGCTGAGGCGAACGCCGATGTGCCGCAGGCCGCGGCAGCGATTGTTTGTGTTCGATAGAAAGCGGCTTTTTGCTGCTTCGAGCCAGGCTCCGCGCAGGCCTGGTGGAGGCGCTGGCGGCGGTTTTTGGTGCCTCGGGAATAGGCCGATACAGCACAACGATGTTGCCAATCACCTGGACTTGTGCGGCATTTAATTGCTCGGCAATAGCACGCGAGAGCACCTCGCGATCAGCTCGCTGCGTCCCGGTGGCGCGGACCTTGATCAGAGCGTGCGAGCGCAGTGCGCGGTCGATTTCCTGAAGAGCGGCCGAACTTAAGCCCGCCGAGCCTAAGCGCACAATGGGGTGCAGACGGTGCGCTTGAGCCCGCAGAACCAGACGCTGCTCGTGCGCTAAATTCAATTCGGCCATAACGCAAGCGAAGAATCGGTGAACTACTGTCGATAACTGCCGTCAATTGCGGACAATCGTAAATCGGTCCAAATATGGGACCGGCAATGATAGCAACGCACTGGCAGATCGGCCCCAAGGGCAAACGGCGGTTGCGTGCTCGTTTGCTTGCTTCTGCCACCGGAAAATTTTGCCATGCCCGCAAAGCGCAAAAGCGCGAAATCCGTCTCCAAGCACCGCTCTAAGCGAGCTTGGATTGCACGTCACATCAGCGATCCGTATGTGCAGGCCGCCACGCGCCAGGGCTATCGTTCGCGGGCGGCCTATAAGCTCCTTGAGATTGATCGACGCGATCACCTGCTTCGGCCTGGCGCAACCGTGATCGATCTGGGCGCAGCGCCCGGCAGCTGGGCCCAAGTGGTGGTTGAGCGCTTGGGGGGCCAAACTGGACGGCTTGTGGGGCGGGTCATCGCCGTGGACTTGCTGCCCATCGAACCTATTGCGGGCGTTGAGCTTCTCCAAGGCGACATTCGCGAAAGCGAAGTATTAGAGCGGCTCGGGCAGTTGCTCAACGGGCAGCGCGCCGACCTCATTTTGTCCGACTTGGCGCCCAACTTAAGCGGGATCAGCGCGGCCGATGCGGCCCGCAGTGCGCACCTTTGGGAACTGGCGCTGGATTTTGCCCTCAAATACCTCAAATCCGACGGTCGACTGCTGGTGAAAACCTTCCAGGGAAGCGGGTACAGCCAGTTCGTCGAGCAGCTAAAGCGCCATTTTCAACGGGTCGTCGTGCGCAAGCCAGCGGCTTCGCGCCAGGAATCAGCCGAAACGTATCTTCTGGCCTCGGGCCTAAAGCCCTCCAAGCTAGCCGAGCGTTTCGTGACTTGAAATTGGCGTCTGCACACCCCCATATAGAGGGGTCGAAATCCCGTCCAAATTACAAGGCTGTCATATGGGCGAGATGAGCCTAAAATGCCCTAGGGACCGTCCTTGTATCCCATAGCTGGCGTTTGCGGGCAAGCAGCGACAGCACAATAGCTTCTCGCAGGAGAATCACTTTGAACAACAGTACCTTCGCAAAGGCCGCCATCTGGCTCGTGATCGCCGTGGTGCTTTTCACCGTTTTCCAAAAGCTGGAAAAGGGCGCCGGGGGAAACGTTCAGCAGATTCCCTATTCGCAGTTTGTCAACGAGGTGCACGCAGGTCACGTCAAAAGCGCCCGCATTCAAGAGACCTCCCCGGGCATGACCGAGATCATCGCCCAGACCAACGACGGCGCGCAGTTGCGCACGACCGGCACGCTATACGACCGGGGAATCTTCAAGGATTTGCTTGACGCCAACGTCAAGTTCGAATTTGAGCAGCGCGAATCGCAATCTCCGCTGTTGAGCTTCTTTTACGCCTTTGGCCCCGTGATTTTGCTGATCGGTGTGTGGATCTTTTTCATGCGCCAGATGCA
>CAZSOI010000218.1:0-3150 GCA_964608115.1 uncultured Burkholderiaceae bacterium | reverse complement strand
GCTTCGGCTAAGGCACGCGAATGGTTCGATCAAAAGGGCATGGACCTGTTGATCGGTGGAACGAACTCGGCCGCAAGCTTGGCCATGAAGACCGTGGCTGCGGAGAAGAAAAAACCCTTTATTTCCATAGGTGCGGGAAGTTCGGCTCTCACCAATGAGGAGTGCACCGCCTACAGCATCCACTATGCGTATGACACCTACGCTCTGGCGACCGTAACCGGTGGTGCCGTAGTTCGCGCCGGGGGCAAAACTTGGTACTTCCTTACGGCCGATTACGCCTTCGGCAAGCAGCTCGAGGGCGACACGGCGGCGGTCGTTACGGCCAACGGCGGCAAAGTGCTAGGCGAGATTCGCCACCCACTTAGCGCTTCGGATTTCTCCTCTTTTATGCTTCAGGCGCAGGCCAGCGGTGCGCAGATTCTTGGGCTTGCCAACGCCGGCGGCGACACCGTCAACTCCATCAAGGCCGCCAACGAGTTCGGCGTCACCAAAACCATGAAACTGGCCGGGCTGCTGATGTTCATCAACGACATTCACTCGCTCGGCTTGCCTCTAACCCAAGGCATGTATATGACTTCGGCCTGGACATGGACCCAATCTCCTGAGTCGCGCGCCTGGGCTCAACGCTTCTACGCAAAGGTCCAGCGCGAGCCCTCCTCTTTGCAAGCGGCCGACTACTCGGCGGCGATGCAGTACCTCTTGGCGGTCAAGGCCGTCGGTACGGACGACGGCGACGCGGTGATGGCTCAGCTCAAAAAGACCCGCATCAACGATATGTTCGCAAAGGACGGTTATATCCGCGCGGACGGTCGAATGATTCACGAGATGCGCCTGGAGCAGGTCAAGACGCCCCAGGAATCAAAGGAAGCGTGGGATTACCTCAAAGTCATCGAGGTGGTCCCAGGGGAAAAGGCCTTTCGTCCGCTGTCTGAGTCCAAGTGCCCGCTCGTGAAGAAATAGCCGTTTTGCGCCGCGCGCTCCAGAGCGCGCACGGCGGCAAGCACACGGCGGCCGCTGCGCCGTGCGGGACCTTTTGCCCGCAGGCGCAGCAACGACCGGAGATGGCCGGATGATCACAGTGCTGGGCGTCCCGCTGGCAGCGTTGATGGCCCAGTTGCTGCTCGGGTTGGTCAACGGATCGTTTTACGCACTGCTTTCTTTGGGACTTGCCGTCATCTTTGGTTTGCTCAACATCATCAATTTTTCCCATGGCGCGCTGTACATGATGGGCGCAATGCTGGCCTGGATCGGCGGCGAGTACTTTGGGCTGGGCTACTGGTCGATGCTGTTCATCGCACCATTGCTTGTTGGTGCTTTTGGCATACTCTTTGAAGTGCTGCTGCTGCGCCGGCTCTACGGGCTGGACCATCTGTATGGCCTGCTGCTAACGTTCGGCGCGACCTTGATGATTGAGGGGGCGTTTCGCTCTTTCTATGGGTCATCCGGACAGCCCTACCCGGTGCCCGAGCTGCTGCGCGGCTCGGCCGACCTTGGGTTCATGATCCTTCCCATTTACCGCGCCTGGGTGGTGGCGGTGTCGCTGACCGTGTGCTTTACGACTTGGTTCGTAATTGAGCGCACTCCGCTAGGCGCGCGACTGCGTGCGGGAACCGAAAATGCACCCTTGACCAAAGCCTTTGGCGTCAACGTGCCGTTGATTACGACACTCACATACGGTTTTGGCGTGGCCCTGGCGGCCCTTGCGGGGGTGCTCGCCGCGCCTGTATTGCAGGTTCAGCCATTGATGGGAAGCAACCTGATCATCGTCGTATTTGCTGTGGTGGTGATCGGTGGCATGGGGTCGATCGCCGGTTCCATCGCCACAGGTCTCATGCTCGGCGTCGTCGAAGGGCTCACCAAGGTCTTTTATCCCCAGGCATCGTCCACCGTCGTGTTCCTCGTAATGGCTCTCGTACTGCTGGTGCGGCCGACCGGCCTCTTTGGACGAGAACAATGAGCGCACGGCGGGTGGGATACAGCCTTTTGCTAATTCTTGGCATCGCGCTGCCCTTTTTTGGCGCCTACCCAGTCTTCTTAATGCAGGTGCTGTGCTTCGCGCTTTTTGCCAGCGCGTTTAATTTGTTGCTGGGCTATGCGGGTCTGCTCTCCTTTGGACACGCTGCATTCCTTGGTTCGGCCGCTTACTTCGCTGGATACGCGCTGCATGACTTGGGTTGGCCGACTGAGGCCGGGTTGCTCCTTGGCGTGGGTGTCGCGGCACTTTTAGGCCTGATCATCGGAGGCTTGGCCATCCGCCGAAGCGGTATCTACTTTTCGATGATTACTCTTGCGCTTGCCCAAATGCTGTATTTCGTGTTTTTGCAGGCACCCTTCACGCATGGCGAGGATGGCTTGCAAGCAATACCGCGCGGCAGCTTGTTTGGATTTGTGTCATTGGAAAATGATCTCACGCTCTACTTTGTGGGGCTTACGCTCTTTGTTGCCAGCTACCTCTTTATCCAGCGCGTTGTTCGTTCTCCCTTTGGCCAATTGCTCAGTGCCGTGCGCGACAACGAGGCGCGCGCCGTTTCGCTGGGGTACGCGCCTGCCCGGGCCAAGTTGCTCGCTTTCGTGCTATCGGCCACGTTGGCCGGACTTGCCGGTGCTCTAAAGGCTCTGACACTGGGCTTTGCATCGCTAACCGACGCGCATTGGTCGACATCGGGTCTGGTCATTTTGATGGTCCTTGTGGGCGGCGTCGGCAGCCTGCTTGGCCCCTTGGTCGGAGCACTGATCGTTGTCGGACTGGAAAACAAGATTGGAGATATCGGAGCGGCTTTGGCTGAGATGACCGGTATTTCGTGGTTTTCCGGTCTAGGCGAGGCAGTTACGATAGTCACTGGACTTATCTTCGTCTTGTGCGTGATGGCTTTCCGACGCGGAGTCATCGGCGAAGCGACCGCATGGCTGCAGCGACGCCACGGAGGTTTGTCGGCCTGAAGACAAGAAAATTGTTCGCGCCTACGCCGAACTTGGTGATAGTTGGTACCCGCTATTGCGGAGATCCTTATGTCGCATGGTAGTACCGAGGTTCCGGCGACCGCTTTTGCCATTACGACGGTCAACGTGCCGGATCGGCTTGACCTGCGCGACATGGACGATCGCAAACTCGAGGAGGAGACGCGCCGGCGCTTTGACCTGCCGGCGTTT
>CAZSOI010000217.1:0-1705 GCA_964608115.1 uncultured Burkholderiaceae bacterium | reverse complement strand
GCAAGCGTACGTTCGTGCCGTCGAAGGTTCGATGACCGGCCAGGTGATCGAGCCTTCGGTGTGAAGGCATCGGATTTGCCCCGATGTCGCTTTGTCGTGAAGCGAGCCGCCGCGGTCCAAGTCCTCCTTGAAAATCGTACGAAATCCGCGGGAGGGCATTTTGGCGCAGTCCGGCACAAAATGCCTTCCGCACGTGGAAGCGTACGAGAGCGCTACGCTCGTTTTTCGGGTCGGTCCCGTTCGTCGCATCTGTGCGGTCAGAAATAATGCACAACATTCAGAAGGACGCTGCCGCCCTGGGGCAGGCTGCCGAAATCGGATCGCGGTGTGCCGAAGTCGACCAGCACTAAACCGCCGATCGTCCACCGATCGGTGAGGAAATAGTTGGCCGTGAGCTGGATTCGGGTGGAACCGTCGGCCAGGTCGTCGTCGACGAAGCCACTGAGTTCCAGGCGCGGAAAGAACGCATCAACCCAGTCGCCGCGCAAAAATAGATTGCTTCGGCTGATCTGTTGTTGTTGATCGACAGCGTAGTCGCGGATGTACCAGAGCTCGGCCGCCGTGGGCGACTGGCTCGTCATTCCCGCTCCCGCGGCAAACCAGTTTCTCCAATCGACTCGCGAAAGCGCGGCCTGGTTGTAATTGAATTCGAGGTTGACGGTGATTTTGCTTTCGGCAAGGGCGTAGGAGGCTCCCGCCGCAAGCTCGGTGCGAAATTGCTGATGCGCATCCTCCGGTATTGGGCTTTGCGCGTTGGGCGGCAGTTGTCCCGTTTCGCGGCCAAAGCGCATTGCATCATCGATCAGGCTGGTCCGGGGGCCGCCGCACCATTCGGCGTAAACAACCACCTGTCTCCCCATGGGCTGTGCAAGATTGATTCCCCAGCGGGTCGTGCCGGGTTCGTGGTATGCGAGAACTTCCGGGCTGAATCCTTCGACAATGTCCGCGCTGCCTTTGACGAGGAGTCGGTCCTTTGCGTTGGTTCGATCAAACATCGGATTGAGACTCGGCAGAGTAAAGGGGCTATAGATCGGACTCATCGAAGCGACCGCAGGCGCAAACGTCGCGGTTAGGGATCCTCTCGCCCAAATCCGTTGCGCGCGAAACATCAGCGTTCCGAGCCGATCTTCGCGCAGCGTGACGGGGTCGACCGAAAGCGGTTCGACCACCGTGCGCGTTTTGAAAAAGTCCGTTGGGTTGTAGCCTAACGCGACACCGCTTTTCAGATTGACTCGACCGACATCGGCAAAGAAACTGGGGGTAGGCTCCCAGGCAAGGTAGGCCTCGCGAAAGTCGTTGATGATGTTTTCGTGGCTCGGGGTATCCATCCGGTCCTCGAACCGTAGATTCAAACGCCCGCTGTATGCCAAAGTGAGGTTTTGCCCGAGATGCCATTCGTCGCGCACGTCGAGCAAGAGGCGCTCCTCCCAGATGGACGGTTCGGGCGGCGGGAACGGCACGACGAGCCCGCTTTGCGTCCAAGACTGGGTGAACGCATTTTCCAAATACAATTTTCTCGCCGGTCCACTTGGAGGCGCCTCGGTGGTCGAAGCCGGGGGTGTCGGCGCGGTACTCGGAATGAGCTCGAGATCTTTGTTCTCTTCCGACGGTTCCGCGGCAATCGTCGCCGCGCCGAACGCAATCGTTGCGAGCGCCAGAGCGGCGCGCGGCATCATTTCATTTGCAGCCGCGGCAAGTATTCGCG
>CAZSOI010000216.1:0-6133 GCA_964608115.1 uncultured Burkholderiaceae bacterium | reverse complement strand
CGCTGGGCTGTACCAACCACGGCCCGACCTGCCTTCGAAGGCGAGAATGAAGCTCAGAAGGTACAGAACCAACGGCGCCAACCACAAGAATGGCACCGATGCGACGTTCTGGGTGATGTGCGCGGTGGCCCCCAGCAGGATCGCGACCCCAAGTGCGGACAGGCCCAACCATGTCCACGGGCCGCCCGCTGGCGCGAGAGCATGCGACACCTGCATTTGTCTGTAAGGTTGCCGCTCCGCCCGTTGCTCGGCTCCGGAGCCAGCGATTTCTTCGGCAGGGCCACCTGACGCGGGCGCAGCCCCGTGCACCGCGGTGCGTGACATGAGCCACGCGGCTGCCGCGGATACCAACGCGAATGCCACGTACGCTGCGCTCCAACCAAAGGCCTGTTCCCGCGAGCCGTAACGCGGTTCGATAAGAAAAGGAAAGGCGACGAGCCCGGCGAGCGAGCCCGCATTGGACAGCGCAAACAGACGGTAAATCGAGTGCGCCGGCCATCGGCGCGCCAACCACGATTGCAGTAGTGGGCCAGTGGATGCCAGCATGAAATAAGGCAAACCAATTGTCGCTACCAGTAGCAGCAGGATCGTGGCCGTTGCGTCTTGCTCGCCGGCCGACCGAAAACCTTCCGCCGCGACGATTGGCAGGCACCCCAGGCTGACTATCAATAGCACCGTATGCAGGGCCCACTGCTGGCGCGACGACAACCGGCGCGCCAACCAATGTGCATATCCGTAGCCGGCCAATAGTACTGTTTGAAAGAACACCATACAGGTCGTCCACACGCCCGCACTGCCCCCGAACCACGGCAGAATCTGCTTGGCGATGATCGGCTGCACCAGGAAGAGCAGCAATGCGGAAAGTGCAATCGAGGCTGCGTACAGCTGCATATAGGGCGCGATTCTCACGCGGTTAGCCGCCATTGATCCTGAACCGACAGTTCGTAGCAGTCTTCTCGCGGCGCCTGGCGCGCGTGGATTCTGCCCTTACTTACTTAATCAATGGGTTAGGCTTCACCGCGGCTTAAACGGTGAAGGACGCTGCGCGATTTGCATACGCGCTCCATGATCATTCTGACAAGGAACTGTCGATTTTCGAAAAGAGGTAGGGTAGTTTTCACTCTGTAATTCGGCGGATCAGCAATTGGTAAAAGGCGGTCATGGCACAGACGGGCTCGTCAACTGTCCGCACCAGTGCCCGTCCTGAAAGGTGCACGCTCCGATGCTTGCGACGGATTTTGCTCTGGCGTCGCATTCTAGGTGTAGCCGTAAACACCCGATGAGCGAGCTTTCACAAAAAATCAAGGTCAAATCCGATCGTTAGCACAATGTGTCAGAGCGATGTGTCAACGTGATCAATTCCGCTGCGAAGATCGGGTCAATAGAAATAAAAGACCCGGCTCGGCCAACCCGATTTTGCGAATCCAAAATCCTGTGTGCCAAATCGCAGCACGTGCGCGTGTTCGCTTTTCGTCGGTCTTCGGCGGGTCGCATTGGGCACCTGACTGAACTGCGCGGCAGCACGAATCTGGCACAAATCCATTTTGAAGAACCGCGAGTGCAAGCGGATAAATTTCACTAGTGGCTGCAAGCCACAGTAGGTGTCCCTCGCTACGGTTTCATTTGCGCCGGCAGTATCACTGCAAGTCGGCCGGCGTGTATGCTGCAGCGCGCTTCACGGTAAAATTCGCAAATTCTCGCCCTCGGATGAAAACCGTGCCCGCGAATAAAGTCTACCTGCGCACCTTCGGGTGCCAGATGAACGAGTACGACTCGCAAAAAATCGTCGATGTCCTGCGAACCCAACAAGGCTGGGAGTGCACCAATTTAGCCCAAGACGCCGATCTGATCGTATTTAATACTTGTTCGATTCGCGACAAGGCGCAGCACAAGATGCGCTCCGATTTGGGCCGCTTGCGGCAATTGAAAGAGACAAACCCCAACTTGCTGATCGGCATCGGCGGCTGTGTCGCCAGCCAAGAGGGTGCCGCAGTGCTGGAATCGGCGCCCTTTGTCGATCTGGTTTTCGGTCCCCAGACGCTGCACCGTTTGCCGGCCATGATCTCGGCTCGGCGCAGAACCGGGGAGCCGCAGGTCGACGTTTCGTTTCCCGAAATGGAAAAATTTGACCGGCTGCCGCCGCCGCATACCACCGGGCCCTGTGCGTTCGTCTCGATCATGGAAGGATGCAGCAAGTACTGCAGCTTTTGCGTCGTGCCGTATACCCGCGGAGAGGAAATGTCGCGGCGGCTCGACGACGTTTTAACAGAAGTCGCTGATCTTGCCGACCAGGGTGTGCGAGAAGTCACGCTGCTCGGACAAAACGTCAACGCGTATCGAGGAACGATTGGCCCTGTCGGCCGCCTCGGCGAATGTGCCGATTTTGCCTTGTTGCTCGATCTTGTGTCCGAGATTCCCGGCATCGAGCGCATCCGCTATACGACCTCGCATCCGCGAGAGTTCACGGCACGCTTAATTGCTGCGCATGCCCGTCTGCCCAAACTCGCGCACCATGTCCACCTGCCCGTGCAATCGGGATCGGACCGGGTGCTGCTTGCAATGAAGCGCGGCTATACGGTGCTCGAGTACAAAGCCATCGTGCGCCGCCTTCGTGCTGCCCAACCGGCCATTTCGCTGGCGTCGGACTTTATCGTCGGCTTTCCGGGCGAAAGCGAGGAAGATTTTGCGCAAACCCTGCGTCTGGTCGAGGAGTTGCAATTTGATGCGAGCTTCTCGTTTGTCTACAGTCGCCGCCCCGGAACTCCGGCGGCCGAGCTGGCCGACCCGACGCCCCCCGAAGTAAAGCTCGAACGGCTGCGGCGGTTACAGAACCGACTCGATGCAATTGAAGCGCGCATCGGTCGCGAAATGCTCGCTGGAGTGCAAACCGTGTTGGTCGAGGGCTGTTCGCGGCGCGATCCGCGCGAGCTGACGGGGCGCTGCTCCAATCGCTGGACCGTAAACTTCCGCGGAACACCGGAGCTAGTAGGCAAGATGGTCGAGGTGCGTATCACACAAGCGCTCAAACACACTTTGCGTGGCGAACTGCTCGTTGGCGACGAGGGGCGCCTGGCAGCGTGACGCAAGCAGCGCGAAACAACCGAGGCCGACGCGAGCGCGGCGCGTCGTCGACGACGGCCACAGTGCTGCAATTTTCCGCCGATCCCGACAACCAGCGTCTGGCCCATCTGACCGGTGCGCTCGATGTCAATTTGCGGCAGATTGAAAATGAGTTTGCGGTCCGAATTCGCCGCCGCGGCAACGTCTTTCGTATCGAGGGCTCACCTGAGGCGGCGCGCAACGCCCAATCCTTGCTCGAGGGTCTGCAGGCGCAAGCACAACATCCACTGTCGCTTGAGGACGTGCAACTGCAGGTGTTCGAACAAAAACGTTTTGCCACGAAGGTCCAGAAAGCCGTTGCGGACGAAACCGTACACTTGGCCGAGCGTGCCCCCTCAGATCACAAGAGCGCGACGACCGATGCGGCGCGCTCCCTTGTGTTGCTCACCCGCCGTCCCGAACTGCACGCGCGCACGCCGGCGCAACGCGACTACCTACAATCAATACTGGCACACGACATCAGTATCGGAATCGGCCCCGCAGGTACCGGCAAGACGTATCTGGCGGTTGCCTGCGCGGTCGATGCGCTCGAACGCGACACGGTGGAGCGCATCGTTCTGACGCGCCCGGCCGTTGAGGCAGGTGAACGCTTGGGGTTCTTGCCCGGGGATTTGGCGCAAAAGGTCGACCCTTATCTGCGACCTTTGTACGACGCGTTGTTCGATCTTCTAGGCTTTGACAAGACGCAGAAGTTGCTCGAGCGCCAGACCATCGAGATTGCACCCCTTGCCTACATGCGCGGGCGCACACTGAATCACTCCTTTGTCATACTCGATGAGGCGCAAAACACTACGCCCGAGCAAATGAAGATGTTCCTCACGCGTATCGGATTTGGCTCTAGGGCGGTGATTACGGGCGATGTCACGCAGACGGACCTTCCTCGCGGGAGCGCGAGCGGACTAATCGAAGCCCAGCACGTCCTGCAGGCCGTGCGCGGCATTGGCTTTACTTACTTTACGGCCGCCGATGTCGTACGCCACCCGCTGGTGGCGCGCATCGTTGAGGCCTATGAACGTGCCGCCGCGGCCAACGCAGCGGCGGCAAGCCGCCCAACGCGCGCCTCACGTGGCGAGTAAAAGCGGCGCACGCGCTAACGGTGCGGGTCGGCAGCCTTCGCGGCTGCGATTATCCGTGGTTGCGTCCCCTCCCCAATCCGACCTTCCAGCCCGCTCCACGCTTCGTCGCTGGGTGCATATGGCGCTGGGCCGCGACGCCCGAATCTGCCTGGTTTTCGTCAATGGACGCGTTGGCCGACGATTAAACCGCCAGTTTCGCGCTCGCGACTATCCGACCAACGTGCTCACGTTTGCCTATCAGGCACGCCCTAGCGTGGTAGCGGAAATCGTTTTGTGTATGCCGGTGGTGCGGCGCGAAGCGCGCGAGCAGGGCAAGACCTTGCGCCAGCATCTGGCCCACATGCTGGTGCATGGCGTGCTGCACGCCCAGGGCTACAACCACGAGCATGCGGGGCAGAGCCGCAAGATGCGAGCGCTCGAACGCCGGACCCTGGCTCGGCTGCGAATTCCCGATCCATATGCTTAGTTATTGATTTATATTTAATAATAGAAAAGTGTGCGCTTGCTAACATGAGATGACAAACATTGACTAAATCCATCGGGCGCCTAGTCGGTGACGGGCCCTCGGCGCTCCGGTATTCTGACTACTTCTTCACTGCCGGACGTTGCCGCGCGTCCGACCAAGATGTCCGACTCCAATGCCGGGCGCGCTGCTCATGCCCATCACCACCGCAGCTTGCTCGAGCGCCTGACGGCGTTCATTTTCCGCGAACCGGAAAACCGCGAGCAGCTGCTTGAGCTGCTCTCCGAGGCACACGGCCGCAACCTGCTTGACGCCGATGCCCTCTCAATGATCGAGGGCGTGCTCCAGGTCTCCGAGCTTCGGGCGCGCGACCTGATGATCCCGCGGGCGCAAATGGACGCAATCGATATCGATGAACCGGTCGAATCCTGGATGCCAAAAGTCATCGAGACGGGGCATTCGCGCTTTCCTGTGATCGAGGGCAGCCGAGACCATGTGATCGGCATACTGCTGGCAAAGGACTTGCTGCGCTACTACACGGAGCACGAACTGGATGTGCGCGCAATGTTGCGCCCGGCCGTGTTCATACCCGAATCCAAGCCGCTGAACGTCTTGCTGCGAGATTTCCGCTCCAAGCGCAATCACATTGCGATCGTCGTGGACGAATACGGTGGTGTTGCAGGAATGATCACGATCGAGGACGTGCTCGAGCAAATCGTCGGCGATATCGAGGACGAATACGACTTTGACGAGCAGGACGAAAACATCATCGCCGAAGCCGACGGTACTTTCCGTGTCAAGGCACTGACCGAGATCGATCAGTTCAACTCGAGCTTTGGCACGAGTTATCCCGAGTCGGATTTCAACACGATCGGCGGTTTGGTCACCGATGCTTTCGGACGGGTGCCGCGCCGTGGCGATGCCATTGAAATCGATGGACTGCGCTTTGAGGTGCTGCGTGCCGATGCCCGCCAGGCGCAGTTGTTCCACGTCCGTCGCGTTCCAAGGACCCTGGCGCGCGAATTTGCGGACCGGGAAGCGGGCCAGCATGCCTGAGGCCACCGGCCGAACCGGCGATGCTGCCCCAAACGACACCCGCCCATCCGCCCTGCTTAGTCCCAAAACGCTGGCCGCGCCGTGGGCGGCTCAGCACGTGCACAGGCGCTGGCAGCGCCTTTTGCTGGCCGCGATTGCTGCAACGGCTGGCGCGGCCCATGCGCTCTCATTTGCGCCTGCCAATCTGCCGTATCTGGAACTTGCCGCGTTAAGCGTTTGCTTTGGACTTGCGCTCCGTGCCGACAATCCACGTGTTGCCTTTGGGATCGGGTTGGCCTTTGGCCTAGGCTGGTTTGGTGTGGGTGTGTCGTGGGTCTATATCAGCCTGCACCATTACGGCCAACTGTGGGCCCCGCTTGCTGTGATCGCTACGTGTGGCCTGGTCGCGTTTTTGGCGCTGTACCCCGCCTTGGCGTTG
>CAZSOI010000215.1:0-2614 GCA_964608115.1 uncultured Burkholderiaceae bacterium | reverse complement strand
GGTAGCGGCGCTCGTGTTTACTCAGCCTGCCGATCAAAAGGGGTGGGTCATAGTTGGATAGTGCAGTGACACAGAAATAGGCCGATCCGATAAAAGCATTGGTACTGCGCGCATTTGCACATTCTCTCGCGTCGTTTGTGGTTCACGGACTTGTTGAATGAACCCCAGTTTTGTCTTAAAGCAAACGATTTCGCTAGGCGCTCGAACACTGTCGATGCTTTGCAAACAACTCGTTGGATTTCAGAGCGCTGCATCGAACGAATTCGGATGCATTTCGTTGGGAATTGCGTGCGAGCAGACCAACCGTCAATTTTTGCCCTAAGGTCCCATCTTTCGGTCGACCAGGAGGTCAGACGGTTCTTGAAAGTGCATAACCGAGGGCGATCGCAACAAGGAGAAGAACTGTGGTAGTGACAATCCTACTTCGGTGCCTATGAGCGAAGCGACTCAACAGGTAAATCGGATGCGCAAGACGCGCCTCCACGGGAACCGCGCTAAGGTAACGCTGCAGGTCGTCTGCCAGTGCCTCAGCGCTTGCATAGCGGTCTCGCGCCTCGCGTTGTATGGCCTTGAGCACAATCGCATCGAGATCTCCGCGCAGCTGTCCAGAGAGTTTTCTGGGAGTCGTAGCCCGCGCCATTGCGGACTCTTCTGTGACTTGCGAACTGGGTCGTGGGATTTGCCCCTGCGGCAAGGTGTGTTCGAGCGCACCAAACGCTGCTTTCGCCTTGAGGCGATAGGGACGAGCGCCGCAGAGCAGTTCGTAGAGCACCACTCCAAGGCCATAGATGTCGCTGGCTTCTTGCACACGATCACCGCGAACCATCTCCGGGCTTGCGTACTCCGGCGTGAACGCCTGGCCATAAAGTTGAGTGAGTTGCGTTTGTGTTTCTTCATCGACCAAGAGCTTGGCCACTCCGAAATCCAGTAGTCGAACTTGGCCAGAGCCGGTCACGAGTATGTTCGACGGCTTAATGTCTCGATGCAGTACTTTACGGACGTGTGCGTACTGCACCGCGTCCAATACCTGCAAAAAGAGCTTGATACGGTCTTTGATCTCGAAAAGATGCGTATCGCACCATTGAGTTATCGGCTCGCCCTGCACATATTCCAATGCCAGGTAGGGCAACCCTTCCCGACTCAGCCCGGCGTCGTAGAAACGAGCGATGTTGGGGTGCTCCAGACCGGCAAGAATGTCGCGCTCGCGTGCAAAGCGCTTGGCGACGTCCGCTCGAAGGTCAACGGCGGTAGGCAGCTTTAGTGCCAGATTGCGCTTGTAAGCTCCGTCGGCCCTTTGCGCCAACCATACCTCGGCCATGCCTCCGGCGCCCAACTGGCGGATCAAGCGGTACGGCCCAATCATTGTTTCTGCCTGAAACCCGCTTTCGGTTCTCCCTTTGCTGCCAGCCACAGCGATCTTGGGAAGCGTCGCCAGCGCCTCCATCCCCGGTTTGTCTTGCGAAAGTAGCGCCCGGCGTAGCGCGGGCTCTAAGTCGCGCTGCTCATCGGAGAGCCCTTCAAGCCAACGCTTGCGCCCTGCTTCATCCAGCGGCAACGCTTCCTCCAGCAGATGACTCATTCGCGCCATCTGCGCTGCCGATAGCACCATAGAATTCCCCGGTCTCCTGAGCTTTGGACCGACTCGCGCTTCCCCAAAGCTTAGCTTAGCGCCTCGAGCAAAATCAGCCGCACCTTCTGCTATTCACGATGCGCTGCGTCACATCTCGCGCCTCGGCGAGCTTGTGCACGCTATGGCTGCCGAAGAAGTGCAACTCGACAAACGTCAGAAAACTTCGGCACCGCATGTCTGGACGATGAAGGCCGCGGCGCAACCAACCGGCGGAGCGATTAAGACCCGACGGTGTCGTAGGAGCCGGAGCAGGGACAATTACGGCAAAAGATCAGCCCTACTCACCGCAGTTCCTACCACGCAGTTCCTACTAGCATGATTTGCAACTGAGCGCCGGCCACCTTGATGTCCCTGCCGTTTCTCGCGGACTCCCGGCCGTCCTCCGTCAAAAGCGATGCGCCGCGGATTTTGTCCGAGGCGGCTATGCGAAGTTAACCGGTGTGCAGGTAGCAGCTGGCTCAAGCGATGCACTTGCGGTTGTTCGATTTGTTCTCAGACGGCTCGAACCAAGAAACCATCAAAACAGACCAACAGGCCTTCGCTTCGAGAGTGCGTATCAGAACCGCTATGCATGGTTTTCCGTGTGACAACTTACCGCGCCAGTTTTACGCTCGGCGGTCTTTTCTTGGTAAGACTTTGACGACCTCTGTCGGGGACAAATCGCCCATGATGACAGTTCCGCCCTCGCTCCACGGCGCGAGTCGGTAATCGAACTTGTTGGCAATGCGCGGTTTGACGACTTCAAAAAATGGGGAGATGTCGAAGTCTCGCGGAACGTACAGGCTATGGTGGCGAATGCGCCAGAGTTCGCGCACTTCGTCGGCGCCATTCGGGTTACCGTCGCGCTTACGCGAGATGACGGGCAAAATGGGATAGCGAACTGCTCCGAAGGCTTGGGCGATCAGGGTGGAACAAATTGCCCTCGTTGCTTCACCACTGCCAAACTCGATCAGGCGCCGACGAAAGCGTGCCGGCACAGGGACC